>CAZDKA010000032.1:4515-10828 GCA_964505815.1 uncultured Candidatus Saccharibacteria bacterium | reverse complement strand
GCTTATTTTGACCCGCGCCGGATGGTTCTAAAATCCCGATTTACGGGATTAGGCTGTTTTTGCATTCGGCAAAAAGAAGACCAGCTTCTTCGTTGACGGCCGCCTCAAAATGAACGCAGCGCTCCGGGATTGTGACCGTAGCTATGGGTTTTTCTTTTCTGTTACGGACAAACAATACTTGCCAAGTGCTAGGGCGGGGAAGATTGCGGAAAGACACTTTTCCTGTGAGTTTTTCAGTAAGGGCAAGCCTCTTATCCGCATAGTAATAATGTTCGTAAAGGGAATCGAGAACACTTTCTTTTTCTCCGGAGATTCTTACCCGCTTGAGCACGACACCCTCTCTTTTTTGTAGCTCGACGGCCCCTTTTACTTCAACAGTGAGTGTGGTCATTTCCTTCCGAATCCACTCCGGCAGACCCGTCACTATCAGAATAAACATAAGCGCCAAAAGACCGGCCAGGACTCTTATGGTAGATAAAATACCCATAACATCCTCCTCGCGTTCAAATTTTAAATAACCTCGAGGATCATAGCATAGGGAGGTAGTTTTATCAACGGCCCGCCGATTCCTTGGCGGCCCCAATCTTGTTAGAATAAAATCATGACCAATAAGGAAGTTGCAAAAATTCTTCTGGAGATGGCCGCGTTATACGAGATGGAGAGCGTGGAGTTCAAACCGCGCGCTTATGAGAAAGCCGCGCTTGGTATTGAGGCGCTAGATCGCGAGGTAAAAGATATTTATAACGAAGGCGGCGTAAAAGCGCTCACCAAAATTCCAGGCGTGGGCAAGGGCATTGCCGAGCACATAGAAGCGCTTTTAACCAAAGGCCATTTCAAAGAATACGAGCGGCTGACAAAAAAGATTCCTGTTAACATTTCCGAATTAATTGCCGTGGAGGGGGTTGGGCCGAGGATGGTTAAGGTGTTATGGCAGAAACTTCGTATCCGTAATCTTGTCGACCTTGAAAAAGCCGCAAGAGCCGGGAAAATCCGCAAACTCGCGCATTTCGGGGAAAAATCCGAACAAAAGATCCTCCGCGGAATAGAATTTTTGAAAAAATCCGGAGGCCGAGCGATTCTCGGCTTTATTCTTCCCGAAGTCCGGGCCATGGAAAAAATGATTCAAGGATTTCCTGAAGTAAAACGGGTCGCAGTCGCCGGCTCAACACGGCGAAGAAAAGAAACCATTGGCGATATTGATGTTCTTGTTATTTCCGCGAGGCCGGAGAAAGTGATGGAGCGTTTTGTCAGCTTGCCGCAGGTTGCGCACGTATACGCTCACGGCCCGACCAAAACAATGGTCAAGCTGAAAAACGGGCTTGATGCCGATATCCGCGTAGTTCCCGACGGATCGTTCGGTGCGGCACTCAACTATTTTACTGGTTCAAAAGATCACAACATTGCCATTCGCGAAATTGCTATAAAGAAGGGCTGGAAACTTAACGAGTATGGCCTTTTCGAGGCCGCGGATAAACGCGGATTGCAACGCGGATCAACGCGGAAAGAAAAGATGATTGCCGGAAGAAGCGAGGAGAAAATTTATGAAAAACTAGGCCTTCGTTACATAGAACCGGAGATGCGGGAAAATACCGGCGAGATTGAAGCGTCACGGCAGAATAAACTTCCGAAACTCATTGGGTACGAAGACTTAAAAGGTGACTTACAGATTCAGACTAACTGGACTGACGGCGCGGATTCTATTGAAACCATGGCCCGAGCTGCTATGGAAGTCGGACTTCAATATATCGCAATTACTGATCACACTCGTTCTCTTGCCATGACCGGCGGCGCTGATGAAAAAAAACTCCTCCGGCAAATGCAGGAAATTGACCGCATCAACAAAAAGTTCAGCATTCAGTATTCAGCATTCAGAATTCTTAAAGGAGCCGAAGTAAATATCGGCAAGGACGGCACACTGGATATTGACGATAAGACCCTTGCCAAGCTTGATGTTGTGGGCGCTGCGGTTCACAGCCACTTTAACTTATCGGCCGCGGAGCAAACCAAGCGAATTATTCGCGCCATGGAAAATCCGCATGTTGATATTATCTTTCATTTGACTACCAGAGTTATTAACCGCCGCGAGCCGGCCGTCCTTGATATAGACGAAATTATTAAGGCGGCCAAACGCACTGGAACCGTCTTAGAAATTGACGCTTATCCGGATCGCCTTGATATCAAAGATGAATATATTCGTAAATGCGTGGAGTCCGGGGTAAAAATGTCTATTGATTCCGATGCGCATTCCGTTCAGCACTTCAAATTTTTGGAAATCGGCATTGCGCAAGCAAGGCGCGGTTGGGCAACGAAAAGTGATGTTATCAATGCCTGGCCGCTTGAGAAGATGCTCTCATTTCTTAAATAAAAGTAACGCTTCGATACATCGATGTATCGAAGTATTTCGTTTGTGTATTTTTTCACAGTCACAAACTAACGCTATAGCATTAGTTTGTGACTACAATTCGTAAAAATAAATTTAGACAAAAATTGAAAAAAGCGGAAGTTAATCCGCTCGATCAGTTTTTACTCTCTTTCTCTTTCGGCTTTTTCGAGACACTGATCAAAGAACCTGTGCTCTTCCGCCGATAATTCTTCTTCAAAGCTACAAGCTTGTCGTCTCCTTTTTGAATTGCGCTTAGTAACTTTAGTCCAAAATCCAAAGCCTTGCGTGCCTTTGTTCTACACATCCAAACCTCAGAAGTAAGACTAGGAATTGCTAATTTCTGCGGTTTCACTTTCCTTTGGTATACCAAATGCACAATATATGCGGCCTGCAGTTCTTTACCGGAAACGCTGCCTGGCAACTTGGCTTGTAGTGCGAGGGCGATTGCTGAGCAAAACCCTCCTGCATTAATTTTGGCGCTGAAACGATCTATCATCATTCCGAACACTTCCGGTTTCATTTGAGCCCTCCTTTGTTTTGGGTTCTTCATTTCTGTGGGCGAGAACAAGAACGGCCAACTAACTCTAGTTTCTCGTCCAGGTTTCCGAAGTACTTTCTTGCTTCGCTTAAAAATACTTTATAGCCGCCTATTTTCTCTGCATTGCCACTCTTAACAACGTAAAAGATCAGCAGAGAAGCCGGTCGTTGCAGCATGATAAACTGTGTCTTTGAAGGGATATGCTCCCAGACGATAATGAGTTCACGTATATCAGGCGCAAAAGTTCTATAGGCATCCACAACTCGTAAATCCCCCATGCGGCAGTCAACGCGCTGCTCGGTGAATGCCTTCTCATAAGGGTGCATAGTAGCGAGCGCAGCGGTTGGGAGGAGCATGAGAAAAGCTGCAAAAATGGCAATAACTCGTTTCATTTGAGCCTCCTTTTGGAAAGTTTTTAACGAACTTTTTAAGCGTAGTAAGCTATACAAAAGATGTCAAGATTTGACCTTTCGGCTTTGGTTAGAATGCGTTATGCTTTGTGGTGATGGCCAAAACCGAGCGAGAAATATCCGCTGGCGCAATTATTTTCCGACGCGAGGGAAAGCTGATAAAATTTCTTTTGTTGTATCACGGCAGGGGCTATTGGAATTTTCCAAAGGGTAAAATTGAAAAAGGCGAGCGGTCTTTCCAGACGTTTTTGCGGGAAGTGGAAGAAGAGACGGGGATTTCCAGGAAAGAGATGCGCGTGATCCCGGGCTTTCGTATCACCGACAAGTATTTCTTTTTAAGAGAGAAGCGGCCGATATTCAAAATCGTCATTTTCTATCTGGTGGAAACAAGGAAGCATAAAATTGATGTCTCCGAAGAACATGAGGGCTTCGGCTGGTTTTTGCCGAAAGAAGCCATCGCCATTTCCAAGTTCAAGAATTCCAAAAAAATCATTAGAAACGCTTATGCCCACATCACACGCCGCCAGCAGTAAAGATTTTCAGGCACTTGTTTTCTTGGCCGCTCGACAGATCCCTGAAGGCAAGGTGGCAACATATGCGGCGGTCGCGCGCTCGGTTGGCAGACCGCGGGCAGCGCGCGCGGTCGGCAATGCGCTGAACAAAAATTCCCACAAAAGCGTACCTTGCCATCGAGTTATTCGATCTGACGGCTCGGTGGGCGGTTTTGCGAGAGGCACAAGAGAAAAAATAAAAATCCTTCGCCGAGAAGGAGTTAAAATAATCCTTAATAACCGCGTTGCTTATTCTAATGTTCTTAAGAACATTAGAATAAGCAAGTGATAAAGTTTAGCTCGATGTGGATTCCCGTGGAAAAAGATACACTGCTTGAAGTAAAAAATCTTTCCGTCGTTCTTGATTCCGAAGAAATTCTTCGGGATATTTCATTTGACGTAAAGAATGGCGAGGCGCTCGTCGTGATTGGCCCGAATGGCGCCGGAAAGACGGTGCTATTTCGCGCACTCCTCGGGCTTTTGCCGTATCGAGGAGACATTCGTTGGCAAGACGGCATTCGCATTGGCTACGTGCCGCAGAAATTTTTTGTTGATCGCTCGGTTCCTATAACTGTTCGAGAATTCTTTCTTCTCAAATCGCCGCGCTTCTGGTTCCCATCAGAGAAATTTATTGATCATCTGCAACACGAACTTCGCCTCGTTGGTCTTTCTTCCGATATTTTATCTAAGGCGGTGAGTGAACTCTCGACGGGCCAATTCCAGCGCATATTGATTTCCTGGGCCATGCTCGACCACCCGGACGTTCTTCTTTTTGACGAGCCAACTGCGGGCATTGATGTGGGGGCCGAGGAGACGATTTATAATCTTATTCATCGGCTGCAGGATGAGCGCGGCACAACCATTCTCTTGATCTCTCATGATCTTAATGTGATATATCGCTATGCAGAAAATGTTTTGTGCCTCAATAAGCGAATGATTTGTCATGGCCCGCCTCGCGAAGTTTTGAGCCCCCAAGAGCTTGCCAAAGTGTACGGCGAGGGCGGGTTTTATCATCACCTCGAAGTATCGCGCATGTAAGAATTCTATGGAATTTTATCTTACACAATCCGTATTGATTGCGCTTGCGGTTGGCGCATCTTCCGGAGCAATAGGCGCATTTGTTATTTTAAAGCGCCTTGCCCTTGTCGGCGATGCGTTATCGCATGTAGCACTTCCCGGAATTGCACTGGCACTAAGTTATAGCATTGATCCTTTTTGGGGTGTTACTACATTTCTTTTGGGTGCTGCGGTTCTGGTTTGGTGGCTTGAAGGAAAAACGAAACTTCCCACCGAGGCGATTGTCGGACTTCTTTTTGCCGCAAGTCTTGCCATCGGAATTCTTACCATTCCCGATACCGAAATTCTCGAGTCGTTATTTGGAGCATTTCCCCTTTTTCCGGCGCCGGTGTTAGTTCTGGTCTTGACGAGCGCAGCCGCGCTTACTTTCCTTACGTTTTTTCTTGCGCGGCGCTTTCTTTTTGCTATTGTCTCTCCCGAATTCTCGAAAATCCACGCTGGGGTCGAGCGCGGCCTTTTGCTTTTTATTATATTTTCTTTTGCAGTTGCCCTGGGAATAAAACTGGTCGGGACGCTCCTTATGGGCGCCTTGACCATTATTCCCGCCGCCGCCGCCAAAAATATTTCGCGGAGCATGGCCGGCTACATGGTTCTCTCGACGATCCTTGGCGGATTAATAGCCGTTGGCGGGGTTGCAACTGCAGAGATCCTCCATTTTCTTCCTGGTCCAACGATTATCCTTTTGGGTGTTGGTGTATTTTTACTTTCTATTTTTTGGGCGCGGAAATGAAAAACCCTGGCAATGCCGGAGTTTTTTATTTTATCGCTTCTACTATTTTTGCAAAAACAGAAGGATGGCGTTCGGCAATCTCAGCGAGAATTTTTCTATCAAGTTCTATATTTTTCTTTTTGAGGCCGTAGATAAATTTGCTATAAGGAATTCCGTGGACGCGCGCTTCAGCATTGATCTGAACGTTCCAGAGCCTGCGGAAGTCGCGCTTTTTTAATTTGCGCGATCTGAATTGATAAGTCCATTTGTGAAGAAGGGCCTCTCGCGCAGACCGCTCTTTTGATTTTCTGCCCCACTTGAAGCCTCTTACTTCTCTTAGCAGGCGCTCGCGTTTTTTGTGGGCCAGAACGCCCCGTTTGACTCGTGTCATATACTTCGCAACTAACAACTTACAACACACGACGAATTATGTTGTTAGTCGTTGGTTGTTAGTTATTGGTTACGCCGCGAGGTAGCGGCGAAACATTTTTTCGTATGTTCCGGACATTACCACCCTTTTCGAGTGGCGGCGCTGGACTTTGCGCGACTCTTTGGCGTTGAAGTGGTTCACGCGGGCTTTCCTCCGGATAAGTTTTCCAGTCTTTGTAATTTTTACTCTTTTTAAAATAGATTTGTTGGGTTTTT
>CAZDKA010000032.1:0-4415 GCA_964505815.1 uncultured Candidatus Saccharibacteria bacterium | reverse complement strand
AGTTTTCCAGTCTTTGTAATTTTTACTCTTTTTAAAATAGATTTGTTGGGTTTTTGCATCTTTGTCTACGAGCAGAGCGAGGAGCTACAAAGATGCAACCCCGCTCTAATTTTACGCTTAATAAGTTGGATAATTTCTATTCAGAAGACGGCTCGTTATATATTTGCGATCCGCGTGACCGAACAGGTCATCCCTTATTGGGCGAAGCGGATCGCCCCGACCCGCCTTGTAAAATTAGGGCGGGGCGCGCACAATTTTTTATTCCGGATGAATGGTTACGGTGAATCCCTGCGGGGTTGACTTGATGGGGGAATCCATCGCGTGCCCGGGGATAAGCGCCAAAAATTCTTCAAAGCGTTTTTTTGCGAAATCGCGATGGGCCTTTTCGCGGCCTCTCAACATCATGTTAATTCTCACTTTATTTTTTTGCTCTAAAAACTTTTTGGCCTGCCCGGCGCTTCGATTCAGGTCATGCGCGCCGGTTTTGTAGCCGATTTTCAGCATTTTGGTTTCGGTTTCTTTCTGTTTGCCTTTGCGTTCTCTCTCGCCGCGTTCGCGTTCGTAGCGAAACTTGCCGAAATCGGCGATTTTCACAACCGGCGGGTTTGCCGTCGGCGCAATCTCAATTAGGTCAAGCCCCCGCCCCTGAGCGGTTTTCAGCGCTTCTTCAATGGGCATGACGCCGACCTGGCCCTTGTCGTCAACGACCCTGACCGGCGAAACCCGTATTTGCTGATTGATGCGGTAACGGCGTTGGATAGCTTGTCTTTGGTTTAGAAAATAATTTATTCGACTACCGCAAATATACCCCGGTTTATCTCAGAAAGTCAACGATGATAATTTTTGAAAAATTTGACACTAGTCTGCTAGAGATTGTCCCGGTATAAAAAACAGGGCATGTGCAGAATTTCTCCTACACATGCCCTTTGTTGTCGCCACGTTGCGTGGCGTTAGTGCAGCTTGAACTGCGAGACGATGATCCGTGGCTCGATGTAGACCGGCCGCGTGTCCTTGCCGTTCGGGTCCTTGCATATCACCCAGGTTCCTTCCGCCGATGCCGGCGAGAAGAGGCCGTTTGGATCGGCCTGCGGCAGGATGGCGTAGCCGTAGTTGTGGCCTGACGACTCGATCTTCTGCGGATTCGTGAACTGGGTGGCGTACGGGATGCCGTATCCGATCGAGTTGCAGAAGAAGACGAGCTTCCCCTGCATGTCGCTCCAGAGGTAGGTGTACGTCAACAAACCCTTCTGGTCGCGCATCTCCAGGATGTCCTTCAGGAGCTTGCGCTCGCGAAAGTTCTTGATGGCTGGCATGCCTACCTGCGACGTACCCTCCGCGAGAAGCTGCTCCGACTGCTGGCGCTGAACCTGGTCGCTGGTTGGCGTCCCCGCCTCGCATCCCACGAGGAGAAACACCGCAATCGCCATTGGACCGAATCGCTTCATGGTCTGGCCTCCTTGTTGGTGTCGTTACCGCGCCTGCGTGCGCTCGCGCTTGAGTTGCGCGATGAACGCTCGCAGGTCGGCCGGCACCTGGGGTTGGTCGAGGTTGAAGTCAGCCGCGCGATGCAGGATGACTGACGCGAGCGCCTCCTTCTGTTCGGGCGTCGCCTTCGCGTACTCGAACTGCATGTTCTGCAACTCCTGGATCATGCCCTGGTTGTACGCCTTCGACTGTTCGAAGGTGTCGCGTCGCACCTGCTCATAGGCCGGCGCGAAGACCTTGAACATGAAGAAGTCGTTGCCTTGCACGATCCACGTGAGCGCGAGAACAGCGACCAGAATTCCGATGACCGCTCCTGCGACTTTCATTCCCTTTCCTCCTTGATGTTTTTTGTTGTTTCGGCACCGACCAGACAATGCTCCCCAACGGAGCACCGCTCGGTGACATTTGGAACTGTGCTATTATGATAGCATAAATAAATTATCGTGTCAATATCAAAAACACCCGCTATTTAAGCGGCTATTTAGCGTACACTATCATAACTTATCATAACTTATTAAATGGAGGTGGTCGGAATTGAACCGGCGTCCAGACCGTATGGCATCAAAATTTCTACAGACATAGCCGAGTTGATGAGAGGATCAACGGCTTATAACTCGGCAAAAAACCTATGATCCTTTCCGATGTTTGTCGTCCGGTAAACTCGGATATTTAGCGGACCAAGCTTGAAGTATGACACTCGCGATCTGCCGCACAAGCTTTGGCAGGCGAATGGCTTATGCCTAGTTAGGCGTAAGCTGGGACAAGTCCCGGGACACCGCCATCAAATAATGATGCGAGCCCGCGGCCTATCTTTCCAAATAAGTTTGCACTTATTGTTGCAAGGAATCTTTTAGGAAGTTACCCTGCGTCTTCCGCCTGATTTTGATGCTTTCAACGACCTGTCGAGGCCTGTCACCCCCGCACTCTATGCAACTTACAACTCACAACCTACAACTTACAACGAGTGTCGTTTGTGGTTAGTCGTTAGTTGTTAGTTAGCTCGCATGGCGAGCGATTTCTCGTTCTGCTTCTCGCGCCTTTATCGTTTCCCGTTTGTCGTGTTTTTTCTTGTGGCGCGCGATTGCGAACTCTAGTTTAACTAGCGATTTCTTACTATACACCCGAAGCGGGACCAAAGTCAACCCTTTTTGCGCAGATTTTCCGATGAGTTCTTTAATTTCGGCTTTGTGCAGCAGCAGGCGCCTGGAACGCATCTCGTCATAGCCGGTGGGAGTGTTTTTGACCTGATACGGCGCGATGGCTGCGTTCAGGAGGCGCGCTTCATTATTTTTTATCACCACATACGCTCCGGCAAGATTTATGCGTCCCGCCTTGATTGCTTTCACCTCAAATCCAAAAAGTTCAATACCGGCCTCGTATGTTTTGAGGATGTCGTAATCAAAAAACGCTCTGCGGTTGACAGCATAGGTCGCCATATGCTAAAAGTGTATACAGTTTTCGTTCTTTTCTAAAGAAGAACCGGATGGAGGTGCGAAGATGACTCGAACTGGCGGACAATGGACCAAGTACGTTATTGTCTGTCTTATCGTATTCTTTGTAGCGTTGATTTTTTGGCTGCCGGCGAGCGAACCGATGCATGTCGTCCCTCCCGAAAAGGAAAGCGTCTTTCCACCCGATCCAAACCGTTCGAAATCCTTACTGCCGCGTGATCCTCTTCTTGAGGTCAACCTCGTCTGGGATTTCGTGGTTGAGAACTGGGTTGCTGCCAAGACCGAGGATGACAAAACCATTTTTGTCCTACTTTTCGAAGCAAAAGCCAAGGCGGGATCGGATAGCTACGATTACCTACTTGTTGCTCATCAGGGAAAGTTTGTAGAGCTTTGGATTTTCAGGAATGGTGTTCCGTATCGGGCCTGGTCCGATAAAGGATATGCTGGCAATCCCGACACTGGCAAGTTTCCTCCGAACCCTGTCTATGCCGGTGAGTGGGCAAGAATTAAATGACGCAAGGCGCGTATTGACACGCGCTTCTTTTTATGCGATAAATGCAGATGCGGTTTCTTTAAAAATTCTAGAAAAAGGAGGTCGGTCGTGAAACGATCCTGGTCTCTACCGCGAACACTTCTTGTCATACTTATTCTTGTGGCAGCCGCCTGTCAGAGTCCTCCGGCAGAAAAACCTGGAACTCCTGAACCAGCCCCGGTCGCTCCACCCCCCGTCGGAAACAAAAAAACTGACCACATTGTCGAGATGAACGAAGGCGGCTTTTGGCCGAAAGCGCTTGTGATCCAGAAGGGTCAGAGCGTGGCCTGGGTGAATAAAGGCACCGAGCTTCACTGGCCGGCCTCTGATGTCCATCCAACCCATGCCATCTATCCCGAAAAAAGTGGATGCATAGGGAGCAAGTTTGACGCCTGCAATGTCGTTCGGCCCAGCGAGTCCTACTCGTTTACCTTCACTCACGCCGGCATCTGGACCTATCATGATCATTTGAAGCCGGAGTTAATCGGCACGATTATAGTAAAGTGAGTCCCGCGCTGCGGGACTTTTTATTTGTTCGTCTGCCAGAATACCGCGCCGCTTGCAGCGCGGATGAATGGCAGCTACGAACAAATAATCCCTCACCAACTTTGCCTCTGTATGTTGAAAAACGCCGAGAATAGACAGCCACGGATGTTGACCGCGAAGTGCGCGTGCCGAATAGGCACATCCCGCTATGGGCGAAGCGCTTCGCTCATCTACTACCTCGCAAAATTGGTGATGGGGTTCTACAATATAGAATCTCGGCAGCTTGCTGCCGGGCAGTTCAATTTTGGCTTAATTTTTGATAGATTGAACATGTATGCTCCGCGATGAAATCAAAAAAAATATTCTTGCGGCAATACAAAAAGTCGCGCCGGGAACAAAAATTTCCGATTTTTCTGTTGAAGTTCCGGAAAATACGGCGCACGGCGATTATTCTACAAACG
>CAZDKA010000031.1:0-11438 GCA_964505815.1 uncultured Candidatus Saccharibacteria bacterium | reverse complement strand
GTATGTTTAGCAAGGATTTCGTTTAACTTCTGTTTTAGCCGAAGGATGTGGCGCGAGGCAATCTCAATTTCCACTGCCTGTCCTTCAATGCCGCCGGCCATAACCTGATGAATAAGGACTTCGGAGTTGGGGAGTGAAAAGCGCTTGCCTTTAGTACCCGCGGCAAGGAGCAGTGCGGCGCCGGATGCTGCCATGCCGATGCAAATGGTCGAAATATCATGCTTCAAATATTGCATAGTATCGTAAATTGCAAGAGTGGCCGGCACCGAGCCGCCGGGAGAGTTGATGTAGAGCTTGATGTCGTCTTTGGAGTCCTCGGAATCAAGAAACAAAAGCTGGGCAATAATTGCATTTGCCACTTGATCAACAATGGGCGTCCCCAGCATAATAATGCGGTCTTTCAGGAGGCGCGAATAAATATCGTAAGCCCGCTCGCCAAGAGCGGTTTTTTCAATGACCGTGGGGATCAATATTTGATTGTAGAGATCATCGTCCATAACTTTAATATGTGCTTGAGGTACGACGTTCAATCTCAAAAATGTTGATCATTTTTTCCCGGAAAGAAATTTCGTATTTTATTCGGTATGCACCGATTCGTCTGCGCCACACCTCATCTTTTCCTTCCATTTTTTCTATATCGCCAGTAAACGGGTTAGCAGCCAGTTCGTTGACGGCCCGTTCAATACGAGTTATATAGTCTGCTGGCAGCCTTTTTAGCTGTTTACTTGCTTTATCTCTTACGTAAATGCGCCAACTCATGTTTTAATTCTTCCCATCCAACATATTTACCTTCTTTGAAATCCTTTCTTGCGCGCTCAAGTTTCCGCAATTCAGCTTTAGTCGGTTTAAAGGTCCGTGCCGACTTTATTTTTCGTTGCCATTCTAAAAATTCCTCGTAGGTTTTTTGAGGCACGGCGACAAGTTTTTCTTTTTCATGTAATGTTTTAGGAATTGTAATAGTAGGCATAGTTTTCAATTGTTTATATTTTAGCTCTTATTCTTTCGTCCCTCATTTCTTGTAGGGCGTTCACAAAGTAATAAGGCGGAATATCGTCAGGATGTTTGTAACTAAGCTGTATTGAGTCGTCCTTTCCACTAAACACTTTTTCGCGGGGGACTTTTATAACCGCCTTTTTTGACGGCCTTCCCCAATCAGGATCGCCTTCTCGATTGAGCATAATTGTTTTTTGGACTTCACCGGTTTGTTTAGTTCCGGCAAGGTCATACACTGCTCTTCGTGTCCAGCGTTGTCGGTTCTCATAATAATGTAATTCATCGGTTGCTTCTCCACCGTGCCCAATGATTCGAGTAAACTCATCTACATGGTTTGCTTTATCCATAGTGTCGAATGAACCTCGTATTTCTGTTCCTCGGATCAATCCCTTGTCATACTGGACCCTAAACCCGACGGCGGATCTGTGCAGCATGGTTTTGTATTCTCCGGCCTTAAATTCTTTTCCGCTCACGCCCCTTTGTCCCTCTACAATTAAACCATCAATATCGTATTTAAATGATTCCCTCACTTGCCCGAGGCTTTCGTCAACCCAACCTCGTTCTACAATGCGGCCATTGTGATCCTTTACTTCTTTGTAGTCGATCCGTTTCTTTTCTTTTTCCTTAGCTTTCTCGCCGGATATACCTTTAAGAAACTCAAATGGATTTTTCATAAAACTTGAACTATATGAACTCCGAGTGCCGAGAGTGAATTAGTTCGTGACATTCGGGCGCATGTAGATTCGGATCATGCCAGGTTTTTTAAGCTTTTTTCCTTCACCCGGCTTTGTAATTAAATTAAAGATAGCATATCCGTGCTGCTTTTTCAACTATCAATATCTTTCGTTTTTTCGCCTAGGGGGAGGAACTCCTTGACCATAGGGCATCGTTGGGACAAGACCAATTTTCTTTTCAATCGAAGCAAACTGCTCCGTGTGATCTTCGTCAATGGCTCTACCGGCATCAGTTAATTCTTTTAACTCAAGCTCGTCAAAAAAATGATGAAGCCACTCGTGAATTAAAGTTGAAATAATATCTTTTCCGCCGGTTATTTTTCCGGCGTAGGGCAGGTTGATATGTATTATGGAATTTTCCTTCTCGTCAGCCCCATTTTCTTTAGTGACCCAACCAGCCATCCAAAATCTATAATTATTTCTTCTCGGATATTCAAAAACAATTCTTGGATTATTCATTCGATTAAGTTTAGAAAAAATACCGGCCACGCCCCGAAGCCAACCGGCTAAAATTTTAGACTCAGGAATTTTATAACTAAAAATTTGGGGCTTAATTTTTTTTAACGAATCAATAGCTGCAACCATTTCGTCTAATTCTTCAAGGCGTGGCAATATTAGGTTGCGCTTAATGATGCGTTCCTTCCTGCCAAAGTCCTGCAGCAATACCGGGTGATGAGGGGACTCCCCACGACGAAGCTTTCCCTCTAATGTATTGAAAAAAGTTTCGGCTTCAAACGAGAGTCCTTCTTTAGTAGTATCAACATTAAAAATTATTTTTTCTTTATTCATGCAGTAAAAACCTGAACACCTTCTCGTTTCTCGCGATAGTCGTATTGTACTCCAAAAACGTCTCGCGGTCAATCTTTTTGAGCTCCTCCCCGTCAATACCAAGGCGCGCAATCGTATGGTTTGTGGCTTCCTGGACTTCTTTTTGAGTAGGCTCTATTTTTTCGGCTTTGGCGATTTGGCGGAGGACTAACGCAATTTTTACTCTGCGTTCTGCGTCATGACGCCATTCTTTTTTAAGCTCTTCCTCGCTCTTTTTTAGATTTGCCAGATAATCGTTCCACCCCATTCTCATCCGTTCAACCCCAGACTTTAACTCCGCAGTCATTTTAGCAAGCTCTCTGTCAATCAGAAGCTCCGGCAATTCAAGAGCCGTTTTTTCGGCCAGGGTCTCGGCTGTTTTTATTCGCAATCGGTCACGTTCTTTTTCTTCTTTTTCGGCAAGAATTCCGTCGCGGATGCTTTTCCTGAGTCCCGCGATATTTTCAAATTTGCCCACACCTTGAGCAAAATCATCCGTCAGCTCGGGTATTATCCGTTCCTGCACCAGCCGCGCCGTTACGGAAAAATCAATTGTCTTGCCCCTGAGCCCTGCTTCGGCATAGTCGCTTGGCGCGGTAACTGAAAATGTTTTTGTTTCATCCGTTTTCATTCCAACGATCTCCTCCTCAAATCCGGGCATGAACTTTCCTTCGCCGATGGTCAGAGGATGATTTTTAGAACTGCCGTTCTCAAGGGTCACTCCTCCGACTTTGGCTTCAAAATCAACTTCAACCCTGTCTCCCTTTTGAGCAGGCCTTGTGACGGTAATCTCTTTGGCGCGGGAATTCCTAAGCCAATCCAGCGCTTTCTCTACTTCTTTCTCGCCTGCTTCCGCCGCATGTTTTTCTCCAAAAATATCTTCTGCAACTTTTTTATAGTTCGGGAGAGTTAACTCCGGAAGAATTGAAAGCCGCGCTTTGTACTCAAGCTCTCCGCCGGCAACCAGTTTTGTCACGTGCACTCTCGGCTGGCCTATAGGCTCAAAATTAGCATCTTTTTCCTCAAGTTCCTTGATGATTTTCGGATAAGTGTCTTCCACGGCAAGGACAGATGCGCGTTCCAGAATTTTGGATTCGCCTGTTTTTTTCTTGACGAGTTCCGCGGGCGCTTTTCCTTTGCGAAAGCCGTCAATTTCTGAGCTGGTCACTGCTTCGGCAACGACCCTTTTCTGGAAATGTTCAAATTCCTGCGGCTCTATTGTTACCGTAAGCTCAATTTCCGATTTGGGAAGAGGTGTGGTACTATAGTTCATAGTGGTTTTGATCTTTGGCAAGGAGAGGAAAAATGGACGGGAAACGAGAAGGGGAGACAAAGAAAGAAAAAACAGTAACGTACATTAAGAAGCATGCGTGGTATTTTTTAGATGGCTGCATACTTGTCCTTCCACTTTTTCTCTTTTATAAGTTTTTGCGCTTCATCATTGAATACGGCGACAGCATTTGGGATGGCATCCTTTTTCAACCTCTGTGGTCGCGGGATGTGCCGGTTGCCGGATTCGTGCTCTCTGTCGTTCTTATCTACAGCATCGGGAGGGCTAAAGCAACGGTATGGGGATCGTGGCTGCACAAGAAGATCGTCGGAAGCATTCCGGTGATCGGGAAAGTATTCACTGCTCCGACGGTTGCCTCGCAGCGGGTACTCCACGAAATCAGCGGATTTGTGTACGCCCCTATTCAGGATGGATATCGGCCGGCGCGCTTCACTGCACGATTTCGCATGAACGACGGCGGCTGGTGGACGGTACTCTTTTTCCCGATGCTTCCTACGGGAACGACGCAGGGCTACCCAGGCTCCACTATCATTTATGCGCTGAAACGAACTCGCCGGGGGCAAACGCAGTATGAGACAATCCCCGACGAAGTGCGCGAGCTTCTGGAGAATGGCTATACCGTCTTTCCCACAGAGATCGGGCTACGGGTCGAATTCACTGGAGGAATAACCGTCCCGGAAGATGCATTTCTGGATTTAGCGCCGGTAACTCTTGCTGAGTTTTGGAAGTCGCAACGGTTCTTGGTAAATAACTCATAGCCAGCCGCCTCTTTTGAGGCAGCTTTTTTTATTTGTTTCTCTGCAAGAATACCCCGCTTCTTTCCGGCCTTGAATATCAAGAGTTCAATAGATTAATCTATTGAACTCTTGATGGCTTCTGTTAAACTTCTATCAATTTTTATTTATAACAATCTCGTTATCAGCAGCGCAACAATATTTACAATTTTAATCATAGGGTTTATCGCCGGGCCGGCAGTGTCTTTATAAGGGTCTCCAACCGTATCGCCGGTTACTGCGGCTTGATGCGCAAACGAACCCTTGCCGCCGTAGTTTCCTTCCTCTATGTATTTTTTAGCATTATCTCATGCAGCGCCTCCTGTAGTCATAGATATGGCGACATATAGACATGTGATGATTGAGCCGACCAGAAGCCCGCCAAGAGCTTTTGGTCCCAGGGTGAATCCGACAAGTATCGGAACAACCACAGGAAGAAGTGCGGGTATTATCATTTCGCGAATCGCGGCCTTGGTGACAATATCCACCGCTCTTCCGTATTCGGGGCGGGCCGTTCCTTCCATGAGCCCTTTGATTTCACGGAATTGCCGGCGAACCTCCTCCACCACGAACTGTGCGGTTTTGCCGACTGCGCGCATGGCGATTGAGCCGAAAAGATAGGGGAGCATGGCGCCGATTAAAAGCCCGGCAAGGACCAGCGGGTCGGAAAGGTCAAAATCAAGCGTCTTTCCAAAATTTTTAAGCTCCTCGGTATAGGAAGCAAAAAGAACGAGTGCCGCAAGCCCGGCTGAGGCAATAGCATAGCCCTTGGTGATTGCTTTGGTGGTGTTTCCGACAGCGTCAATCGGGTCAGTGACTGCCCGGACCTCTTCGGAGAGGCCGGCCATCTCGGCAATGCCGCCGGCGTTGTCTCCTATCGGGCCGAAAGCGTCTATAGTAACAATCATTCCGGCCATGGAGAGCATGGTGACCGCGGCAGTTGCCACCCCGAAGAGGCCGCCGAGCCAATAGGCCCCCAGCACTCCGAACATAATGATTAGCACCGGCAGAGCGGTTGACTCCAGAGACATCGCAAGCCCCATGATTATATTTGTTCCGTGGCCGGTAACCGAAGAGCGGGCAATATTTTTAACCGGCCGGAATTTTTTTGAGGTGTAATACTCGGTGACTATAACCATAAGGACCGTGACCATAAGCCCGATAAGGCCCGCGGTATATATCCGCCATAAAGAAAGATTGGGCACGAGGAAGAGAATTACCGGAAAGAGCAGCGCCGCGGAGAGAATAAGAGATGCCCAAAGGCCTTTGTAAAGCGCCTTCATAATTGTTGACTCCCGCCCCACGCCGTCTTTTATTCGCACCAAAAAGCTCCCGGCAATGGAGCCAATAAGGGAGACACCGCCGATATATAGAGGAAAAAGAATAATGCTCGGCGACGGGCCGTATATTAATTCGCCCAAAATCATTGCGGCGATAATGGTCACCGCGTAAGTTTCAAAAAGATCGGCGGCCATGCCGGCGTCATCCCCAACATTGTCGCCGACATTGTCGGCAATAACCGCGGGATTCCTCGGATCATCCTCAGGAATGCCCGCTTCCACTTTTCCGACAAGATCCGCGCCGACATCAGCGGCTTTGGTGAAAATTCCTCCGCCTAATCTGGTAAAGACCGAAATCAGCGACCCGCCGAAGCCGAGACCGACAAGGGCTGCGACATCGCGAAAAAATAAGTAAAAAACAGTAACCGATAAAAGAGCCAGACCGGTAACAAGAAAGCCGGTTACCGAGCCGCCGAGAAACGCGACCTTAAACGCTTCGGCCAGGCCGCGCTTTGCGGCTTCAGTTGTTCTGACGTTGGCCTCAACTGCGGTCATCATGCCTATCCATCCGGAAAGAGCCGAGGTAACACTTCCAACAACAAAACCAAGCGCGGTTACCCAGCCCAAGAACCACCAGAGAAGAATGGCAACGCCCGCGAGAACCCAAAAGACGGTGGTGTTCTGGCGTTTAAGATAGGCCCGCGAGCCTTCTTTTATGGCATTGGCAATTTCAATCATTTTGCCGCTGCCGCGGGGAAGCCGCATGATACGGCCTCTCAAAATAAGAGCAAAAACAATGGAAGAAATAGCAGCGGCTACAGGCAGGATGAATAAAAGGTATGACATGATACTGACTAAAGCCGAAGGACTAACGACAAAAGCTATCGTACAAAAAGAATTGCTTTCATCTTTCGTCTTTCAGCCTTTGGCTATCCTTTTTTTAGCTTTTTTCTTTTTGGGCTTCGCCGGTTCCTCGGAAGATGTAACTACCTCTTTTACCTCAGCTTTCTCCGACGGCTCTTCGCCGGCGTCTTTGGGTGTTCGCAGTTCCTTTTCTGGTTTCTCTCCGGGAAGCGCGGTTTCGCCTTCCGGAGCAGCCGAGGGGGCTTCTACTCCTTCGGCGCGAACATCTATTTTCCAGCCGGTGAGTTTAGCGGCAAGCCGAACGTTTTGCCCGCCTCTTCCTATGGCGAGCGAGAGCTGATCGGGCGGGACTGTGATTCTGGCCTCGCGCCGACTGACGTCAAGTTCCACATTTAGCACCTTGGCCGGAGATAATGAGTGCGCGATAAATTCCGCGGGATCCTCGGACCACTCAATAACATCAATTTTTTCTCCATTGATTTCGTTGATGACCGTAGAAACCCGCACCCCTTTCTGTCCGACGAGAGAGCCGACCGGATCAATGCCTTGTTCGTTAGAGACCGCGGCGATTTTTGAGCGCGAGCCGGGTTCTCTGGCAATGGCTTTAATTTCCACGGCGCCGGAGGCGATCTCCGGCACTTCAATTTCAAAAAGTTTTTTCAGAAGCCGGGGGTGAGTTCTGGAAAGAAAAATACCCGGACCTTTAGTGTCTTTTTCAACAAGAAGAACAAGGGTTTTCAGGCGTTCACCCAGCCGGTAATATTCGCGCGGGATTTGTTCCTCCGGCGGAAGAATCCCCACGCCCCGGCCAAGATCAACGAAAACATTCCGGCCCTCCACTCTCTGTATAATGCCGGAGACGATTTCGCCTTCTTTATTTTTGTATTCCTCGTATGTTGCCTCGCGTTCGGCCTCGCGTATTCGCTGGATGATTACCTGTTTGGCGGTCTGCGAGGCAATGCGGCCGAAATCAGAATGGGTTTCAAGCGGAAACTCAAGCTCTTCCCCCGGCTGAACATCGGGTTTTGTTTGTTTCGCTTCCTCAATCATCATGTGGCGCTCGGGATTGAAGCGGACTTTGCGTTCTCCCTCTTTTAACTCCGAGGCGATTTCCGCTTCTTCGCTCTCAACTCTTTTCCGGGCCCCACCCCTGGACACGGCTTCCTCCAGGGCGCGAGCTCTGGCTTCTTCCTCGGCTTTTATCTCTTCTTCGGATTTTATCATTGACTCGTCAACGACAATCTTAATCTGGCGGAACGTTACCGCGCCCGTATCGGGGTCAAATTTGGCCCTGATGATTTGTCCTTTTTTGCCGTAGTCCTTTTTGTAGGCCGCGGCCAGCGCCATCTCCAGCGTTTCCACGACTTTTGCGAGTTCAATGCCTTTTTCTTCGGCAATCTGCTGAGCGGCTTGTTGAAAAGTTTTTAGTTCCATGCGATCTTTCCTAAGATTAAAGCCGCACTTTAATGCGGCCATACTACGGGGTTCATTATAACAAACCCCACAAAACCGTCAAGGATCAAGCTGCGGTTCAGTAATCGCCGCCGCCTGCTCGTCTATGTTCGTGAAACGCTTCTGTAGAACGTAGGTGTATATCATAAATTATCTCTATACACCCACTTGGACACGGAGTGTCCAAGTGTCTACTAACGGGGTCAACGGAGAAGGCATTGGCCCTTAAACTGCTAAAACAGATTTTCCAGTTCTCTATAAATACGGTGCGGGCCGATACGATAATAAATAACCTCCCGATTGGGGAGGAAGCGGAAAATCACGCGATGATCGTCGTCAATGGCAAAAGACCAGAACTTAACCAGTTTGCCCTTGAGTTTATGTATATCCAAAATTGGTAAGAAGCACTCTTTTTCAAAAAGGGTGATTCTACGATGGGCTTTCTTCTGGATGGGCTTCGATAAGGAAATGAAATCCTCCTCAAATTGAGGCGTAGTATGGGAACGCGAAATTCTCATTTCCTTTTGCGCGGCAAAGACCTAATAAACTCGCCAAAACTTCTGGTCTTGCCTAACCGCAGAAGCTTTTCTCCGGTAACGACGCTTTTCATCAGCGTAAGAAGCTCGTCCATGTACTCTTTCTTTAGAACGATAAAGGTTTCTCCTTTTATTTCGAACGTACCGGTTGTGCTTTTTTCTAAGATTTTACTCATAAGCCAATGATAGCAGTATACAAAACAAAACGCAATAGTTAGGGTGTGCTTGTGGCGGCTTGCCCGCCCAAATTTTCACCTGCCCCGTTGGAACTCGCAGAGTTTCCATCGGGGTCAGAAAAATTGGGCTGGGTAGTAGTCGCGCTATCGGCGTCCTCAACTGTCGAGATTTCCGTTGTGGTTGCTGTAGTTTCGGTTGCAACAGTTTCTTCTTCCTGGACAGGCTCCTGCGTTGGCAAGGCGACCGGTTCAGAAGGCTCATTAGACGAGCTGCCGAAAATAGCCTTAAACTGATCTCGCGTAACACAAATATCGTCAACGCATAATTTTTCCGTAACTACTTCTTTTGCCGTTACCTTATTGGCGACAATATTTCCATTCTCGTCAATGCTCCATTTGCCCCACATGCCGAGAATTTTGGAGACGTTCAAAATAGAGTTGCCGTTCAGATTCAAGTCGCCGAAGAAGTTGACTGACACCTTGCCGGATTGCTGGTCAACGGAGAAGGCGTTGGTTGCAGGCGAAACGGAGTTTCCACTTGGAAACTCCGTTTCCAAGTTGTTAGTCGCTAGTTGCGAGACGGAGTCGTCCAGTTTGGCGTAGCCGAGGTTCACAAAAACCATGATTTTGCCGGTTTTGACGTGAGTGGCTGATGGTTGATACGATGAATCCGTGCTGGGGCTGGGATCAGTCCGAGTCTCGGGTTGGTACCGGGACTCCGGGGTGCAATTCCCCGCAGCTCCAGCACTTCCAGAGTTATCCACAGTAGAGCTTGACATACTCTGTGGGTTTGCTATACTACAATCAGGTACCAACCCGAGACTATTCGGACTCTTCTGAGTCCCGCCAAAAGTCGCAGTTTCTGCGGCTTTTTGGTTTACCAACCATTACTCCAGACGGAGTTTCCAAATGCTGTGAAACGCAAGAATTAGGGATAAGTTTGGTGAATAATGGCCGATTCAGCAAATAGCCGCGACCGCTTCTATTTGCTGAATTTGTATTTTGTTTTTCCAAAACCTAAAAACTGGCCTCAAATGGCATTATTCACCAAACTCGGAATTAGTGCTTGTTGCCGTGGCCTCCGATTCGGTTCCGGTTGGGACTGGTTCACTTACTGGAGTTGGTTCGGCGGTTGAAGGCGTTGAACTTGCCGAGACAATAGATACTTCTTCTGGTGCGGGTTGTTCGTTGTTGGTCGTCGGTTGTTGGTTATTGGTTGCGCCGGCGCCGCACCCTCCCGGCACACTCACCATTGCTCCGCTTTTCATTTTAATGCAGTAGGGCTCCCCGGTGTCCTCGTCGTAAATGGTGATGCCGATTCGTTTCTCGCTTGAGCCGAGGCGAACTTCGCTTTTGACGGAGAGCTTCTCGGTTTCAATTTCCTGCGCGACCAGCTTGCCATTCTCATCAATGCTCCATTTGCCCCACATGCCGAGAATTTTGGAGACGTTCAAAATGGAGTTGCCGTTCAAATTCAAATCGCCGAAGAAATTGACCGAGACCTTTCCGGATTGCTGGTCAATGCTCCAAGTATTAGTTCCTGGCGACTGTCCGTTGGTGTCGGCAAGCCTCGCAAGCGATGAGTCTAATTCCTCCACTCTCCTGGTTAGTTCTTGGACCCCAAGCCACAAGGCGGCGGTGATTTCGGGACCGCTCACTTGAGTAGTGGTTCCCCTCTGGAAAATGGTATGGAATTCTTCAGCAATGAAGCCGATGCGGTTTGTACAGTGTTCGCCGTCACAAAACTCCGGCTTCCAGTCATAGGTGCGAACAGGAACGTCCTCGATTGCGGAAAGAACGTCGGGGCGGGAAACGGTAACAATGTTGGTTTTCCACTGACGAGAGGAGTTCGCGGTAAAGGAGGTATCGCCGGCATTCATGCCTGAACCAGTGCCGGTGTTGCAACCGGTTCCTGTGCCGCCCACTTCAAGGTCTTTATCTGGAGCAGCACACTCAATGCCGACGTTGCCGGCGAATAAAGCACTTACACCACCAGTATTTCCCACGCTGAGTACGGCACTCCCTTCAAGAGCTGCATCTCCATTTTTTATCCAGACTATATGTACGCGATCATTGCCGATTGCGACATGTTTAAGACCGCCGGTATCAGCTCCGTGTACGGAAAACAGTGTTCCCGGACTCGTCGTCCCGATGCCGACGTTGCCGGCGTTATTAACTATCAGACCTGGCGTCGTTTCATTCACATCAACACGGAGACCGTAATGCGCAGCATTGCTCCCCCTGGATTGAATATATAGTCCTCCCCCAGAACCTGCGGACAGGGAGTTAATAATCATTGCCACATAATCCGACGTAACGGCTTTATCTACGGTGAAAGTCTTTGAGGGGCTCGTCGTCCCGATGCCGACGTTGCCGCTTGAATTAATCACCATCCTTGGCGCCGCAGTGCCTCGGGTGTAGAAGCCAAGAAGGCCTGGCGCAGTAACGCCTTCGGTAATCAGACCGCCGCCTTCAACAGTGGTGGTGGCAGTAAAGAGGCCGGCGCCGGCGACGGAAAGCAAGCTCCCGGGG
>CAZDKA010000030.1:0-11695 GCA_964505815.1 uncultured Candidatus Saccharibacteria bacterium | reverse complement strand
ACGTTTTAGGCGACTGCATCTTACCAGTATTTCCGTCCAGTGTCAAACGGATCTTCGCGCCAGAAGTATATGGTTAGCCCGACGGATACGAGCACCCCGATAATAAAGAGAGTTATGAGCGCCCATGTTGGCGGACGAACTCCGGCCATCAGATACTCAAACTCGGCCATTTTTGTCCGGACAAAGAGCTTATCTGCCAGCTCCTTTGTCGTAAGAATGATTTCGTCCCGTTTCTCAAGCGAAGCGATATCTTGCAGACGGTCGCGGAGAGCGATTTTCAGCTCCTCGGCCCTGCTCCACGACATCACCCGCACCCAGCTGATTTCGGGGTATTGTGTGACGCCGAAGATGACCACAAGGTCATTCTTTTTCCCGCCGAGCCAGCCCTCCTCAATTGCGTGAAGGTACGCGGAGTCGGCAGTGGGAACAACCACGAAAATGATGTTGACCTGCTTTTTCTTTCCGAGGTCGGCGTTGATTTCCATGAGGTCGCGATTCCAGAGCGGTAGAACTCCTGCCGGAACCGCGGTACCGAGAGCCAAGAAGCGGTCAACGTAGTGGTAGTCGTAGACGCCGAGCGGATAGGACGGCATAAGGTCTTTGAATTTCTCAAGCGCCCCTTCTCGACGGAGAATAGACCAGGGATTGGCCTTGATGTAGTTCGTGTAGCTGTGGACCTGAGCTGTCGGGTCTCCGATTTTTGCCTTGGTGAAGCGCGGCGGTTCGTAAGAGCCGCGCCGATCAATTCGCGCAATCTCGATCCGCTCATCGTTTGTGGTATAGAGCGCCCAGTCCCAGTCGTTGGAGTGCTCATAGCAGGTGTCGCAGACCGTGGAACAGCTCTGACTTGAGCCCGAACCGGAGCAGACCTGGCGGCAGTTGCAGGCATAGGAGTGCTCGCACGAAGTCCACTCTTTCTTTTTGTCCGTGACCCTGCCGTTCCAAAGCTCATTGTCATACGTTGATGCGTAGCGCGAAATAGCATATCCCGTGCCCATGAGCAGGACAACGGCTGCGATCAGCACCAGGAATTCTTTAAAACTGATGACGTAGCGAGAGTGGCCCTTAAAGGCGCTCCACAAGAATCCTCCAAGTGCGATGAAGAGCGGGATAAGAAGAAGCAGAAGGAGTTCCATAAATCCTCCTTTTATTCCGTATGTCCCGGTTCTGAGATGGCGGCCTTGTTGAGCATTTCATTAAACGCACGAGCCTTATTTTCCAAATGCACTTGGTAGGAAACAGTTAGAAACGAGCCGAACCATGCCCCGACAAGAAAACATAACACCGCGATGCACACCAATTCTATCCTTTTTCTTGTCTTTTCTAGCATGCCGTCCTCCTTTGCGTAGATGCAGAACAGCATTTTCAAAGAACACATTTTCTATAGCAAATCTGAAAGGTTTTGTCAACCCCGTTAGAGGCCGCGGTCGCTCATTGGCTCAACGTCATGCCTCGTGGCACAACGGCGTTTGGCTTCAAAAAAGGATTCACATAAAAGCGACCGCGACCTGCATCTAACGGGGTCAATAGTTTGAGAACCCGATTTTCAGAACCGCGAGCGGATATAGTGAAAGAACGGTTGTATTATGCCGCTATGCCCTTTGGCCATAATCACTGTTTTTTGGCAGTGCTTTGCGATCTGCTCAGGAATTGAACCCATGCCTATGACCTTGCTGATACGGCCGCGTGCAGCAGGAAGAAGCACGATGTCGAAATGCGCGGCCTCCCGCAAAATGGTTGCGGCAACGTGATTGGAGCGCATAATTTTTAGATGCTGTTCTTTTCCGGTCTTAAATTTGAGCTCACGGACATGGTCTTCCAAGACGGCGTAGTAGCGCGCATAGTCAATATTCCCGGCTTTTTCCGGAATAACCATGAGCACCATAATTTCTCCCTGGAACCACTTGGCAAGAGCGGTCGCGACTTTTCCGGTAAAGCGGAGATTCGGATTTTCGTCTACAGCGACCGGTATTAAAATTTTTTTCATGGCCAGAAGATCCTTCAGCTTCACCACCACGAGGTCGCATTTTACGCGATGCAGTACTATGTCAACATTTCTTCCAAAAATAAACCCCTTGGTGTTGACATAGCCGTCCCAGCCCATGACCAAAAGATCGCCGTTTTCAACTTCAACCGTTTCAAGGATTGCCTCGGGGATTGAACGCGCGGCAATGAGCCGAGTGTTAATATTCAAGCGATGCTGAATTGCCGCGCTTTCTATTTTATCAAGGACTCTCTTCTCGTGGTCGGTATGAAATCCGGTTGACAGGGGAAGCGAATGCGGGACTTCGTGAATACGCATGGTCAGGATTTCTCCGGCTTGGTCCTGGGCCACGGCAAAAGCAATTTGGCTGAACTCAGACAAGTGTTCTTCGGAAGCAACCGGAAATATTACACGATAGCCGAGTTTTTCACGAAAGTGCATCTTATGCTCATACATAATTTCCCGTTCCAGTTCTTCGCGCTCCTGTGTTTTGGTGTAGGCAAAGTAGTTGACTAGACCGAGAAGCAGCCAGACAGCAGTGAAGTAAATTCCGATAGGGCTGACATGGAAGAGCGATATGCCGAGGAGAATGTAGAGGGCAACGGCAAGAAGCGGAAGCCAAACTCCAAAAGGCACCACGTACTGCCACTTTGCTTCCGGCTTTTTGCGCCGGAGCTGAATGTAGGCGAGGTTCAACTGCAGGAAGAGCGCTATGAAAAGAAGGTCGGCCGCGCTGGCTATGTCTTTGAGCGGCAGGAAGATTGACACCAGGGCGATGGCGATAATGGAGATAAATATTGCGCGGTAAGGCGTCTGATTAACTTCATGCGTCTGGCCGAGGCGCGACCAGACGAACTTGTCGCGGGCCATGGCGAAAAGAACACGCGAAGAAGAATAGATCGTGGCATTAAGCGCGGCGATATTGGCGAGAAGTCCGCCAACTATCATTAATACATATCCGAGCGGCAGGAATTGTTTTGCCGATTCAATGATTGCGCGGTCGGCAAATTGGTCGAGAGTTTTCCAGGACGCGGTGCCGGCGTTTGATGTCGCGCCGATTATGACCAAAGAAATAAGAAGGTACAGCAGTGAAACGATTGCCCAGGACGAGAAGAGGCCGATTTTCAGCGTGCGCGCCGGATCTTTGGTTTCTTCTCCGGCCTGAGCCTGAATTTCCGAGCCCTCAAAAGCAATGTAGAAAAGACCCGCGGCCTGCAACACGCCGCCCAAGCCAAGCGGCAGGAGCGGAGAAAAGTTTGTGGAGAAAAGCGCAGGCGTTATAGCAATCCTTTTTAAGCCGAAGATTATATAAAGGAGAAGGATGGTGATGATGATGACGGAAATATAGCCGCCTATTTTTCCTGAAAGGGCAACGCCGCGGTAATTGATAAATCCGAAAAGGATAATGACCGAAACTGCAAAAATCAGCTTCCAGGCCTCCGGAGATACGCCCAGGGGTGATAAGCCGAGAAGCGAGAAAATAAATTCCGCAGCGAAAAGCCCGAAGCTGACTGCGTAGAGCGAGCAGGCCACTGAACTTGCCATCCATGAGAACCAGCCGGATAGAAATCCGTTTATATCGCCGAGGCCCTCGCGCACCCAGTGATATCCTCCGCCGGCAACCGGAAAAGTGGTGGCAAGCGAAACGTATGAATTAAGGTTAAGAAAAGATATGAGTGCGCCGAGGAGCATAGCAAACACCAACCCTCCGCCGGAGAGCCCAGCGACATGACCCAAAAGAGTAAAAATTCCGCCGCCCAAAAGCGCGCCCACGCCAAGGAGCGTTACTTCCCAGACGCCAAGCGTTCGGGAAAGAGTTACCGGAACAATGCGGCTTTTTTCACTGTTCATACAATAGTGCGTTTTAATTATAATAAAGTATTCAACCCCGCACTAATTTTGCATTATATGTCAAGGCGAAGCGCTGCGCCAATGACGGGATGTGCCTACCCGCCCCGTTAGATAGCCGCCGAGCGGCATCTAACGGGGTGAGAGCACTCGCGCTTCGCCAGCGCTTGTCGGGCGTGGTTCACTTCTCATGACTTGTTATGCATGGCATAGCAAAATAAGTGCGGGGTTATTTGTTTGCAGCTCCGACGTTCCGTCGGAGGCAAACAAATAAAAACTAACCCGCGACGGGTTAGTACTACTCGTTGAAAATCGGCCCTTTGCCGTAGTCGTAGCGATCGTAGCGCTGACCGCGCTCGGTTGCCCATACATAGTGCGGCACGCCGGAGCGTTCAAAGTTGAAACCTATGAATCGGGGTTTCATCAAAAAGCAGAATTCGCAAAGCCCGAGGTAGGAGCATGACGGCCGCTCGCCGCTTGCCTTCTGCCGCACAATTTTTACGCGCCACGTGTTCGGATATCTTAAAACGTATTCCGTAGTTCCGTTTTCGTGCCGGCACTCAATTATCGGCTCGCCGCCCGGAACGTCTTTTTGTTCAAACGGCCGGCCGCAGTGCACGCAGTCATCCGTCGGCCGCGGCACTGGCGGCGGCTTCGGGAGCAGTTTTTTGAAAAAGGCCAAAACATTTTCCAGCAGCTTCTTCATTTTTTTATCTCCCACCTTATTTGTAAACGAACTTATTTTTAGAATAGCATAAAACTTATTTTACCCCATGGGGGCGATTCACTACATTGAAAGATAGTTGTAAGTTACTAACAGTGGTATAAAATTTGCTAATAAAATTAAGAGTTTTAAGCCTCTTGACGGGGAATAGCCGCGGGTGTATAAAGATAGTGAAAGTCGCCTGCGCCTACTTCGGTAGTGTGCAGGTTTTTTGTTTGAATAAACTGTAAGAATATGTTTAAGTGCTATGTATGGATAGAGTTTCTATTTTCATAGATTCTAGCAATTTTTATCATTTAGTTTTGAAGAAGCTTAATCTGCCAGAAGCAGAATTTGATTTTGATGGATTTACAAAATTACTTGCTAACGAGAGACAAATTACTCAAGGCGGGAAGAGATTCTATGTAGGCACTGTAAGAGAGATGCAGGATGGACATGAAAGTAAAAGAGCAATGGAGAACCAAACAAAACTTTTTAGCGAGCTAATAAAATCAAATAATTGGACTATCAAAACAAGCAAGTTGCGGACGAGAACCGAAAGAGTAAAAATTGATGACAGAGTAGTCAACTACAAACAAATTTTAGGCAAGGGAATAAATGAAATACAGTATACTAGGTCAAGAGAAAAAGGCATTGATGTCAAAATAGCTGTAGATTTAATCGCTGGTGCTCTGGACGATAAATACGATACTGCCATTATCGTGAGTTCTGATGCAGATCTCACTCCCGCCATAGATTGGGTCAGAAAGCGATTAAAAAAGAAAGTTGAATATGTTGGTTTTTCCATGCCGCAAACGGATTTATACGAGTCTACGAGACCAACCAAAACAATGATTTATAACTCTGACGTTCAGAGGGTGCTAGTAGAATCAGATCTGAAGCCTTTTATTAAGAAAACCCCGCTTTAGTCATAGCTAACAAAAACGGACGGATATTCTCCGTCCGTTTTTGTGTTTGCGATACCGGGCACTTTCTAAAGTATGTAATCAATCCGTTACTGGCCAAAAAGAATCACGTGCGGAACTTCCATTCGTTGTCCATTCTCACCGAAGATAATGCTTTCTGAATCGCGGAGAACAAATTTCATGCCCTCATAGGTACAGGATGACGATGGCCCGTCTCCTTGCCCGACACCACCGGAAAGCCTGAAAGTTACATCTGATAAAGTTAAGCCGTATGGATAATCAAAGGTGAAGCGACCAGTAGAATCTTTCTTGGCGTCTCTCCACTGAGAGAGATAGTGTAAAGTCAACTGAACAAAAGAGCGTCCAGATTGGCAGTAAGTACCGTCATCAATAAATACCAACTTTTTAATTGTAAATGGTCGGTCGGAAGAAAGTTTGAGAAAAGGGTTAGTGTCGTTAGGATTAGTCGGGTTTTTCATTGACTCCGCAGTAAATGTTTGTTGTTTTGTTACGAATGAGCCATCTATTTTTTTACTTTGTGCTTCAACGATCGCTTCAATCGTATATGTATATGAAGTTCCGGAAATAAGATTCGGTATATCAACAGCATGTATTGTTGCGTTGCCTGACGTTGAAGGAATGACCTTGAAGGGACCGTCAGCTTGTATAAGAAACAGTTTCGAATCAGTCGGGATATTGGTGGTCCAAGCAATGTTTGCCGAGCCAGAAGTAACACGGACACTCCAAAGAGTAATAGATACTGATGGCAACGCTGATGTACTTACTGCAGGTTGCGAATAAGTTTGTTGTGTCGCTTCTTTGATTATGCGAATGATATTTCCATTCACATCTATTTCAACCACTGCGCCGTTGGGAAGCGTAACTATGCTGGTTGTCTTTTCTGGTGCTTGGAATTGCTGTACTGGTGGCTTCGGTTTTGCTACTGGTTCCGGTGTCACGGTTGGCTTACTTTCTTCTCTTTGCGTCAAAACAGGTGTCTGCTCAGATTTTATCTCTTCTTTGGCCTCAACCACGATTTTAGCGGCTCGAGGTTGTTCTGGTGGCACAGGAGGGGCAGAAACCAAACCAACCGCAATAGCAATACTTGCGACAAGTGATGTCATTTTAGTGAAAGCTGCAGCTAGAAATTCAAACATATTATTATACTAAAATTATTATACTAAAACACAAATACCACAGAAATGTGGCATTTGTCAAACTTATTGCGGGACCCGGATTTGCACCGACATGTTTTTATACTTGATTTTTCTGCTTCTGTACGTATACTGACCTTGCGGGATAGAGGAGAAGTACCTCGCGAGGCTCATGGGAAACTGTGACCTCCTGCAGTAATGCGGGACGGAAAAACTCTCTAAATTGCTGGAAAGTCGTAAGAGCTTTTCTTGCCACAACAGAATCCGTAAGGATAGATGTGACGGCCTGAAAAAAGGGAAGATTCGCCAACCAGCAGCCAAATCTCGGCATATGCCGAGAAAGGTTCAGAGACTATAATGGGAGCGCCCCTTTCCATATGAAAACGGGTGATGGTATAGTCCATTCCTTTTTGAAAGAAAAGGTGTCTAAGAACCTCGAGGCCCCGGTGCAAATCCGGGTCCCGCAATAAATTTGACAGATATCATCGGAATGTGGTATCCTCTGTTTATAGATCTTTACCTCAAGGGGGTGCCACATGTTTACAAACTGGCTCACGCTCTCGCTCATGTCTATGGTTTGGATTGTTCCTGCATGGATAGCGATTACGTTTTTCCAGTATAACTTTATGGTGAAGCCCGAGGTTTTCCTGGTTTATTACTTCCTTGGTACTGTTATCTTTACGACATTCTGGATGTCACCCCACGCAACCGAGTTAATACCAACTGGTTATGCGATTGCACTCATGATTGGCGTTGGGATCTTTTCTGGAGGACCCGCGAATATACTGCTATTTCGGGCAGTCAGCATAGCCCCCAATCAAGGGTTACCTGTAGCCATCGCGACCACGTCGAGCATCATTGTCTTCGCAGCTTCTTTTTGGCTAGGACAGCTATTGCCCAGTTACTTCCCCCGGTTAACCTTCAACATTTACCACCTCGTGGGTATGCTGCTTGCGGTAGCGGCGGTAATGGTGTTTTCACTCGCTCCCAGTAAGTGATGTATACAACCGATTGTATGTTCCCCGACCAGATGGTCGGGTTTTTCTATATAATATTGCGGCAAGTTTTCTGCTGCGGTATACTTCCTACGCGTTACCATGTTCCAAGTTGACCAAAAATTTCCAAACTTTTCATAGGTTGTAGCTAATTCCTACAAGTTCATGATTGAGATTTCAATCGCCGCTGAAAAAATCTTTTCGGTCTTCAGTTTCCCGGTCACCAACACCTTGCTGATGGGCTGGCTTGTAGTAGCGTCGCTTACCCTTGTAAGCGTCGTTTTTTTACGGAGGTCAGCCTTGGTTCCGGGTACCACACAGAACATATTTGAGTTCGCGGTTGAGGGCGTTGTCGGTCTTACTGAGAATGTTTTCGGGAGTCACAGCAAAGCCGAAAAATATTTCCCGTTTATCGCCACCATCTTCATTTTTATCCTCGTTTCCAATTGGTTCGGCATCTTTCCGTTCCTGGGCTCTGTCGGAATCTACGAGGAGTCGCGCGTTCACCCCGGCAATATGATTTTTGTCCCGCTTTTCCGTTCCGCGGCAAGCGACTTGAATTTCACCTTGGTTCTCGCCGTCATATCGGTTGTTGCAACTCAGCTTATCGGTATCACCGCGATCGGATTTTTCAAGCACGCCGGTAAATACGTTTCGTTTCGCGGGCCGATCCAGTTTTTCGTCGGAGTGCTTGAAATTGTTTCGGAAATTGCTAAAGTGATTTCGTTTTCTTTCCGGCTATTCGGCAACATTTTCGCGGGCGAGGTGCTCTTGATTATTATCGGTTTTTTAGCGCCCTTCGTCCTGCCCTTGCCGTTTCTGATGCTTGAGATTTTCGTAGGATTTGTCCAGGCGCTGGTATTCGCGATGTTGACGCTGGTTTTTATAGCCATTGCCACGGTCGAACATTAAGTAAACGCGACTCCAATATACGAATGACACTCTAATGATTCGAATCATTCGAGTGCAATTAGAGTATTTGAGTCGCTCATGGGTATGGAGTTAAAAGAAATCGCGGTCGCGTTTGTCATGGGGGTCGGCACCATCGGCCCGGCACTCGCCATCGGCATGCTCGCCGGCAAAGCCCTTGAGGCCATCGGCCGGAACCCCGAGGCCTCCAACAAAATTCAGACGGCTATGATTCTGGCCATTGCTTTTGCCGAGGCCATCGCCATCTACGCCCTGGTGGTCGCGCTCATCCTTAAATTCGTCTAACAGCGACCCCAATACACGAATGCACTCGAATGACTCGAATAGATTCGTATCATTCGCGTCTCATTCGTAATTGGTGTCGGTTGTATGCAGGAACTCATACACAAATTCGGCATTGATTGGCGCCTGCTTCTTGCCCAAGCAGTCAATTTTTCCATTCTGTTTTTTGTTCTTTACCGTTTTGCGTATCACCCGATCCTTAAAATACTTTCCGAGCGCAAAGAAAAAATCAAAGAGGGGTTGTATATGCGCGAGGAGGCCGAACGGAAACTCGGCGAGGCCGCAAGTGATCGAGAAGCAATTCTAAAAAAAGCTGAAAATGAAGCGTTCACAGTTGTCGCGAAAGCCGAGGCTGTAGGCCGTGGTAGAGGCGAAAAAATAGTTGCCGAGGCATCCGGAAAAGGCGAGGAGATAATTCGCGAAGGAAAACGGCGAGCCGAGGAAGAGCGCAAAATTCTTCACGAAGAATTTTCCAAAGACGCCTCAGAACTTTTGCGTCTGGCCGTTGCCAAAGTAGTTGAGTCATCTCCCGAAGCGGTTGATAATGCGCTTCTGGATAAAGCACTGGCCGAGCTTGCCAAGAAAACATGAGGTACCTGCCATCAGTATATGCGGAAGCATTTTTGGAGGCGGACGGCGAGAAGCTGTCGCGGGAATCCATCCGGAATCTCCTTGGCGTCCTTCGCAAATACGGCGACCTTGATTTTCTGCCCGCAGTTTTGAGGGAGATTGAAAAAATCCATCGCGCCAAACACGGCATACACAAAGTGGAAGTGGTCTCGGCTCGGGAAATCCAAAAAGAAGTTGAACCGCGACTTCGCGAGCGCTTCGGGAGCAAAGCCGCGTTCTATTTTGAAGTAAATCCGGAAATAATCGGCGGCATAATTTTACGAATAAACGACGAATTGGTGATTGATGCGAGCGCTAAGAGAAGAATTGATAAGTTGTTTAGAAAGTAACCACATTCTACTTTCCACAATCCACGTTCATGTCAAAAGAAATCATAGAAAAACTTAAAAAAGAAATCGCCGGTTTTCGCGCCGAGATTCGCGCGGAAAAAGCCGGCAGAGTTCAGGAAGTCGCCGACGGCGTGGTCAAGATTTGGGGCCTGTCTGACGCCAAAGCCCAGGAAATGATTGAGATTGAGACCAGCCAAGGCGCGGTTTCGGCCATTGCCTTGAACCTTGAGGAGGACTCCGTTGGCGCAGTGGTTCTGGGGGACTACCTATTAGTAAAAGAAGGCGACCCGGCCCGCTCTACCGGCAGAGTGCTTTCTATTCCGGTCGGCGAGGAGCTGATCGGCAGGGTTGTTAATCCGTTAATGGAGCCGCTTGACGGCAGGGGGCCGATTTTTGAAGAACGTGAAAAAGCAAAATTCTACCCCGTTGAAAAAACCGCGCCCGGCGTTATTTACCGCGAAAGCGTAAACACTCCGCTTCACACCGGCATCAAAGCCATTGACGCAATGATTCCGCTTGGCCGCGGCCAGCGCGAGCTGATTATAGGCGACCGGCAGACCGGCAAGACCGCTATTGCCATTGATACAATTTTGAACCAGGCGCGAGACACGCGGCACCGGATCCCGGTCTGCATTTATGTCGCAATCGGTCAACGAGAGTCCAAAGTGCGGAAAATTGTCGCCGAGCTTGAGAAAAAAGGAGCGATGAAATACACGATTGTGGTATCGGCCGCCTCGTCAATTCCCGCGCCCTTGCAATTCATCGCGCCTTACGCCGGAAGTGCTGTCGGCGAATATTTCATGGATAAAGGCCTGGACGCGCTTGTGATTTATGATGACCTGACAAAGCACGCCGCAAGCTACCGCCAGGTCTCGCTTCTTTTACGCCGTCCCCCCGGCAGAGAGGCCTATCCCGGCGATATCTTTTATCTTCACTCCCGGCTTTTGGAAAGAGCGGCCAAAATGGCCAAAGAGCATGGCGGAGGGTCCCTTACTGCGCTTCCTATTATAGAAACACAGCTCGGCGACGTGTCGGCCTATATTCCGACCAATGTGATTTCCATCACCGACGGCCAGATTTATCTTGAACCTGACCTTTTTTATCAGGGAGTGCGGCCGGCGGTGAACGTTGGGCTTTCGGTCTCGCGGGTGGGGTCGGCGGCCCAAACAAAAGCCATGAAAAAAGTAGCCAGTCGTTTACGTCTTGACCTTGCGCAATTTAGGGAACTCCAGGCATTTGTGCAGTTCGCCTCTGACCTTGATGAGGCCACCCGAAAGCGCATTGAGCGGGGACTTTTGCTTACGGAAATTTTAAAACAAAACGATTTGTCGCCCATACCATTTGAAGAGCAAGTAGTTGCGCTGTATGCGGGCGTTAACGGCCACTTTGACGGAACAGCGGTCTCCGAAATGAAAGCGACAGAAGCAAAATTCGTTGATTTCGTCAAAAAGATGAACTCGGAACTTCTGGATAAAATAAAAACCTCCGGAGAGCTTTCGCAAGATACGGAAGAAAAATTAAAAAAAGCAATAGTGGGATTTCAAAAAATAAAATAAGAGGCGTAAGCGCCTCTCTCCCGACTTGAAAATTTATTCATCACCTCAGCGGTATATCCAGCGGCCAGAACCAGATCTTGTAACGTGCCACCAGCGCCGACCCCCCTCTGTTAGATCATTAGGGCGAGTCACGCCGGACCTATTGATGATATCGACCACCTCTGGTTTCGACAATATTTTGCAAGCAATACATTTCTCGCCATGCTCATTACGCTCACCCGGTAGAGCATGATCCCACATCAGGGCTCGAACTAAGTCGGCAATGATACCCTCCAAATTTGAGACTTTGTCTTGGATAATAGTTTTTCCAGCCATCGCTGACCTCCTCAGCAAAGAGCATTGTCTTCAAAGAACCGAC
>CAZDKA010000029.1:4898-11882 GCA_964505815.1 uncultured Candidatus Saccharibacteria bacterium | reverse complement strand
GCGAACACATCCCCTTCGGCATCCACCAGGAATCTGACCGCGTCATTGACGGCAATACCGAAAAGATTGGTATCGCCGGCCGGCGCAGATGAGGTATTGACAAGAAGCGAGGCATCAGTGACTGCTGAACCGGCCACGCCTGTTGACCATACGCTAAAGGTATGAGGAGTTGCCGGAAAGCGTCGGACCGTTAATTGCGTGTTGACTGTTGATGTTGAGGAGATGGTGAGCGCCGTGCCCTGGATCACGAGATTGCCGTCTACGGACAAAGGGCCGGTAAAAGTGGAGGTGCCGGTGCCGCGGACATCAAGAATGGATCCGATCACTGCCATGCCGGTGGTTTGAAAACCGCCAGGAGAAGTGGTTCCGGTTCCGACGCCAAGGCCTCCTGTGAAATAGGCGTCCCCGGTGACGGAAAAAAACTTCGATGGAGAGGAGGTGCCGAAGCCGACTGAGCCGCCGTTGGTAGCAGCAGTCAATCCGTTGGAGATTGTTGTGGTGCCGGAGCCGCCGACGCTTAAGCGGCCGCCGAAGGAAGTGATGCCGGTAACCGTGAGATCGCCGCCTATGGTGCCGCTGCCGTCAAAAGTGAAGTCGCCTCGGGAATCGAGCTTGCCGTCGGCAATGGTTAAGCCGGACTTGATGGTTGGACCTATCAGCTGGTCAATCTTTTGCGACTGGGCAAAGACGGTGAATGGAGTTTTGGTGTCAACTCTGGAGCCGAGGGTGGCAAGCTCGGTCATGAGTTTTGAGACGTTGGTGAGGATGAGAGAATTTAATACATCAATTTTTTGCTGTATGGCCGAGACATCTGCGGTGACTATGACTTCTTTGCGCTCAATTACTTCGCGGACTTTGGTTACTTCTTTTTCAGGTATGACTGCGACTTGCCGCGGCGCGATTTCTTCCGGCAGTTTTATTTCCGGCCTTTGCGCGGGCGGCATTACGGCAACAGGCGGCAGAGCAGCCGGGGGAGTGCGCAACCCAAAAATTTTTGCGATGGACGGAAACGCAATCTTCGGAAAACGAAACGCGAGCGCTTTGTCAAAAGCATCACGCAGCGCTGTAACCACAGGTTCGGCTGACGGGATTTTTGCTTCGGTGAAAATGTTGCGGAGATCATCGCGAATGTTTTCGGCGATTTGTCGCGGCGAGGGCGGCTGGTATTCAATGAAGAAATCGCCGACTCCGGCATGTGCGTTTGAAAGCGCATTGATGATTTTGGCGCCCGCCGCTTCGGCCGCAACAACTGATGATTCGTGAGTAATAAGCGTAAATGTCTTTGCGTCCTTATAGGTTTTTACGATAACTTCGCGCAAAAACGGTTCTGTTGCGTGTATTGAATAGCCGACGATAAGAAGTGATGCAGCGAGAACTGCGAATGAACTTTTCTTCGCCGTGGATAACCGGATGTTTCTTTCCGGATGCAGAGATGGGGCCGGATGCAGAGAAATGGAGACAGGCGGAGCATTGCCTTTTCTGTTTTTTGCGGATTGGCGTTGTTCCGTTACCCACGCTCGCGTTGTTACCCAATTTCGTCCAATTTTCACCGCCTTGAGCTTTTTCTTGAAAATCAAAAAACGAAGGTAGTCCTGACTCACCCCGAATTCTTTTTCCGCGTCAGCGAGAGAAAGATAATTGTTAGTTCGGTTGCCGAATAATGTCATTGTGCTTTGAATTTTAAAAGGATAAACGATGGCGTTTGTGATTCAAGGGAATTAGGAACTAAGAGCTAGGAGCTAGGAGTTTTTAACAACGTTATCGTTTATTTTTTCTTCTCGGGAAACAAAAATTTTACGAGCCAGCAGATGATTTGGCAAAAATTTTGTTTTTTCTCGCAAGAAGCAGGCTGATTTCCCAGATAAAATCTTTTGATAAACGATATCATTGGCGCGAATAGGAAATCGTTTATCATAGGCATTTATCCACATCTTATGGCTGCACCCCCATCATAATGTCGAAAAATTTTTATCTGTGGATAAGTAAAAATCCGCACCACATTGCGGGAATAAACGATAAACGGATTTGGAAAAAAACCTGTCAAGGGGCAGTTTTAAATCACTGTTTTTACAAGGCAAACAAGCGTTTATTAGGAAAAATTTTGCGGAGTGTGATAAATTTCCAGATTTCCCCCCAAAATGGTATAATTAAGGCATGGCAAAGGGTGTTTCTAAAAAGGCAATTGAGGTTCTTGGGCGCTTGAGGGGGGGGGGCGCATCTTGAATTTCGCCGTACAGCGCAAGGGTATTTCCGGGCCATCGGCAATGACAGGGCCCTGTGGACGAAGTATGAGAGGAAGACCCTTCTTTATGTGATCAACGCCCTTCACAAGAATAATTTTGTGGAGATAGAGGAGGACAGCGAAGGAAATACAAAAATTATTCTCACTAAATCCGGAAAAGAATTCGCGCAAAAGCAGCAAAGTGTTTTGCGAGGTTCTGATGCGCCGAAAGAGTGGGATAAAAAGTGGCGGCTCATTTTTTTTGACATTCCGGAAGAAAAGAAAAAATCCCGCGATGCGTTTCGCTATCAGCTCCGGAAAGCCGGGCTTAAAGAATTCCAGCGAAGCGCGCTTATTTATCCCTATCCGTGTTTTCGTGAAGTAGAAAATCTCGCCGAAGAATTAGCCATCAAGGAATTTATTGTTTTGGTCACCGCTGAAACCCTTTCCAACGAATTCCATTTCAAAAACCACTTCGGCCTCGTCTGACTCGTCTAGAAGTTTTCATTTAACAAATACATTCAAGCGCATTGCTCCGCGAAGTGCATTGCTTCGCGTTCCGCACACCAAACTTATCCGCGATCGCGGATAAGTTTGGAGGTTGCATAAAAATGTTAGATGCGTTACATATTCATTTGCGTTTTGTATGTCTAAAGGATTGGGTGCAACACAGCGGAAAATACTTTTATTGCTTTTGGGTGGTCTGGCGCTTGGACTTTCTGGTTCGCCGAGAAGATATTTTTATATCCTCGAGCAAATGGAAAAAGAATGGAAGGATATTAATAAGTGGGCGCTGCGGCAAGCCATTAGGAAACTCTATCAATCAAAACTTATCACTGAAAAAACAAACAAAGACGGATCGACAACACTCGTTCTTTCCGATAGCGGAAAGAAATACGCGATGACATACAAGTTGGATGAGATGAAAATTAAGGAACCAAAAACATGGGATGGGCAATGGCGTGTTATTGCTTTCGATATTCCTGAGCAACGTAAAAAAGCGAGAGACGAGCTACGCTTTCGTTTTCGGCAGATCGGTCTTCAAGAACTTCAGAAGAGTATATTTGTGTATCCGTACCCCTGCGAGAAAGAGGTGGACTTTTTGGTTGAGTTTTATCAACTCCGCCCCTATGTTCGTAAAATAATTGCGCACTCTATAGATAATGAACTCCATCTAAAACAGAAATTTGGACTTATGCGCTCTTAGATACTCCCCTGGGCTGGTTCTACTAGGCGAGATGTTGCTTTCCAAACTTACCAGCGATCGCTGGTAAGTTTGGAAATTGGAAAGAGGATGCGTGATCGATTGGATATGCGTGTGGATATGCATGTTGGAAAGAAAAAATTTAAGAAAAAAGCGCGCGGTGCGCGCTTTTTGAGTTTGCAATGTTGGGAAGAGCTATTCACTCATCATCTCGGTGAATTCGGCGATGGCGTCAAGCCGGACGCCCCGAACCAGAATATCCGGGGCGTACATGGCCTCATCCGCGCCCCAGAGGTTCACGGCCTTGAGGCGGTCTGATACGGCAACGATCTTGGTAAGGAGCGTTTTGATGTTGTCGTTGACCCGGACCGTATTCGGTTTCAAGGCCCGCGTCAATTTCCCGTTCTCGATGAGGTACGAATCAGCGGTCACGGTGCAGGTAAAGTCGCCAGCGCGGAGACCGTTGATCGGATAGCAATACCAGATGCGGCCGACGTAAAGACCATTTTTCACTTTCAGTAACAGATTTTCAAGTTTTTCTTTCTTGGAGCTAGTGATGATGGTGTTTGAACCGGCGCACGAGGGGTCGCTCGTGAAATGACGGCCCGCACCCCTTGAGAACCGAAAGCCGTTTCTCGGCCAAATGGCGGTTTTGTGTTCATTGGGATCAACGCCGAGTTTGCGAGCTGATTCCGGATCGCGAAGTAGGCGTTGGTAGTCGTAGTGCGACGAGAGAAGCCCGATGAACTTGCCGTCAATCACGAGATCGGTTCGGCCGGTTGGCAGGCCTTCGCAGGTGATACCCTTGGCGCCCATGAATTCGTGATTTGCGCCATCATCATAGATGGAGAGATACGGCGAGGTGATCCCTTTCAGAAATTCACCTTGCCACGGCGAGCCCTCGGAAAAGATTGCGCCGGCAGTGAGCCCGGGAGCAATAAGATTATTTACCAGTTCGGCCACGGCTTGCGGGCCAAAGACCACGGAGTATTCGCCGGATTCGATCCGCTCGCCAGACATGGTGGCAATAGCTGACTCTACGGCCATTTTTGCCGCCATAGGGCCATCTCTTTGGAGCTCCTCCAAGGATTTCCCGGCAAAGAAACCGGAGCCCTTGGCGTTTTTGGCCTCAATCATCGCGGTGATAGATGTTACCGCCATGCTCGATTCGTCTGTTTCTATATTGGGTATGGCAAAGGAAGCAATGGCCATTCGTTCACGGACGAGCTGGACATCACCGCCGATAATGAGTTTCAGTGCCGATGGGTTCCGCGTTATGCAACCGTCTGGGTGAAGGGTCCCGTGAATGATTCCGTGTGTTGCCGGAAGGACATTCCAGACATCCATGAAGCTCGTCATTCCGGCTCTGAGAACATCCCAGGCGATCTTCACGAAATCCTCATTGGAGAGTTCCATGAGGTTTTTGTCGTGGTAATCGAAAAGGACTCGTTTTCCGAACTCGGGCTTGGGCAGGCCGTAGAATTCCGGGTCCTTGACCGCGGCGATTCTCGCCTTCTCAAGCGCTTCCGCTGCGCCGTCAAGCGTTAAACTGGACTCGCTTGAGCCGGAACTAACCTTTCCGTCTTTGAAGACGACAGTGATTCCCATGCCGAAGTTTTCCACGGCCTTGGGTTCTTCAACGCCGTTTGACGGAATATGCGAAGTGTAGTTCAGGCGGCAAAGCCAGTGCTCGTTTGCGGCAACGAATACTTGAGCATCGGCAACGTCATCCTTTGTTTTCAGAAATTCAAGCGCAGTAGCAGAAGCCAACTTAAGCTCTTTAATGGTCTTCATTACGCGCCTCCCGTGATTCTGGCTCGCGAGCGGATGGTTGGTCCGCCGTTGCCGAGTTTTTTGACCTGCATGGGCTGGCCCTTGCCGCAGTTCGGAATAGGGTAGAGCCGAAAGTCAGTGCCTACGCCGTCAATAGCCATGAAGTAATCGCGCGAGTCGGCCGACATGCCGCCCTTTTTGTAAAGGGTGGTCAGCTTGCCGTCCTCAATCTTCCATACTTTTCGTGCGGAGATGCGGAAGTTCTCCCTGGACTCGGCGATTGATGGAATGGCGTGCCCTTGGAGATAATAACCGCTCTCCACCTCGGAGATGAGCTTTTCGGGATCATCCGTGCCTTCACCAAAAACAGTGTTGGACATGCGGATCAGCGGCACCAACTCCGGGTCGGTTGCTTTCCAGTGGCCGTTCGGCTCTCCGCCGAAAATGGTTGAGGTCTGAACCGAGTTCATGAAGCCGGTGAAGACACCATTTACGATGTGGTCCACTCTTTTGGCCGACGTTCCCTCATGATCGTAGTGATAGTGCCCGTAGCCGGGCAGCAGGGGATCAGAGTAGGCATTCAAAAGACGCGAGCCGATTTCTTTTCCGAGCATGGTCTCGTCAAGGTCTTTCAAAAGCCAAGTGCGGCCGGCATAAGCCGTTTCCATTTTGAGTCCGCGGTCAAGTTCCGTGGGATGCCCGACAATCTCGTGAACGAGAAGAGTGTTGTAATGAGGATCGGTGATAACCGGCACCTCCTTTTCCGTAGTAGGGCAGACCGGAGCGCTGTACAAAGCCTGTGCGTCTTCGGCAACGCCCTGGGCGAAATCAAGAAGCGGGCGGAAACGAATATAGGGCTCCGAGACGCCTTCATAGAAGATCTCGGGACCCCGTTGGTGGCCGAGGACATCATAGATCTGAACGTCGCCTGCGGCCGCGAAAACAATCGCCTGCGACATGGCGAAATTCTGCTCAATGGATACGCCGAAGGAGTTCGCGTAGAACTCTCTTGAGATACCCATAGAAGCGCCCACAAAAGAGTAGTTGAGGTTTTTGAAGCGCTTGAACGACGCGGCAGTGTCGCTAACAAGCGTCTTGATTTTCTCAAGCGGAAAAGCAGCCGGATCGTAGGCGTACTCGGCCGGCACTACTACCGGCTCCCGTGGCCATTCTGGAAAACGCAAACGCATATCCCAAAGAGTCCCGGCAAGTTCCGGGAAGAGTTCTTTGGTATCGGCCTTCTCACTCGCATTCTTCAAAGCGCGTTCATGAGCCGCCCCGATCATGTCGGCGACGATCTCAAGCAGGCGCTCAAACTCTTCGGCGCCCACAGGTCGTCCGTCATAACCCGGGGCATGGATGCCTTGTTTCTCGGCAATGACTCTGACGCCTATAGACACTCCGTAGTCGTCCCCGGCGCCTCTCAAAACCATATTTTCGGCTCCCGCGCCCTTGCCCTGGCTGATGCCAAGGCGGAGGTCAATGAAGGAGCATCCCGGAAGAGTTTTGGCGCGCTCTCGAAGGAGCGAGACAATGTTTTCTTTCAGGCCTCCTGTGAGCATCGTAACTTCAAGGCGTTTGGCCATTCCTTTCTCCTTTCTCTTCTGGTACATATTTTGTAAATGAGCATTTCATTCGTACAATATCGCGGAGAGAATTGCAAGGAAACCATTTTTGTATAAGTAGCGTCAGTGAGAGCGCCTGACGATTGTTAACAAATTAATTACGGTCGTCACTAAGTTGTTAACAATTAAAATTATTAAAAAAGCGGGATTAAAAAAGCGGG
>CAZDKA010000029.1:0-4798 GCA_964505815.1 uncultured Candidatus Saccharibacteria bacterium | reverse complement strand
ATTAAAAAAGCGGGATTAAAAAAGCGGGCTCGAAGGCCCGCAGTTATGATTGAACACTTTCATCCCTTGTTTCCGTAGAAGATTTGGTCCGTTCTTTGATAAAGCGTTTGAGAAACTCTGTGAGCATCCGGATGCCCCAGCCGGTCGCGCCTTCCGGAAACCAGAGGAGAGGCCGCCTGATGAACGCCGGGCCGCAGATGTCGATGTGAACGGCCGAGATGTTCTTTTTGGCGGCAGGAAAGAGCATGAAACAGGCGGCACGGATAGGGTCGCCATCGGGCCAGCTGTGACAGAAGTTCCTGAGCTCGGCCGGAATCGCCGAGTCCTTCTTTTCCCGGAAGTCGTCGAATGTTTTTCTGACCATGGGGAATTTGGCGACGTGTTCTTCCGTGGATTCGGCAGAGGCCTCGAGCATGTTCCAAAGAGCTTTGGTGTCTGTGAATACTCCGGCGGCAAGCTCGCCCAGGGCTCCTTCGGTGTTGCCCGAAAGAGTGGCTAGGGTCAGCACGAGTTCCGGAGAATCGGCGAGCACCGCATGAGCTACCGTATCAATGATGATCAATCGCCCTTCGGCATCGGTGTTGGAGATTTCAACCGTTGTCCCGTCCTTGAGCCGCCCAATGTCTCCGGGAAGACCGGCTTCATGCGAAAGCATATTTACCACGAAAGGCATGTAGGCGACGATTCTTAGGGGCAGGGCAAGTTCTGCGGCAATGGCGATGACGGCGGCGATATCCATGGCGCCCGAGCAATCCAGCTTCATGGTGGCCAGGTCCCCGTCGTCGGTTTTGGCCATAATGCCGCCCTGGTCAAAAAGCACGCCCTTGCCGACAAGCACCAGCGGCTTTTTGTTCGTGGTCTCGCCAGCCGGAGCATACTCTATTCTCAGAAGTGCTGGCGGGTTCTTGATAGAGCCCTTGCCGACTCTCCATATCAAATCGAACTCTTTGACGGCCTCGCCCGAGATGACATTTGCCGTTACGTTCGGAAGTGACTCAACGCGTTCCCTGATGAGGGAGGCGACACCTTCCGGCGTTTTCGCGCCCGGAGGATGGTTGACCATGTCTCTGGCAAAGTAGATCCACTTGTAGCTCGCTGCGAGTTCCCCGAGCTCGCGATTCCATTCGTCGCTTTTCTTGATGACGTGAATATCTGTCATGTGGGCGAATTCGGGTTTGTAGCAGTCAAAGTCATAAAGGGCCGAAAGGAAAGCATCGAACCACTGCGGATCAAGGTTGGCCCACGTGCAGTCAATGAGAGCCGTGCGTCCAGCGAACTTTATCTTTTCAGCGACAAGCATCATGAACGAGCGCTGGGACGAAACGATGTATGGGTTCTTGCGCCTGCGGCCCGGGTCGGAGATTTTCCCGATGAAGGCCATGCTCCCGCCCTCTGGCGAGTAACCGACACGGAAAATCCTCCCGTCGTCGGCAAACCCCTTAAGCGGGATTGAGAGTTCCTCGGCGCGGGCTTTGAGCGACTCGTTGGCAAGCTCGGAGCTATCGCACAAGAGGACGATTGCGTCATACTTTTCGGCTTTTTCCTCCGGCGCGATTAGCCGAAGGATAGGCCAGTTGGAGCTTTTGAGGACTTCGCTCATGAAGGCCTCCTTTCGGCTATATTATTCACTTTTAAAAGTGCTTCTTGCCTTCACTCTAGGGCCGGCAAGCGGGGTTTGTCAAACAAATGTATGCGTCCACCTCATTTGGCGCTCTTCGGCGGGTAATACAACCATCATAACGCGGAGGGGGCGCAACTTGTCCCAGTGCATAATGCGCCGCTTTCCGTTGTATCAGAGTAACCAACAAAAACAGGATCGTATCTTTTCTGCAAACCTGCAAAATACGTTTTAACAAGCGATAGCATGCTAAAACGTATTTTGTTTATTTCCTCGCCGCATAACCACCTCATAACAAAAACTGCAGTTATGAGAAATGCCAAATGTATCTGAGTTTGTGCAACAAATAAAAAATCCCGCAGTGCGCGGGATTACATAGACGAAAGAACTTTTTCGTAGAGGCGCATGCCGAGATTCAGGATATGCAGCGGGATGTTGAGCGGCGGCATGAAGCGGATGGCTTTTCTGCCCGCGCCCAGGAGGCGCACCCCGTATTCTTCTTTTGCGGCAATGTCTTCACATCGTGCAATGATTCGATCTCTATGTTCAGCCGAGACGATTTCGTGCGCCCACATTGCGCCGATGCCGCGCGTTTCGGAAATGACCGCCGGAAAATCTTTCTGTAATTTCGTAAGATTCGTCTGGAGATTCGTTTCTAGCTCTCGAATTTTTCCACTCGAAATTAAATGTTCAATTTCAGGAATAACTGCGAGCGCCATGCGACTTGCGAGCGGCCCCCCGCCGAAGGTGGAGGAATGCATACCGGGTTTTGTGAAATCAAGGTCAGCCCGAAAGATTGTAGCGCCGATTGGGATTCCGCCGCCAAGCGCTTTGCCGAGGTTGATGATGTCCGGCGCGAGCCACGGCCAGCGATCACAACCGAAAAGCGTTCCGGTTCTACCCATGCCGCACTGGATCGCGTCAACGATGAAGAAGATATCGTTTTCGCGCGTGAACTCATAAATCTCTTTTACGCATTCCTCACGAGCCGGAATAATGCCGCCTTCGCCCTGGCATGGCAGCTCAATGAACAGCTTGTCAATGGATGCAGTGTTTAGACGCGAGAAGCAGTCGCGGTAGAGGGACGGATTTGTTCCTTTGGCCGGATAAGGCAGATAGATGGTGTTCTCGCGGTCGCAATGATCCCAAAAAGGATCACGCTGCGTTTCCGGTTTGGAGTTTGTTCCGGCAATGACGCCGAGCGTTCGGCCGTGGAAAGAGTTCTTAAAGTAGATCGTCTTTTGCTTAGTCGTCTCGCCGCGGGTCCTGCGGGCCGCTTTGCAGAGCTTGACAGCCGTCTCGCTGGCTTCAGCCCCGGAGTTCCCGAAATACACTTTTGCCGGCTTCATAACCGGGCATATGTCGGTAAGTTGCTTGGCAAGCTCCACTGCGGCAAGGTTGGGAGCGCTGTGGTGTTCGGAGAAAATGTTGCCGGTGTCGGCCTGGTTTCTGATTGCGCGGAGGATTGCCTCATGTCTGCCGCCGAGATTGTTGACCGAAGCGTCGCAATGAAAATCAACGAATTTGAAGCCGTCGTAGTCACACAAAACCGCTCCATCGCGGCCTGCTACGCATATTCGCGACCCCATGGTGGTTGTTGCGTAGAAGCGGGCGGCATCCTTAAGAAGCCCCGCGCTTACAGGTCCCGGGAATTTTCTTTCAGCCATTTTGGCCCCCTTTTTGATTGTCAAAAACCTGCGTAATATTCTCTTTTAGCATAAACACCAGAAAAATTCAACCCCGTAGTAGAAGTTCGAATTATGAAACAGTTTATTTATTTTTAACTTATCCAACAAATTAGTTTGTTTTATGCCTGTAGTGACTTCGCATGTGGTCGCCTGCGGCGACCCATTCGAACCTTCACTACGGGGTCAACATTCTTCTATTTTTGGCCGAAGTGCTATACTGGAAGAGTTAAAGGGTTTGCTCCAAATTTTGGAGTCCTTGCCCAGTTAGATAGAACTTCGTTCATCTAACGGGGCGGGGGACGAACAAAATTTGGCTATCAAACCTTTACCCTGTTAAATAATTTTGCTCTGCAAAATTAGCGCGAAGCGCTATTTAACAGGGTGCTGAATTTTCTAACATCTCGGCTGCGCCCCATTAGATGCTACGTTATCTAACGGGGCTTGCCTCGCCCCGTTAGATAAAAAGAAGAGAAGGACGCACACATTTTTAACTGCATTAATTAAACTTAAAAGTTATGCTCCGTTAAGTATGATATCTAACGGGGCGAGCTGAGAAAATCCGCATGCCCCATTTTATTGAGCGAATAAATTTTATTGCCGAATGCCGGGCAAGCCGGCTCGGCCTTTGGGAATGCCCGCCGTTCCTTTTTATTATAATGGGCATCATCAATATCATAACGATGGTTGCGGTTTGGATTTTCGCGAGGCGTATTGTTGAAGAGCCGCAGACCGCAGCCCTTATCGTAATTTTTATCTCGGCTCTGATTTTTGCTATCGGCAACTTCCTTATCACCGGCTTTAATAAAATTGCCGAAGCCAACCGCATTAAAAGCGATTTTTTGAATCTTGTCTCCCATCAGTTGCGGACTCCGCTCTCTGTATTCAAATGGACGCTTGAGCTTCTTGAAAAAGGAAATACGGACACAAAGCAGTTGAATCAATATCTGACGCTTCTTGGCGAGCATAGCGATTCTATGGCGCGTATCATTAATTTGCTGCTTGATGTTTCAAGAATCGAAGCCGGACGGTTTGTTATGCTCCGGGAAGCGATCTCATTGGAGCGGTTGACCGCGGAGACAATCAGGTCGCTTGAGCCGTATGCCAAATCAAGCGGGGTCACGGTTCTCTTTGAGAACCGAAGCGGGGCGCAAGTTTTTGGCGACACCGAGAGGATGCGCATGGTTATCCAAAACCTTCTTGATAACGCCATTCGCTATTCCTCTCCAGCCGGGAAAATAAGCGTTTCCATTTTTGAGCCGTCACGCGGCCAAGTAGAATGGCGCATTAGCGATGAGGGCGTGGGCATCCCGAAATATCAGCAAAAATATATTTTTCAGAAATTTTTCCGCGCAGCCAACGGCCTGATGCAGCAAGGCCAAGGGACGGGCCTTGGCCTTTATATTGCAAGAGCGATTATCAAAGAACTCAAAGGAGATATTGGGTTTGAGTCCCAGGAAGGAAGGGGGTCGACTTTCTGGTTTAGATTACCAAT
>CAZDKA010000028.1:0-12177 GCA_964505815.1 uncultured Candidatus Saccharibacteria bacterium | reverse complement strand
CAAGGTGTAATCAGGAAATCCCGCCTTCGCGGGCTTGACGGGTTTACCCGCCGAAATTTTTACCAGGCTGTAGTGTACCGGCAGCACGCTACCTTGGGGTGGTAGAAGTACCGGGTTCAATTCCCGGCAGCCTGAAAGTTTATAACGATAAGAACCAACCGCAAAATACGTTTTAGCAAGCGATAGCATTCTAAAACGTATAAATGCTAAAACAAAAATCCCGCGTGTGCGGGATTTGCCGTCTATTGGGATAGTGGCCTCTTTCAGTCAGATTTCTTGCCGCCTTCGGTGTGAAGAATGAGGCGTCCGGAGAGCACGTCTTTGTTTAGCGTTTCCGGGCTACGCTTCAGCATAATCTCCATGTGGCCTACGGCCTTACCGTTATCATCAACCACCGGAACGAGACGGGTGTAGTACGGCGTGTCGTAGCAGTCGCCGCTCTTCAGAATCTGCTCGGCCTCATACGCGGTGTTGACTCTCCGCTTATATTCGTCCTTGACGTCTTCAAAAACTCCACCGAATCCATTTTCCCAGCGGGCAGTGCTAAGAGACGCGAGAATGAGCGCCTCAACAGTTGAGGCATACATCCAGTAGCGAAGTTCCTGTTTCCAGTCGCCTCTTTCAACTTTCAGTCCGGGAACCCGCTGGATGAACCGCGTTGTCGCGTAGTTCAGCTCGCCGAGTTCCGCGCCCTCATAGCCGTAGGGCTTGGCAACCTCATAAATCGCCTGCGCAAGACGCGTCTCTTCGCTTGGGCTATTAAGCTTCAGCCCGTGCAGCAACTGGTCAAGAAGACCGGCCACTTCAATGAAAGATTCCCTGTAGACCCTGATTAGTGAGAGGTTGTTCGTGATTTTGCCGGCAGCCTTCTTGGCCAGGGCCTCCACCGCAACATCCAGAACTTCGCGGTCAGTTGATTTTCCGTCAGTTTTCTTGCTCGGAACGTACGGCATGCCGACTCCTTTTTTATTTTTATTTGAATTTAAACGAGCGCTACTATCATAGCAGGATGCAATTAGTTGTCAATCCCCCCACATAGATTCTATGTGGGGGATCAATCCCGTTAGAAGTCCGCCAACGAAAATGCCCCGGTGAATCGGGGTGACGGCTTCAGCAAAAATTGAAAGTGGGTGCTCGCAAACGCCTGCCAAGGCAGACGCCAATGTAGAGCTCCCTAGAATTTTTGTTTGACCCGAAGCGTGACTCCGATCTTTCCGGGGCACTTTTATTATAGCACGACAATGGAAGTGCGGCTGTTAATACTGTTAATAAATCCCCCCACCTTCCCGCGGGGTATTTTATTTTGTATTACCCCAGCCCCAATTTTGCTCGCCCGATGAGGCGAAGCGCTCCACGAAGGAGAACGCTTCGCGTTCCCTGCGGGGCAGGTCGCCCTACTTCAGCATCACTGGCTACTTGCCCCGCATCGAACTTGTTCTGGTGCGGGGTTCGCCCCGCGCGCTTCGCACTGTTTTACCGGTTCTTCTTATTTTCATGCCGTTACTTTCTGCCCTGGCAAAATTGGGGGCGAGACGCGAGAGCTTCCCGCTTCGCGGGAGCTCCCGTCTGCTGGGTTATTTGCGTTTTCCGCCATTCATCTCCGCGCTTCAGCGCGGAGTATTCTGGCGGACGAAAATAAAAAAGCCCGACACTTGTCGGGATCATTTTTTTAACACGGCCAAAATGTCGCTTTTGACATTGCCGATAAACTCATAACGGCAAAGCTCCTGCCTCGTCACCCAGCAAAGTCCGGTTGACTCTTTGCCGATCCTCGCTTGTGTCTTCGGCCCGACGCAAGCCCTGAAAATAAAAACAACTGTCGGCGTCTTGTTCTTGCGCAGAAACACTTTGTCCCGTCCTTGGACAATCTGGACTTGTTTAACCTTGATACCGGCCTCTTCCTTAACCTCTCTCTTGATAGCCCGGCCCAGAACCCCGACCCAGACACGATGAGAAATAGCGGCAACACGAACTCTACGCCCCCAATCGCGTTTGCGGAGCCGTCCTCCGGGAATTGTCCAAAGGCCAGGCCCTTCATTTTCTTTGGACGAACGCTTCATAATCAACGCCCGCTTCTTGCCATCGTTTGACTTTTTCACAAGAACGCAGGTGACGACCACCGTATATTTGGCAAGTTTCGGCGGATCATCTTTGCCGTTCTTTCCAGCCATTATAGGCTCCTTTCAAAGAGCATGCTTTTTTCTATCCGTAACACTATGGCGCGCAGTCGGTCAATACCGGCGGTGCTAACCCCGCACTAAATTTTGCGAATTTTTCCTGCGAGTAAAGCGAGCAGGTGAAAAATTCAGCACCCCGTTAGATGCGGAAAATAATTGCTTTTGAGGCGCTAACTGATTTATATATATCATGTTTTTTATAAATTTTTTCATGATTTGTTCCGCTATCTAACGGGGTTAAGGTTTTGTCACTAAAAAATGAGCCGCGTCACGCGGCTCATTTTTTAGACAAAGCCCTTAAAACATCACGTCTTCCTCGGCGCGCTTATAGTCGTGAATGTCTTTTTCCGAAAACCAGTATGAAATTTCATGCTGTGCCTCCTCGGGTGTCTCCGAAGCGTGAATAAGATTGTGAATCGCGCGTTTGTCGCGGTTGGCTGAGAGGGGTGAATCCACCGAGTAATCGCCGCGGATTGAACCGAGCTCGGCCAGGTTCGGAAGAGTGTTGCCGCAGAGTTTCCGCACCATGTCAACGGAGTGCACTCCTTCAATTATCATTTTTACAACCGGCCCCGACGTCAAAAAATCAAGCAGCCACTCTCTGACCATCGGCCCGATTTCCTCGGCTTTGTCCGTGCCGAGTTCTTTAGTCGGATTTATGTTGTATTTGGCGTAAGTCCCTAGGGTTTTTTCGCCAAGCCGCGTTACCCACTTCGGGTCTTTGGGATAATGTCCGTCAACTTTTTCGCGCGTGGCCTTTTCCATTTGAAGCGCGATGATTTTCAGGCCGCGCTGTTCAATCCGGCGCATGATTTCGCCGGTGAGGCCCCGCTTTACCCCGTCGGGTTTAACCAAAACAAAAGTTCGTTCTTGTTTGGGATGTTGTAGGTCGCGCATACTATTGCAAAAACTTTACTTATCGTATACAAGTATACAATAAAGAAGTTTCTTTGAAAAGCGAATAGGAGGAAATGGGATGAAAACCAAAGCCGTAGTGTTTAACTGGGATGGCGTGCTCTACGACAGCGCCGAAATATACATGGCGCACTTCAACACCGTTCTTGAACATAGGGGCCTCGCACCCCTTACCATTGACGACTTTAGAGAACGTATTTCATGCCCGACCGCCGAAGGGACGTTCGACCGAGCAGGTGTTTCTGACATTCGTGAAGCCAAAGCAGAATTCATAACCCTTACACAGGGCGAGCCGCGACCGACGGTATTCCCCGACTCCCATGACACGCTTCGCTGGCTCAATCACCGCGACATCAAGGCCTTTATCGTAAGCGCACATCCTGAAGCGGACATCCGGCGGCTACTTGACTCCTACGGCTTTTCCGGATTCGTCACCGGAGTTATGGGGGATACAACACCGGAAAATAAAATCGAGTACCTTGCATACGTTATGATTGACCTTGGCATCACTGTGGATGAAACGGTTTTCGTTGACGACATGGATGAGGTGCTGAAACTTGCGCGCCCTATCGGCTGCTACCTCGTGGCCTCAGCCCGCGGCTACTGCTCGTACGAGCGCCTGCTGAAGGCGAAGCCGGACAAGATCATCCACAACCTCAAAAACCTGCAGGGCTACATAAATCTTATCGACTTTCTTGGGCAGCAGAATACACCCGCCTCAGGTTCTCCCAAAAAACACAGCGGCAGATAGGAGGAATGCTATGGCTGAACAAGGACGCCCCGAGGAAAGTAGTGCTCTATGGGATCGAGAGTATCGACAACATAACATTGCGAGTTCTTTCAAGGGGACGCTCTCGCGTTCAGTGACTTTCCTCAAAGACTTTCTCGAGAAAAATGGAGGGCAACTCCGGGGTTTAAAGATTCTGGACTGCGGATGCGGTAATGGAAGAAACGCGATGCCGCTCGCCGAGATGGGAAATATCGTCTGGGCAATGGATATTTCGGAAGAAGCGCTTAACGATGCGCGGAAAAAAATACACGTAGGACACGATCTTGTGGGAAAAATTCATCTCCTGTGTGCCTCTATGGCCGAGCCGTGGCATTTTCCGGATAATTCATTCGACATCGTGGCTGACATTACTTCCTTTGATATCCTGCTCTCACCCGAAGAAATCGACACGCACCAAAGAGAAGTGCGGCGCGTGCTTAAGCCCGATGGCTACTTCCTCTACTACGATATGGATGCAACCGATCCGTATGCGCTATGGCTCAAGTCGGAAGGGAGGGTGCGGCCGGACGGAGTAATCATCAGCCCGGAGCCGACGCCCATCCCATTCAGAATTTACTCGCTTGAGGAAGTGCAGGCGCTGTTTGGCAACTTTGACCTTCTCGCCTCGCAGGTCTTCCGCTTTCGCGACCTCATGTTCGGCCGTGAGCATGACCGGGCAATACTCGCTGCAATTTTTCGGCCAATAAAACCAACCGCTCGCTAAACGGGCGGCTTTTTTATTTTTTAAAAATCCTTGACAGAATAAATGAAAAATGGTACTAATAAAACGCTCGTTAATCTGTTCGTTTACACCCCAAATCATAGGAGGAAAGTATGGCCCACACAGACACTAGAGAGGGTTTGCAGACCGGAAAAGTGGTGCGGATGGCTCTCTATACCATGGAGGATTACGCCATTCCAAGCCGTAATGACCAAACCTACGGCACGCCGCGCGACACCTTCGGCCCGGACGAATTCCACAAAGCGCTCCTCGAGTTTGCCACCTGTCAGGAAAGATGCCGGCTTGTGCTTGAACTTGATAACGGCCGCGAGGTTGCCCTTTGGCCGCACCTCAAAGAAGATGCAGTTGCCTTCGGAGAAACCGAAAAAGAAATGGTGCCGGAACCGAAATATTCCTGGCAACTCATGATTAATGTGTGGCCCGTATAAAACGTTAATCGGGTGCCCCTTCAACACGCCGGCAAATGCCGGCTTTTTTTATTTCCAAAATCTTATTCTAATGTTCTTGAGAACATTAGAATAAGAGAATGCCCTGTTGGCCCTTGACAAGATAACTACGATTGTGGTAATAATAAAGAGCTCATTAATACCTACATTCAGCCCTCAAGCCGAACACCCAAAAAGCAGTTTATTGATGTTGGTTTATGACGATTTGAAGGTCAGAAAGCGGGAAAAATATAGAAAGTAGCTATATTTTTCCCGCTCTCTGACAGGGCGGTGAAGCTGAAATTTGTAGCAACTGGGCTACAAAAAGTGTTCGGCTTCAAAGGTGAATTTCCGATACAAGAAAGGGGCGGCCAAAATGGAAGCTGGTAAGCACTATCTATTTACGGACTTTGGAGATGTTTTTCTTGGGGAAACCACAAAGGACTTAGCGGTTGGAGAAATAGTAACCGTCAATGGTGTTCGGTACAAAGTCGCTGGAGACAGCGGAACTTCACGGGAGTACCACGAAATTTATCTGACTGAAGATAGATAAGTAGGTCTTTTCGCTCAACGCCGGCCTACCCGTGGCAGCCCCTACTTGAGGTATGGCCTCGGGAAGAAAGCTCCCAAAAGCAAAACCGGTCACACGCTGACCGGCTTTTTCTTTCAACCAAGCTATTCCACTATTCGCGCGAATTAGACCAGATACTTTTTTGTTAATTTTTTTTGTCTAGTGAAAACTGAACGCCGTTACTTATAAAAGTAATGTCGCCGCCTGTGTCGGTGCGGAGTGTCTCAATGCCTGACTTAACGAGCCGATCCAAAACATCCTGATGCGGATGGCCGTAGCGATTTTTGCGGCCTGCGGAAATTACAGCCGCTTTCGGCGAAACTGCTTTCAAAAAATCTTCCGCAGTTGAAGTTTTTGAACCGTGGTGGCCTATTTTTAAAATATCGGCGTCAAGGCGTGCGCCGGAAGCAATAAGCTGATACTCAAGCCGCTTCTCCGCGTCCCCTGTAAAAAGTATGCTTGACAGGCCATAAGTCAACTTTGCAATCACGCTCGCTCCATGAATATCTTTTAGCGTGTCCCCCGCAAAGTTTTCATACGGCGTCAAAACATCAAAGTATGAGTCACTTGAGATATGCAGGCGCTGGCCAGCCTTAGCCGTTACAACCCTTATCCTTTTTTCTGCAAGAATGCGGCGCCACTCCTGATATTCTGGAATAGAATGATTTACGCCCGACTCAATAACCATTCCCACGCGGTAGCGCTTTAATACTTCAATAAGGCCGTCTAAGTGATCGGCGTGGGGATGAGTGAGTATCACGAGATCAATGGAACGATCCCAAAAAGGCATCGCATCCCCGAGTTTGGCTAGAACCGAATTATCCGGTCCGCCGTCAACTAATACTTGATTGCCGTTCGGCGCTTCAATAAAAATCGCGTCTCCCTGCCCGACATCAAAAAAATGAATACGCAAGAAGCCGGAGCTTGCTTCAAGAGTAAAAACTGCAGACCACACAAGACCCGCGCCAATGCCGAGCATTACGATGAGGTACTGTGCAAATTGTTTTCTCTTTTGCGGAGTCATTTCAATATTATTGACAAAAAATAACCCTCTTGCTACATATAAAATGCTCTTTCACACATACACAAACAAGGCTGGAGGTGGCGATGAAAAAGCTTTTGCAGATGCTGAAAAACGAACGTTTTATTACAGGGGTTATGGTTATCGTGGCTCTTGCTGTCGGTATATCAGTGGGCAGTTTCTGGATTATTACTCCCAATGGCATGGCGATTGACGGCAACAAGCTTCGACCAGGAAAGTACCTCGTACAGTATCCGGACATCACGTCTCTATCTGCACCAGTACACATACCCGCGGGCGATGTTCCTGGTGGGCCGCCGTGGAAAGTAATTCTCGTGGTTTATGATTGGGGTGTTGGTGATCGACTTGTCGCCATACCTTCGGAACAGATCGAATGGCAAAACGGTAATGCCTCACAGTCGCCGACGCTCTGGGTTTCGATCGTGGACGGAAAAAAGAAGTTCGTCTACTGGTTTTCTGCTCCTGTGCTCGAAGGCCCCGGAATTATAAAGTAGCGGCAAAAGGCGCTAAATCTTCGGCGCTTTTTTTAATTTCCAAAACGCCCATCCGTAAATAAGCAGCACAGGAATAATTGCCCATTTACCTATCTCGACCGAAGCCAACGGCAGGAGCGCCGCAAACTCAATAACGCGCAGTTTATACTCCAAAAACGCCCAAGTAATCCAGCCGGACGCCGCCGCAAGCGGTTGCCATAAAAATCCGAGGAACCCGGTGACAAACCCTAAAACCATTGAATACGGAACGGCGATTAAAATCAAAAGATTGGTGACGGGGCTGACAATGGACGCCCGGCCGAAAATATAAATGATAAGCGGCAGCACCATGAGCTGGGCCGAGAGCGTTTCAATAAAAATTTGTTTAAAGGGAAAAAGTGAATATTTTTTATCGCGCTCTTTGCGCAGTTTCTCGCTATGGGTGAGGAGGACTCTTCGCCGGAATAAAAACAAAGAGAGGCGATGGCCGGTTTTCTCAAAAAACTTTTCCACATGCGGTGAAAGATACACCAAGCCGAGCGTGGCCAGAAACGATAACTGAAACGCAGCGTCAAAACGAAGAATTTTAGGATTATGAAAAATCATGGCCGCCCCGGCAAAAGCCAAAGCATTGGTCATGCTGTAGATCCGCCCTTCGCGGCGCGCCACCAGCACCAAAATTCCCATAATGCCGGCTCTGACCACCGAGGGCGCGGCGCCGGTAAGCATGACGAAAAGCAGAATGCCGGCCGATGCAATCCAAAACGCGAGCTGAAACGGAACGCTTATCAAAAGAAGAAATGCTATGAAAAAGCGCCCGACCATAGTTATGTTGTATCCGGAAAGCGCGACAATATGAGTTGTTCCGGTGCGGTTGAAATTTTCCACGAGGTCTTTCGGCAGTGCTTCGCGCTCACCCAGAGTCAAACCTTTTAAGAAAGCGCCGTGGGGCTCGGGCAAGGCCAAGTCAATCTTTTCCTCAAATGCGTGTTTAAGCTTTGACAGAGTAAGCTGTAATTTACTACCGCGGCCTTCTCCGGTTTTCTGCAAAACCGGGAAACGCATTATGCTAAAGATTTCATCTTTGGCAAGATAGGCGGGGTAATCAAAATCGCTGTAAGCGGTTGGCGCTTCTAAAACGCCCTGTATGGATAGTTCGTCGCCGAGGCGGTATTCCGGAAAGCGGCGGAGAGTCAGGAGTGTAAAAATTGGTGCGCGCAAATCTTTGCTTTCCGCTGTTTCAACTTTCACTTTCAGACGCTGAACACTTTGCGCCATATCCGGCTCTGCGGCAACGAAACCGCGGATGCGGATATTTTGACCGAGAAGGCCTGTGAGTTCCGGACGCGATTCATCAACCATCGTGTAGCGAAAAACGCCGGCAAGAAAAGCCAGAAATAAAAAGCCGTAGATAATCGCGGCCCGATGCCCTCTTAAAAAACCGGCGGCGATTAGAACTACGCCGACAACAATCGCGGCCCACACGAAAAATAAAGGCAGGTCTATGAACGACCGGAAGGCAACTCCACCAATGAACGAAAGAAGCAACAGCAAAAATATCCGCGACTTTGACATGCTCTACTCGTAGCAAGTTTCCAACAAGTAAGCAAAATAAAAAATGGCCGGCTGGCCAATTAAAGAGTTGACTTTTAAATGTATAGACGCTATCTTAAATAATCCTAGCACACTAAAATCCTACGCCTAAGTTTAGGAGGAAAACATGTTTGAGTGGCTGGAGAGCAACGATGATAACTGGAAGCTCCTTAACATCATGCTTTTCTGCAACAAGGTTCTGACCAAGCTGTATGTACTTCCTAAAAACGAACCAACAGAAGCGGAAAGGGCGGTTCTTTGGGATGCTGTAAGGTGGTTTGAATGCGGCAGAAAAATCTGTCAGATAACCGAGCGGCTGGAAGTTAGTACTGAATCAAGGAAAACGAGTGAGGTCTGGAGCTTTGCTTTTCGCGCCATCAATCAAATTCCTTACAGGGCATCGGTCTATGAGTTTGCTCGCCTTATAACTCAAAAAGGTTGCGCGGGAACTTTAGTGGACCCGGAATTTGACGACTGGTATCACATTGCGCTGCAAATTTCAGCCCGCCCAGACCTGATTCCGACCGCAGACCTTGAAAAGTTGCGCAACATCATCAAGTTGTTCAGAGCTTATGCTCTGAAAGAAATGGAGCATCCCATCGAATGCGTAACAATTTCAGCCTAATTCACTTCACCGGCTAAGGGTTCCGCACCTTACGCCGGTTTTTTATATTAATAAACGGTGGCTGACCGGCCAAAAGTTATTAAGATTAAGGTGGAAGTTAACTGAGAAATCTAGTACTCAAGGCCGCGCTTCGCCTTCACGCCCTTATCATATGGATGCTTAATGTCTTTCATTTCGGTTACGAGGTCGGCTTTTTCGATAAATTCCTGGGGAGCATCGCGGCCTGTCAATATAATAGCTTGTAGTTTGTGATGAGTAGCTTGTAGTAACGCAAGGACTTTTTCTTTTGGAATGAGCTTGAGCGAAACGGCGTTGTTGATCTCGTCCAGAATTATAATATCCCACCTGCCTGATTCCATTTCTTTTTGAGCAAGCGCCAATCCTGCTGTCGCGGCTTTGGCATGTTCTTCTCGAGGGAGTTTATCACCGAGGATTCCGACAAAGCCCAGGCCTGTTTTAATAATCTTGAAATCCGGTGTAAGGCGCTTTACTGATTCGTCTTCACCGGATTTCCACGGCCCTTTGATAAATTGAATCATGAGCACTTTTTTGCCTTCGCCAACCGAACGGAGCGCCTGACCAAGTGAGGCGGTGGTTTTACCTTTTCCGTCACCCGTAAATATCAGAATCATACCGGTTAATATGGCATAAAAATTATACCGCCCCAGCGTGGGCTCGGGCGGTACTACTCTAATTCACTGCGCGACATGGCTCGGAGCTTTGACCGGCGAGCTTTCCTCTTCCGGATCAATCTCGCATACTCCGCCTACACAGGCCAGCTCCTTTGCTCCGGAAGTTTGATCATCTTCCTCGTAGGCAACAATGTGCGAGAAATCAACATCCGGAAGTTTGGCCATAAGCTCCTTGTATCTTTCTTCATTCACTTCCTCGTAGGGCGCTAACTGATAAACGTGTTCGGTTCTGGGCAAAAAAGAAAGTCCGCCCAGGATTTCCCAGTTTTTATATAGCCAGTTTGCGGTCTCAAGCCACTCGTCGTCTCCAACCGAAATTGTCACCGAAGGATTATGCTCTGTGAAGTTTTCCTTAACCATTTTCCAGTATTCAAGCTGCTGCAGAGCCGACAAGTCGTTTCGCATCACCGCTTCTTTCGGGGCCGTGACCGGAAATTCAACTACATAGGTGGTGGCCGAGCTTTCAATCTGCCCGACTTCCGGATAATAGGGAAATTTTTGTTCTTTCAGCATCTGAAACAAAGGGTCGGTGGCCGATATGCGAATCCGGCGAATGTAATACTTGGAATGCCGGGGGTGCATGCCGGAGGCGGAATCCACCAAAGACGATACCGTTCCTGAGGGCTTCACACACGTGATACAGGTTGACTCGTTTACGCTGAAGCGCTTGGCGTATTCGCGATTCACTCCGAGCGCGTGATCGCGGAGCTTCTGAAGGGTTTTAGGATTTCGCACCGCGGGCGAATCCCACTGGCCCGTAATGGAAACGCCGAGCAAGCGCTCTTCCTCACAATTTTTCTTCCACTCTTTGGAAATATACGGGAAATTGGTGAGCGTTGACTGATAAGTGCCGAGAATGGTCGCGATGCGGATTTTTTTCAAAAGAGCTTTCTCACTGTCTTCCGGACGCGCCACCACCTCTGACAAATTACAAAATTGTTTTGAGCGCAATATGATCTCTCCACAGTTGTGAAGATAAATTCCATTACCATCAAAAGCGTTTATACTTGGTACTTGGCAATCATATACTGAAAGAATTCCTGTATATGACACTTCTGTTATTTCCGTACTAAATGTTTCTTGATTAACTGCTCGGCGGTATCGCTGTAAAACCTCTGCCAGTCGCTCTTTTTTTGATGGCTCGTTAAATCCGATACGGGCCGCGAAAGCAACCATGTTCCCTCCTGAAACTATCAGTTCATGATTGGCCTCACAAAAATATGATTTAGTTCCTCCCCTGCCGTCAGGAAGCATGCGCCATGAGGAAGCTCTCCTGTTTTTATAGATTGTGCTTATAACGCCGAGGCGCGCCAACATTCGTTGTGCACAGTAAAGATTGTCAAGCGAGTTTGAGCTTAACCTGATACTAACGCCTTTTAACTGTTCGCCCTGCACAGACCCATCCGCATCAAACCAGCCGCGCAGGAATCCTTGGTAAAAGTCGGATGAGGCCCTCTCGATCTCTTCTGTAGTAACTTTGCGTTCGTAACCCATGCCAAAAGAGGCGGCGAGATTACCAACTCCCGTTGACTGCACTCTTGCATATCCGCTTTTTGCAACATGTCCTGAAAGATCGCTCCGAGCTTCAACACAAGTCACTAGCAATTCTCTGGCATGCTCCATCATAAATTCACGATTCGGCCCCCAAAAGTCCAGATTCGCTTTTCCGCTTTTCTCGATATTTCCGTCCCCAAGAAGATTACCCAAAAGCCAGCCTTCGGCCTCAGTGCCCTCTCCGTTCCAATACACATTACTGTGTTTATGCAAAATTACTTTATCGCCGGGTATAAGGTCTTTTACTTCTTTCCATATACGACGCTCTGTTTTCCTGCTTTTATATTCAATCACCAATACTTTGTGGTTTTCTGTGGCACGAAAAGAGAAACCGCGACTGGTTCTTATTTCAAATATCTGCTCATCACCGGTTTTAAAGAAACCGGAAGAATGATATTTCTTGCCATCAACTATTGCCTCAAAGGGTGTTGATATGAGGTCCCCTACCTGTCTCGCCCCCTCTGAAGTCATTATCCAAGTGTCATCTGTTACGCATGGGTTCGTACCCGAGGTCGGCCAATATTTTTCAAAAAGTTTCCATCTCCTCGCCGGCAATTGGTGCTTAAGACCGCCTCGGTTGAAAATGCCGCGCTCCCCGG
>CAZDKA010000027.1:0-12353 GCA_964505815.1 uncultured Candidatus Saccharibacteria bacterium | reverse complement strand
AACCTTAGTCACCTCAATTTTCCAAAACTGTCACCTCATAAGGTTAACTGTACAAGACATTGACACGGTTTCAACACTGTGCTACCAATCTTTATGCGGGCCTATGCCCGTTTAAATCTATTCTTCTTTGAAAAAATAAGCAAAAGGAGGAGTTATGAAGCGACTGTTTGCTCTGTTTCTGGTTCTGGCGTTCGCATTCGCGACTCCAACGAATCTCTTTGCCCAGGAAAAACAGCAAAAGGATAATTTTTTCAAGGCGTTCCCGGCGATTGCCGTGAGCGAAATCAACGCTCTGGTGAAGGACATTGACGAGCTGGACTTCAGGCCTCTTTTCGGCATCGGCATTCGATATATGCCCTTGGATAAGGGACAGGCGCACGTTGTGGGCGTGATGCCAGGCAAGCCTGCGGATCTAGCCGGCATTCGCAAAGGTGACGTGATCCTTGCCGTGAACGGGCAGACGGTTGCGACCTCGGACGAAGCAAGGGCGGAGTTTAGAAAGATTACCGCGAGCGGCCAGCTTGGGCAGAAAATAGTACTTGAGCTTAGCCGAGAGGGTGCCAAAGTGACCGCAACTATGGTCACCGTCCGCCTTCGCGATGACCGGACCGCCGAAGCTAAGCGTCTCCGCGAAACGATTATCCGCGAGGGCGATGCGATGCTGGCTAAGATGAGGCCGGTGCTTGCCGAGGCAGCCAAAGCTTTTGAGGCCGTCCCATGGAATAAAGACGATCCTCGTTTCAAGGCGGCCATGGCCGCAGTGGACGAATACGATAGCTGGGCCGCCGCAAGGTCAGAGGACATTTACAAGCTGCTGGAGCTGAAGTAGAGCTCCTTCTGGCGGAATCCCTGGACGAACCGGGGATTTTTATTTTAGATATTTGGCTTTGGCGAGGTTATGCTCTTCAAGCGTTTTTGAAAAAATAGTTCGGCCGTCAGGAGCGGAGAGATAATAAAGATATGGCGATGACTTCGGAAACACGGCCGCACGTATTGCCGAGAGCCCCGGATTGGTAATCGGCCCGATCGGCAGGCCGCGGTACTTATAGGTATTGTAGGGCGAATCAATTCCCAGTTCCTCCAGTAAAATTTTAGTTGTTTTTCTGCCGGTAAGATACGAAACGGTCGCGTCTACGTGAAGTCCTATCCCCAGGCCGTTTCTTTTCCATAAAATTCCAGAGATAAGCGAGCGGTCTTCTTCTGAAATCACTTCTTTTTCAATCAGCGAGGCCATAGTGACTATTTCGTAAAGAGTTTTACCCTGACGCTTTATTTCGGCCAGAAGATCCGGCGTAATTTTTTTGTCAAAATTGGCGAGCATTTTTGTGGCAATCTCTTCAGCTGGTGCGTTTCTGAATACCCGGTACGTATCCGGAAAAAGATAGCCCTCCAAGCTTGCGCCGATCGGCCTTTCTTTCAAAAATGTAAAGCGAGCGGCCAATCTCTTTAACGCCTCTGTTTCCCGTCCAAAAACTTGCGGCTCGCCGCTGACCGCAAAAAATTGCTCTTTTGAAACAATGCCCTCCTCCTGCAAATAGTCGCCAATGAAGTCCAGATTCCAACCCTCGGGAATAGTTATTATTGTTTCATTGGAGAAACGCTCCCCGCCCGCGAGGCGTTCTACAACTTTCGGAATGGAAATTTTATTTTCAAACTGATAGATGCCGTGTTTTAACTCCGTTGTTTGTCCGGAAAGAAGCGTCCAAAAAATAAAGAGCCATTTTGACCGGACAACTTTTTTTTCTTTGAGTGTTCCGCCTATTTTTTTAGCTCCGGACCCCTCTTCTATCGCGACTTCTATTTTTTGCGGGAGAAGTTTGAGCGGGGCAACCACGGCGTAAACCACGGAACTTAAGAAAACGCTTGCGATAAAAAGCCAAAGCGGCAGAAATATGCGCGCCCTCTGTTTTTCTGCTTTTTCCTGCTTTTTTTCAGGACCCATTGTTCGTTCGCCCGCCGGCGGCCCGCCAGCCTTACGCGCGCTCAACGCTCGCTCACCGCTGATTAGCGGCACAAAAGCAAATCCGGGGAATTCTTCTTTCTGCCATTCGTCTTCGGATTTTTTAGTAAAGCGCCAGATTGAGTTCGCAATCGGAGCGACGACCACCCCGCCGATTTTTAATGCCTCTCGCCAAATTTCAGGAATATCTTTACTTGCCGCGGCTCCGGCAATAACTTTATCAAACGGCCCTGCGGCAGGAACGATTGAAGTCGCGTCGCCGCAAAATATTTTTGCGCGATTTTCCGGAAAGTATTTTTTAAGATTTTCCTTTCCGAACCCGCAAAGCTCTGTGATTCTTTCCACGCCGATTATTGCGCCTTGGGGCCCAACGATTTCGGCAAGAAGCGCTGTAACCCAACCCGAGCCGGAGCCAACGTCCAAAATTTTTTCTTCTGCCTCGGGGCCAAGCAACTCAAGCATGAAAGCCACGGTCAGCGGCTGTGAAATGGTCTGCCCCCCGCCGATCGGCAGCGGGTAGTTGCCGTAGGCCTCGGTTTCGTATTCAGGAAGCACGAAATCTTTCCGGTCAATAGTTTTGAACGCCTCAATAATGCGAGGCGTTTTGAGATAGCCGGAATCAACGAGTTCCTCAACGAGTTGTTGCCACGATGCGTTCATCTCCTTTATCGTAATTGAAAAAAGCCGGCGGGCAAATAAAAAAGGCCCGGAGGCCTTATTTCTTTTCGAATGACTCAAGGGGCGGAACGCCCAGGTTTCCAACGAACGTGTTGATGATTGCGAGGTTGTCCACCTGGGGACATGGCCTCGGGGCTCCGTAGAAAGCACTCTCGGTCATGAAGATCCTCTGACCATTGGACAGGATTCGCAGGTATCCTACGCCTTGATCCACGGTCTTCATTTTGTGGCGTTCGAAACTCGAACCGTGCTTGATCGTGCCAATTTGCTGCACGACGCACTGACCGAATTTCATATCCCATTCTTCAAGATTCTCGGAGGTATGGAAGTTGGCGCCAATGGCCACCTGACAGCCCTGGAGCTTGGCGTAGGCCAGCATTTGCTGCGGACGAATCGAGGTGGTAAGGGTGCGGGACATATGCGGGTGCTGGACGCAAACTTTGAGGCCCGAGGGCAGCGTGAAGATTTCCTGGCGGTTGATCTTCTTTTCTACGCATTCCTGCAGCGAAACTCCACTAAGGCCGAGCGTCGCGAGATGACTAGCGATGTTTTCGGAGAGAAATCGGATAAGGGTCAGATGGAAGAGCTCGAGCGGCTCGTGGCCATACTCGCTCTCCCAGAGATCGTGGTTGCCGAGAATGTAGTAGAAGTCAAGTAGGCATGAGCAAATCATTTCGTTTAGTTCTTTTGCCGAGGGCTTGGCTTTAACGTGCTCTTTCAAGAGCGCACCAAAGCGCTCAACAAACACTTTTAAGATTACGGTTCCGATAAGATGCGCGGCGAATTTCTCCTGAACGGTGTTGTTCATGCCGGCGATAATCTCGCCCTTCTTCATGAGGTGATGCTTTTGCCCTTCTTTGGTATCGCCCGCGTCAACCAGAATCGTAGCTTCGCGTTTGAGAATGATTTTCGGCAGTTCGTTGACGAAAAACTCGTAGTCGCTCTCAATGGAGCCGGCGTGCAGACATGCAAACGAGATCATGCGGTCCTCATTCCAAGGACCCCAGGTGAGCGTGTAGCGGAGTTTCTTCTGAATCCAGCAGTGATCAAAGAAGTATTTCTTGCCTGGCCTCAAGATCATTCCCGGCCAGTTGCCTTTGCCCGGCTTGGCCAGAAGCCCCTCAAGGTCTCTGGCAATTTCCTCTTTTGAGGCATCTTTCATGAAGTACTTGAAGATTCCCGGCGTCGCAACGCCGCGGGTCTTTACGATGTCTATCATCCGTTTCTGGATCAGGGTGGCGTCTTCCGGCGGAACAACGAAAGAAAGCTCTTGGGCAACGATGTCCTTCAGGTTATAGTTTCGCCAAAGCGGCTGGTCGCCGTCTGGCGGGAACTCGAGAACGCCGAAACCAACCTGGTTTTCGGCTACACGGACTTCTTCGATTCTGGAAGCATCTGGAACCGAGTAGTAGCGGAACGGCAACTCACCCATCGGCTTGTTGATGCTTGAGCCGAAGCAGGTGACAACGAACGCAAACGGAGGGGTTTGCGTTGTCTGTCTGACTTTGTCCTTGATCACGCGTTCGACAGCTGTTGAGTAATAGTCTCCTCGCATCCACACTGCCTTCCGAGGGGTAAGCACCCAGATATCTTTGTCGGCGTACTTGACAAGGAACCGGTCACCGCCGGCGTTCCATACGCGGATATCCGAACGGAGTTCGCCCAGATACTGTGCGACCGTTTCGCCGCACTCTCCGTCAAAGGCCGGGCTGGTCGTGATGAAAAGATCAACCGTTTTTTTCTTTTCCGGGTCCTCCGGATCAGGCATGGTGAAGGTCGGGAGAATCTTGGCCAGAGCTTTTGAGGCGTCTTCCAAAAACTTTTCTTCCAGCGCACGCTTCTTTGCGGCGCGCTCAGCCGGAGAGAGGCGCTGGTTTTCAAGGCCGGCTTTCACATAGGCCTTCAGTCTTTCTGAAAGCTTTTTTTGATTTACCACGCCGCCGCCGAGGATGTTGTAGTGTGTGTGCTCGTGGCGGCGGATGATCTCGGCAATGATGTCAATCAGCGGCTTTCGGAAGCCATCAGAGAAGTAGTCAATGCGCGACAAAAAACCCACTTTCTGCGGTTCGCCGTTTTTCTTGGCAGTCATTTAAGTCCCCCCCTTTTTGGTGTCAAAGGACAGGATATGATTTTATATATACATAATACTTTGCCATAGTCAAGAAAAAATCCCGCTGAAAGCGGGATATCACGAAAAGTGCTTGGCGATATCGCGGGCGACGATTACGCCCTGCATGGAGGACTGCATCAGCCCCCGGGTATTTCCCGAGCCGTCGCCGGCAACGTAGAACCCAGGTAGTGGCGTTTCAAAGGGGTAGGGCGCTTCAACCTGATTTGAGTAGAACTTTACTTCCGCTCCGTAGAGCAGAGTATGCGGACCGGCGATACCGGGCGCGATGCGGTCCAGCGCGTTCAAGGTCTCCATGATGCAGCACCAGTGGCGCGCGGGAATCGCGAGCGAAAGGTCGCCCTCAACTGCTTCTTCCAGCGTCGGCTCAATGAAGCCGTCGGCAACGCTCTGCTTGAGGCGCGTTTTCGTTGTCCGCTGATGGTGCTTTACATCGGCCAGGCGCTGAACGAGCACTCCTTCGCCTCCGGCAAGAAGATTGGTAGTCCGGGCAACAGAAGCCGCGTAAGTAGTCGGATCGTTGAAGGGTTCGGTAAAGGCCTGCGAAACCAGAAGCGCGAAGTTGGTATTCGGCGACTGTAAGCCGCGTTTTGAGTTTGACTCGCCGTTTACCGTATACACGTTCAGGTTTCTATAGCGCTCTTTGACCACAAAGCCGTTGGGACAGACGCAGAACGTTCTGACGCGGTCGCCGTGGCAAGGGGTGCGGTAGATAATTTTCGGCTCATGGAGGATTTTGGTGAAGCGCTCAAAGATTTCCGCTTTGATTTCAACTCTCACTCCGATGTCTACCCGATTTCGTTTGATCGGGAGTCCGAGCCGCACTGCTTCTCTCCACAACCATTCATCACCTTCCCGGCCGGTTGCGGCAACTACTTTTTTGGCAATGACCAGATTTTCTTTCTCGCCGTGTTTGACCATGAGGTTGAACGAGCCGAAATCATTCGGGTTGATTGCTCTGACTTCGTGGTCGGTTAAAATTGCGGCTCCGGCCTCTGCAAGGTGCTGTCTCATGCCCATGACAACGTCATAGGCGCGGTCAGTTCCGAGATGCCGCACCGGAAAGGGAATCAGCTTCATGTCATTTTGATGGCAAATCCTTACCAGCTCCTCAACTTTGCCGGGATCCGGTTCGGTCTCAATGTGCGTTTCTTCCGAGCTGCAGTAAGAAACGTAAGTTTGTTCAACTTCGCGCATTAGGACGTTGAACTCTTCTTTCCTTATATATTGCAGAAGGTTGCCGCCGATCTCGCCCGTAAGGTCAAGCTTGCCATCGGAGAAGGCGCCCGACCCGCCCCAGCCGCAGGTCTTGTTATGGCGGTCGCCGAATTCGCGAAGCGGCCCTTTTTCAAACATGCAGATTCGCAAGTGCGGATTGAGTTTCACGAGCTCAAGTGCCGCAAACATTCCTGCCGGGCCAGTGCCGATAATAACCACGTCCCAATCCGTTTTGAGCTCGCTCATTCCCGTCCTCCTTGTCCGACCCAAAGGGTTTAGGACTATTGTGAAAGGACGAACCTCACCTATCCTATGCGCTGCAACAGGAAATTTCAACAAAAAACTGCACCGCTTGGTGCAGCAGACGCTCTGCGATTACGTCCTTATTTACTTCCTCTTCACTTCCCTGGTAATGAGCACTTTTTCGTCCTTGTCCTTAAGGGATATGGTGACGCCGGTGATTTTGCCGTTTGTGTCGATAATTGGGTCAATCCAGATGTTGCCGTTCTCGGCCGTGTTCCACTTCCCGTCTTTCTCAACCTGATGCCAGTAGATGGTGCGTTCGCCGTCTTTGTCGTAGACACCGTAAACTTTAAAAACCAGCTCGCCGAAAATGGTGTGGACACCGAGTTGATACCTGCCGTCGTCCTCGGTTCTGTAAACGAAATACTCGGATGTCCTCCAGGTTACCGCCTGGCCGTCTTCATCAAAGGTATAGCTCTTGGTGGTGGACAGGCCCCACTGCTCTTTTGAGAGAGTGAAGATGGGGTGATGGTTTTCGGCCAAAGATGAGCCAAGAAAGGCGGCAAGAAAGACAAGAACGGCTAGGGTGATGTTTGTCTTACGCATTGTTTACCTCCTTTTTGTAGTGATTTGTATTGGTAACGAACAGCGTTTCATTAGTAGCAAAGGCGCAGTTTTATGTCAAGCGAAGTATTTTCTAATCAAGAGATGAGCCCGAAACGTGGGTTATGAAATTTTATTGAAGTTCCACTATTGCTAAAACTTACGCGATCGCGTAAGTTTTTACAAATACCAAACTGTAGTCACTTCTTTGGACCAACATAACGACTTACACTCCTTCGCAACGAGCCTAAATCGGGGCTCATTGCGCTTTAGAAACCGTACCTCATTTGGGGCCCATCCTGCATTGGACAAGACTGCGACTTGACCCCAACAAAAACTCCTTTATAATACAAGGGTTGCTCTTTGACGAAATGAATAAAAGGAGTGAAAAATGCCGACGCGCAAGAAGTTTGATGACACGGCCATCACTTTTCGCCAGCTTTTGAGACGGAAAAACGGGGTTTTCGGCTTTGGTGTCCGCGACGCTTTTGACGCCTCGCTTGCCGAGGCGGCCGGCAGTGAAGTGATTTACGCCGGCGGCTATTCCATCGCGCTTTCTAAGATGCAGCCGGACATGGGCCGGGTGAATATGGTTGAGCAATGCGAAGAGGTTATGGATATCGCGCGGGCTGTGACCCTGCCGGTCATCGCCGACATTGACGACGGCTACGGCGGCGCGCTGAACGTCCACCGCACAGTAGCCGAGTTTCTCGGCAGAGAGGTTTACGATGCAAGATTTGGCACTGTCCGGCGTCTTGCCGGCATCCATCTGGAAGACCAGGTTTTCCCCAAGAGATGCGGGCACATTGCAGGAAAAGAAGTAGTAGCGATGAATATTATGGTCAAGAAGGTTCAGCTTACCGCGCGCCTTCGCGACGAGGTTCATCCGCATGGAGTTATCATTGCGAGAACCGACGTCTATAACGGCGATAAGGCCGAGACATTGCAAAAAACTATTGATCGCCTTGTTGCCTATGCAAATGCAGGTGCCGACCTCGGCTGGCCCGAGATGAATACCACTGACCGCAAGGTCGTACTTAAAATAGCCGAAGAAGTTAGGAAGCGTCTGGGCGCGGATTATCCGCTGGCTTTCAACTACTCGCCGTCACTGAAGTGGGTTGATACGAGGGACCACCTGACTTTTGAGGAACTGGCCGAAGCCGGTTACAAATTCATCTTTGTCACCGTTGCCGCGGCTCACGCCGCAAGCAAGGCGGTTTATGAATACGCCTCGGACTTCAAGAAGTGGGGGGCCGCCGCACTTTGGAGAATGCAGGAGATGAAGCGCGGCCATCCGACCGAGAGCCATCACCAGATGGCGCGGGTGCCAATGTGGCAGGAAATTCTTCGTCAATATTCGCCTGACGAGGAAAAGCGCGAAAAAGAAAGCGAAGGATTCAAGGGATAAAAGGACAAAAAGAAAAATCGCCGAGCGAAAGCTCGGTTTTTTCATTATCACAAAAGCATGCGCGAAAAAGAATATTCGCGCGACCGCATAACTAAAAAACGCCCGAGACGGGCGTTTTTCTGTCTTTGTGTCTTTGTCTAGCCGAGTTTACGAAAGGTGCTTTGACACAAGCTTTGTCATTTCAAACATGTTGACGGTCTTTTTGCCGGCGAAAACCTTTATCAAATTCTCATCCGCATTGATATTGCGCTTATTTTGCTTGTCCTGGAGGCCGTTCTTTTTAATGTATGCCCAAAGTTTTTTAACGACTTCCGACCTGGGCATAGGACCTTGGCCGACTACTTCGGCGAGCTCCGAACTTACGCGCATTGGCTTCATAAAAGCCGAATTGGATTTTGCCATATTTTTTAAGGATATTTATTTAATTGATAACTATTCCATTATACTCCCCACCCAATTTTTGTACAAGAATGAACAACCGCACCAGAAGCGCTTGTGGTATCGCGCCGCTCGGCAGTATCAGCGGTTGTTCACCCCATTAGATGAGCGAAGCTCTATCTAACGGGGTTTAGGTAGTGTCGTATTATTTGCCGCGTATTAATGCTTCTTTATCCTCGTCCAGTTCAATATGGCCGCCAACCGGCAGCCATAGTTTAAGCTCCTTGTGGTGCACCATAAGCACCCTGCCGCCATGGGTGATGAACGCCACTACAACATAATCAACTTTTTCATGAATGTGGGGCATAACAGGGGGTCTATGCAAAATGCATTTTTTTATACTGATAGCTTGCCAAGATTCTGATGATAATTCTAAACACGACAAAGGCAATAAATACAATTGGCGCAGAAATCGGGAAGAGCCATGCCAGACCAATAAGGGTTGATGCAAAAACAGCATCGACAGCGTTGAAGCGAAGCCAGGCGTCAAGATAAATTTTGTCTGCGTGATGTGGCTGGTACTCGCGTCGAGCCCTCCACATCCAAAGAAGATCTAGAATGCTCAAAGCCATAAATGCGGCGAGGAAGTGAACGATAGTCAGTTGTGTCGTGTAAATATACAGGAAGAGCGTAAACATTATTCCCACATCTATCAGTAAACTCAATTCATTCTTTGGCGGGAATTTTTTTAAAGAAGGCGAATAATCTATCCAATAATCAACGATATCAAAATACACAAAAATAAAAGCCGCATACTGCCACGGCTCGTGGAGATTCGGCCACCATTGAAAACCGAGACCGAGCACGATCCCGATCATGATATCAATGAATTTGAGACCAAACTCTTTCATCGCGGTTTATACCTTATGAATCACTAGCCGATACAAAATAAAACCCAATATCACCGCCAGCGTCCCTTTCCACCAAAATCCTTTCGTGATAATTTCTTGGCCCCAAGAGAGCGCGGCAAAAAATACTCCAAACGCCGAGAGAAAAATCCAAATATGTTTTGTTGCATTCTGTGGCATAAGAATAACGGCCCCAACTGGATTCGAACCCATGACAGTTAATGGCGCCAGCGGGATTCGAACCCGCGTACTGGGCTTGAAAAGCCCATGTCCTGGACCTGGCTAGACGATGGCGCCAACGAAAAAAGAATATCAGAAATATTGAAAAATCTCAACTTATTAGAAAATTATAAAATACAACTAACAAGCGACCGCTTGCTAGTTGTATTTTCTTTTGATACAGATAATTTATGGCTATACGTTTAGGCGCGGCCTCGCAAAAGGTATTATTGTTACTCTTCGGAGGCGCGGCGCTAACATTATCATATTCGCCAACCAGGCAGAAGAGGGTTTTAAAAAACATTGCACGCGAATGGCAAGAGATAAATAGGCATGAGTTGTATCGCGCAATCCGCCGCTTGTATCAATCAAAACTCGTTGATTATAGGGAACACAAAGACGGTTCTGTATCGGTTGTACTCAATCGCGAAGGGCAAAAAATAGTATTGTGTTATAAATTAGACGAGATGAAGATACCGAAACCCTCACGATGGGATAGAAAATGGCGCGTGATTCTTTTTGATATCCCCGAAAAACAGAAACGGCTGCGTGATGCGTTGAGGATGCAACTCCAACGGCTCGGTTTAAAGGAATTTCAAAAAAGCGTTTTTGTTCATCCATATGAATGCCGGAATGAAATAGATTTTGTGATCGAGTTGTATAATGCGCGTCCGTATGTGCGGTTCGTTGAGGCCGCTCATATAGATAATGAGTTGCATTTAAAGAAGAAGTTTCAACTAATTTAGTTGCTACAACTAAAAAGCGGTCGCTGTTTAGTTGTATAATTAAATATCCTTAATATGAAGATTCTGGGAATTGAGACAAGTTGTGATGAAACAGCAATAGCAATTATTGATATCAGCGGCCCCAAGACAAGGCTGCGGGTTAAGATTTTGTCAAGCATTGTGTTGTCGCAAGTTCCGCTCCACAGAAAATTCGGGGGCGTGGTGCCGCACTTGGCAAAACGAGAACACCAGCGCAATCTCGTACCAATTTTGCTTAAGGCATTAAGAGAAGCAAAATTGATGGAATCAAGAATCGTGAATTATGAATTACGGGATAAAAAGGAGGGCCATAATTCCGAATTCATAATTCTAAATTCTATCTTGGAACGTGAGCCGGAACTATTCGCGCGAATTAGAGAACAAATACTTTCATTGAAGCCGCCAAAGATTGACGTGATTGCGGTAACGGTCGGGCCGGGGCTTGAGCCGGCGCTTTGGGCCGGAGTTAATTTCGCAAGAGCGCTTTCATATATGTGGAAGAAGCCGGTTATTCCGGTAAATCATCTTGAAGGTCATATTTATACGGCGATGCTTGGGGCGCGCCCCATGCTGAAAAAGCGGTTTCACCTAATTTCCCTGAAACCGCCCTCACTGATACTGATTGTTTCCGGGGGACACACCGAACTCGTGCTTATGAAAAAATTCGGATCATACGAAATTATCGGCGAGACGCGCGACGATGCGGCGGGCGAGGCCTTTGATAAAGTTGCGCGTATTCTCGGGCTCGGTTATCCCGGCGGCCCGGAAATTGAACATGAAGCAGAGGAGCTCTTGGCAAAAAATTTAAAATTGAAAGTTTCATTTCCGCGGCCCATGTTACACACCACCGACTTTGATTTTTCTTTTTCAGGGCTCAAGACCGCCGTGCTTTATTTTTTGCAGGATGCGAAAAAGAAATATCGTCTGCGGGCCCTGCGCCGCGAAGTTGCGAAAGAATTTCAAAATGCGGTAGTTGAAGTTCTTGTTGCAAAAACTCTCCGTGCGGCCCAAAAATTAAAAGTAAAAAGCGTTATTCTCGGCGGTGGGGTAGCCGCAAATAAAAAACTTCGCGAATCACTCGCCGAAGCGCTGCAAAAAGAATTACCGCATTCTATACTTTACCTTCCACATCCTAAATTAACCGGTGACAACGCTTTGATGATTGCGCTCGCCGCCCACTTTCAGTGGGCGAGCCCCGCTTCAAGTAGGCGGGCGGGATATTTTTCAAATAAAAGGGCTGGCCAGAAAAAAGTCCGTGTAGTCGCCAGCTTGCGGCTTGGTCAGAAAATGTAAAAGGGGGCACGAGTTGCTGCCCCCTTTGGTTATGTGTTACTCGGCACCGGCATTTTTAGAGGCCGAGGTACTTTGCGACCGCAGCCGCGGCGAAAAGGGCGAATGGTAGCGAAACGACTCCCGGCTTTGTGTCGCTTCCACGCCCGAGCGATCCGATAGCGACTAACGCTATCGCTAGCACACCGAGTCCAAAGAGCGCATACGGCATGATTTCTCTCCCCCTTTCAAAACAACGGAAATTTACTTGGTTATAGTATACCATACCACTTGGTAGTAAGTCAAGATCAGTTGTTCGTCGACAAAAAACCGCACGAAAAACTCCGCGCAGTTGCGAATTTGCGTCTGAATGAAAAAATCTAAGCGTTTACTCTTCCAGTTTGTAGACCACTGCTCCGTCGCCGGCTTTCTGGTCAACTTTCAGGCCGACCTCATCGCCATTGCCCGCCTCGCTCACCTGCTTGCGGTCAATCTCCATTGAGTCAACCGCCTGGTCAAATTCAGAAGCGCCTGATTTGATTTTTACTTTGTCGCCGACCTTGAGCGCGCCGGAGAG
>CAZDKA010000026.1:0-12493 GCA_964505815.1 uncultured Candidatus Saccharibacteria bacterium | reverse complement strand
TCTTTTCCGTGATTTCCGCCTTGCCGCGGGTCAAAATCGCGCCCCGGCCGGTAGCGTAGGCCTGGCTTATTTCTTTTTCGTTAAAAATAAATCCGCCGGTCGGAAAATCCGGACCCTTGACGAATTCCAAAAGCTCGTCAACCGACGCGTCGGGGTGCTCAGCAAGATAAACCAGGGCGTCTGATAACTCGCCGAGATTGTGCGGCGGGATATTGGTCGCCATACCGACGGCGATGCCGAGCGAGCCGTTCAAAAGTAAATTTGGCACTGCGGCCGGAAGAACCGTCGGCTCTTTGCGGGTGGCATCGTAATTATCAACAAAATCAACGGTCTCTTTATCAATGTCGCGAAGCATCTCATCCGCAATTGCGGACAGCCGCGCTTCCGTGTACCTCATAGCCGCCGCGGCGTCGCCGTCTACGCTGCCAAAATTGCCCTGTCCGTTAATCAAGGGGTAGCGCAACGAAAAAACCTGGGCCATTCTTACCAAGGCATCATAAACGGCAATATCACCATGGGGGTGATATTTGCCAAGGACTTCTCCGACGATGCGCGCCGACTTTACGGGCTTGGCGCTGTGCCTGAGTCCAAGGTCATGCGCGGTATAAAGGATCCTCCTGTGCACCGGCTTTAACCCGTCTCTGACGTCCGGCAGGGCCCTCGCGACGATAACCGACATCGCGTAGTCAATATACGACTCGCGCATCTCATCGGTAATTTCTCGTTTTTGAATTTTCCCTATGTCTGCCATGTTTGTCGAAAATTACGAGCTTGTAGCGAAGTAATTTTCGCTACAAACATGAGCATCCCGCTCTAATTTTGCCCCAGCAAACTGAAAGACAACTGAAAAATATGCGCCGATTATATTCTGCGAGGCGCGTGTGCCGAATAGGCACATCCCGTGATGGGGCCAGACGCGAGGCGTATCTGCGCAGCAGATCGCCCCGTCTCCGAAGCGCCTCGCCGCGACACATAAAGCAAAATTGGGTCGGGGAGGCATACCTATCGTGTCAAATACTCGTAGAAATCAGCGAAGGCCTGCTTGATTGACGCAAAATTAGTCGCCAAAATTGAAGCTATCCGGGAACGCTTTTCTCCTTTCGCTGTGGGAATGATGGTTTCTTTTTTCTGCTCCTTAGTTATCGGCATTGGTTTGGCAAGCTCAGGCGTCTTGACCTCTGACTTCGCAACAACCGGTTTGGTTGCGCCAACCGTCGCCGATTCTTTTTTAGCGGGAACTTCAACGCGCGGCTTGTTTTCCACCTTTACTGCAACCGGAGCCGGTTTTTCTTCAGCCGCTTCTCCCAGCAGAACAGGCGGCTCTTTGCCGGCCTCTTCACGAGTCGGCACTGTAACAAATCCCGAAAGCTCCTTTACGCGGTCAGAAACTTCAGAAAAAAGGTTTCCAGCCTCGGTTTTAATCAGCCGGGCGTTTTCGTAAACTGCGTCAAAAGGGCTCAGAAGGCCCCCTTTGGTGTCTCTTTGTTGAACGAGTTCTGTCGGGCGTCCGTATCCGCCGAAAAAGGCGACCCCGAACTGCCGGTACATGTGGTTGGACCAAAAAGCAAAAACCACCGTTCCCAAAACAATAAACGAGGCGAAAAAAAGCGCTCTTCGCTCGTTAAGCGATCTCTCCTGCAGGCTTTCCACGGCGACAATAATTTTTTCCAAAAAATTTTGCATGCGAATTTTCTCAGCGAGGCAACCCGCCTAAGTTTTTCGGCAGGCACCATCGTTTTAAACAGATTATTTTCATGCCATCGTTTATATGCTTACGCGTTTTTTATGTTATTTGCCGAAAAATTTTGGCAGGGAAGCCGAGATGTTAGAAAATTCAGCACCCTGTTAAATAAGATTTGAGGCGCTTCTTTAAAAACATCTTACCAAAATGGGTTTTAAAATACTTTTCTCTTCGCATGGCGTCTTTTCGACTCAAGCCGGCTTCATAATATATCAATTTTAGCGGCCGCCTGCTTTTTGTTGCCGGCACGCGTCCTTTTTGATGTTCCTCAAATCTTAATTTTATCCTGTTAAATAAAATCTTTGATTTTCTTTTGCTTAAAGCAAAAGATTTAACAGGATAAAATTATTTAACAGGGTAAAGGTTTTCTAGCTAAAATTTGTTCTCCGCCAGCTGGCGGATCCAGAATTGGGAGCAAGCCCTTTATACCGGCTTCATTACCAATACCTTGGTTTCTTCTTCGGGCAGGTCTTTTTTTTTAAAGACAAACTTTTCCGCCGGCTCCGGCTCCTTAATGCCCATCTCGCGAAGAAAGGCCTCGGGGCCTGAGAGTGAAAAAGAAAGGCCGGGGATTTTGTAATGCATCGGGAGAGCTACCCTCGGCTCAATCTGGGACACAATATGCGCTGCGGCCTTTCCGTCAACAGTATATGTACCGCCAACCGGAACCATCAAGATATCAACATCGCCAATATCTTCGAGGGTTTCCTCTCGCAATTCTTTCTCGCCAAAATCGCCCAAGTGACAAATCTTCATGTCTTCCGCTTCAATTAAATATGAAGTGTTCACTCCTCGGTCGCTGCCGCCTGAGGCGTCGTGAAATGTTCTTATGCCGCGCACTTCTACTCCTTTAACCTCATACTCGCCCGGGGCGTCAATGACGAAGGGCTCTCCCTGCAAGGTATCGCGATTGGAGTGGTCGGGGTGGGAATGGCTGATCAAAACAATGTCGGCCCGGAAGCGGGGCGGGGTAAGGCCGATTGTTTTCTCAAAAGGGTCAATGGCAATAGTCGCGCCGCGCGTCTCAATTTTGAAGCAGGATTGGCCGTACCAGCTAATAATCATTACTTAAAGAGTAGCATTTTTATATAGAAAAATAAAGGGGGTGAAAGCAAGTATTTGCTTCGAAAAATCCAATAAAAAACGAGGGTGTTAATCCCTCGTCTAATGGATTGACGGCGCTTCGACGCAGTCGGTGGGTCCGCCATGGAACAAGTTATAGGCCGCAACCGACTTTTCTTTCAGGATCCTGACGTACTCCTGGCGAGACACGTTCTTCACTTCCGAGGAGCCGGCTGGCTGAACGTAGAAAAAAATCCAGCTCCGTCCTTGTAGCCAACAAAGGTGTCGCCAAAAGCAGTACGTAGCTCAACAAGACGCCACTTCATGTCGGAGACCGTGTACAGCCGAATTACGGTAGTACCTTTGTCGCAGGCATAGGTCTCGCTCGGCACAGACACGCTCCGATTCTTGTAATCAGGAAGGGCCGGAGCGGCAAGAGCGACGGATGTGGCCGCAAAAAGCGCGGCCAAAAGAACAACGAGTCCCTTCATTTGAGCCCCCTCTCTAGGATTCCCCTACGGGAAGGTGCTGATTTAAGGTGCAACATTATATATACTCCTCTCCAAAAAAGGTGTCAGCCCAATTAGGTGAGCAGAGCTCTATCTAACGAGGTCAACGGGAGGTCAGCATTTTCTAATCAAGAGATGAGCCAGAAATGGAGGTTATGAAATTCTATTGAATTTTCACTATTGCTAAAACTTACGCGATCGCGTAAGTTTTAGCAAATACAAAACTGTAGTCACTTCTTTGGACCAACATAACGACTTACACTCCTTCGCCATGAGCCTCAGTTGGGGCTCATGGCGCGTTAGAAGCCGTACCTCATTTGGGGCTCATGTTGTATTGGAAAAGACTAGGGCTTGATAAAAGAGGTGATAAAAGGTAATATGCTTTCTATGCCCAGAAATGACGCAATAAATCCCCCCACCTTCTCGCGGGATATTGGACCCCGCGAGAAGGACTTGAAAACGCCCTTCATCCCTGCAGCAAAACCGCAGGGTATTCGGGAAGGTGGGGGGATAAACGAATCAACCCTTCCCATTATTGATAAAAGCCGCCATCCGATGGAAACATTGCTTAAAGACAAGAAAGACGCGGGCCTCTCGTGGAAGACGGGCGATCTGGTGGAAGGGAAGGTGCTTCAAAAAAAAGGCAGCCGCCTTTTTATTGATCTTGCGAGCCGCGGCACCGGCATCGTCTACGGCCGCGAATTTTACGGAGCGCAAAACGTCATAAAAAATCTTAGCACAGGAGATTCGGTATCAGCGAAAATAGTTGATTTAGATAATGACGAGGGCTTTATAGAACTTTCGCTGGCCGAGGCCGGCAGAGAAAAGGACTGGCAAGAAATGCGGCGCATGGTATTAAACGGAGAAACGCTTACCCTGAAGGTGATGGACGCCAACCGCGGCGGATTGATTATTGATTACAAAGGGGTCTCGGGGTTTCTGCCCGCCTCCCAACTCTCTACGGAGCACTACCCGAGAGTGGATGGCGGGGACAAAAAGAAAATTTTGGAAGAATTAAAAAAGCTCGCGGGAACGGAGTTGCAGGTAAAAATAATCGATGTTGACGCGGAAGAAGGCAAGCTTATTTTTTCAGAAAAATCAAAAAGCGGTATAGAGACCCGCGAGAAGCTGGCAAAATACAAAGCGGGCGATATAGTTGACGGCGAGGTTACCGGGGTCGTAAATTTCGGGGCGTTCGTGAAATTTGACGAGGCACTGGAGGGACTGGTCCATATATCGGAGATTGACTGGCAGTTGATTGAAAATACTGCGGATGTTCTAAAAATCGGCGACTCGGTGAAAGCCAAAGTAATTGATATAGCGGGCGAGAAGGTTTCGCTTTCATTGAAAGCGCTCAAAGACGACCCGTGGCTAAAGGTTCCGGAGCGCTACAAAAAAGGCGATGCCGTTGGCGGTAAAGTTGTTAAATACAATCCTTTCGGCGCTTTTATTAAACTGGACAACGAAATCCAGGGGCTGGCCCATATTTCCGAATTCGGGACTGAAACAAAAATGAAAGAACGCATCCATCTTCAGGAAGATTACCAGTTTCGGGTACTCTCGGTGGATGCCAAAGAGCACCGCCTTGCCCTCGGCCTTCTTGAGCGGCGCCCTGATCGTGAATTAATACCTGCGGCGACACAAAAACCCGAAGAAGAAAAAGTTCTGACCACCCCAGAGACAGCAGAACCAAAAAACGAAACTCAAAACCCCCTGCTCTAGGGGTATTTTGATTGCCTAAAATAGAGCGTGATAAGCTAAAGGCGTTAGAGCCCCCCCGTTAGATAGGCGCGAAACGCCATCTAATGGGGCTGACGGGCCTTTACCCTGTTAAATAATTTTGCTCCGCAAAATTAGCGCGAAGCGCTATTTAACAGGGTGCTGAATTTTGCAGCCCCGTTAGATAAGACTCAGAAACCATGTCTCATACCAAAAACAGCTTAGCCCATATTTAGTTGTAGGTATTAAACCCCTTGATATCTAACGGGGGCAAAATTCGCATGTACCATGAAGCTGCAATTATCAATGCTTTTCAGGATTATGGCTATTTCGCGGTTTTCCCGCTGTTGGCTTTCGGCGGCCCGCTCGCAGCCCTCGCCGCGGGATTTTTAGCTTCCCAGGGATATTTTTCGCCGTGGATAATCTGGCCAATTGCGGTTTTAGCCGACCTTACCGCAGACGTCGCTTGGTACGTCCTCGGCCGATTCGGACGGGAACGGATTTATCGTTTCTTCCAAAAGTTCTTCTCCGTCGCTGATGCCGCCGTCAGGGCGGCCGAAGGTCTTTTTGAGCGCCACGGCAGAGGCAAAATTATTTTCTTTTCCAAGGCCACGATGGGCCTCGGTTTCCTCGGACAATTTATGCTGATGTTTCAGGGGTTTTTTAAAATCCCGTTTGGCGTGTTTATTTTTTACAATTTTCTTGCCGGAGTCGTGCTTTCGGGGGCCGCCACTTTGGGCGGCTACTACTTCGGGATTGCTTTCGCGGCTTTACCGAAGAAAGAACGCATCATTCTTTTGCTCGCCCTCGTTCTGGCGATACTTATAGCCGCCAAAGTCATTAAACCGCTCCTGACACTTCTTTGGATACAAATTTTCAATAACAGAGCGTTTAAGGAAGTTGTCGCAAAGGAACGGCCTTATATTAAAGAAAGCTAAAGGGCTTGGCCTGCGATTTCGAGCGTTAGCGAAGAAATCGCGGCCGCCAAACCTTTACCCTGTTAAATAATTTTGCTCCGCAAAATTAGCGCGAAGCGCTATTTAACAGGGTGCTGAATTTTATAGTTATTCGCTAACGCTCATAAATAAAATTCGCATGCCCGAGCAAGCCAACAAAAAAGTCATACCGGGGAAGTTGATTGTTTTTGTTCTGGGCGAAACCAAGCGCCAGCCCAAAAAAGAAAAAGAGGCCCTTGGGGTAAAGCCGCTTCGTTCGGCCCCGCACTATTTTGAGGCCACCATACCCCGCCAGTTCATAGTGGACTCGGAAAAGCAATCAATACTCGGACGCGACATTGAGTTTCAGATAAAAATCTATCCGCCGGACATATTGGTCGTGGAGGCGACAGGCGACATTGACCATATATTTTTTGAAGACGCCCTTGACCTCAAAGAAAAAATTCTTGAGGCCTGCTACGAAATACTAAGGAGGCACGGCGGAAAAGAAGACGCGACTGAAGAATACGCCGTGTGGGCAATCAGCGGATTCTCCGGTGAACCCGAGCAATTCTTTCAGTGGAAAGACAAAATCGCCGGCTTCCTTAAGTCGGAAACCCTGCCTTTGGATGAGCGCGAAATCACCCAAACCCTTGAGGCGCAGCTAAAATACGCTAAAAACGACCTGGTTATTGTTGATTGGGACGGGGCTTTCATTTTTGACCCCGAAGCCGATTTCGCATCCACCGTGGAGTTTTTGGAGCTTGCCAATCTTCAGCTTTTGAAATACCGGCTCCTGGATTCCGAACTTGATGAACGGCTTACCCGCGTGGCCAAAATTTTCCAGGCCCTTCCCGATAAACGCCCATGGATTCTGCTTTTTGGCGGCAGAGAAGTGCAAAACGCCATGAGGGCTATAATTAAAATACGCTCCGCTTCTCTTTTTGACTTTCAGGGCCTGGAGCGCGACATAAAACTGATCGGCGACTGGTACTCAGCGCGGCTATATGATCTTGCCGGCCGAAAATTCAAGCTTGCGGAATGGAGGACACAAATAAAAGAGAAGGTTGACGCCATTGAGGATATTTATTCCATCGCCTCGGAGCGCTTCAGCTTGTCGCCGGAGCGAATTGAGCTTATCGGCTGGTTCATACTGCTCGTCGGCTGGGCAGTAATTTTGGGCTTTGACCTCTGGATTGCGTTTTTCAAAGGAAAGTAAAAAGCCCGCGATGCGGGCTTTACGACACAATGGCGAAAGTCTACCGTAGCCCAAAGATGCCCAAGAGCCCCCTAATTGGACCGAAAATGAAGGTTTTAAGCGGTCCCAACTTATCTTCTTTCTTTTTCACCTTATTTATATTCGGATCGTCATCTTTCGTGAGGTAGACCACGAGATCATCGTCGCTCTCACTGTCTTTCTTGATCTTCTTGATAAAGATGGTGGTGTTGAACGCCCAGCCGGTTGTTCGCGTAACAACGCGGTAGTCGGTTTTATTGGCGACAAAATTGCCCTCTTCATCCGAACGCGTAGTACCGATTTTATAAATCTCTGCAACGCAGAGCTCTCGCGCCCCCAGGCATTCTCGCGCCCCTTCGGGCAGGTCTTCAATCTTTGTGTTCGGATTTTTCCCAAGCAGCATATCACGCACCTCGAGATATTCAATCCGCTTGGTGTTCGGCACGCGTTTCGGATCAAACCCAAGCGCCACTTTATACAACCTAGTGGTTTTTCCCGGCACAATCATACTGTGAGCGGCCTCGACTTCCTTGTGAGACTGCCAGTAAAACTCAGCGGTCTCCTGTGATTTTGGAAGAGCCCCGGCACAGCCGGCAATGACAAACGCACTGGCGAAAAGAAGCGCTGAAAAACTGGCTTTTCTCATTGGATCCTCCGTATTCTGCTATCAATGTACGAAAAAGAACTTGCCTCTATTCGTTATACATCAGCTTTTTGCTGTCAAGTAGTAAAAAGGGGGGCACTACCACCAAAGAGGTCAAGCTTACAATTTCCTAAAAACTTGATACACTGGTGATGCTTTACTCGCCACGCCGTATTTCCGGGCCTATAGTATAGTGGGTCAAAAGCAAATAGTTTTGCTTTTGACGGGCATTTTAGAACGAGCCTGTCTCGGAGGGACGCGCGAGTCCGTCAAAAAATGCCCGGAGTTTCGCCGAGGGGGCGAAACAACGCGTCATTCGTTCGCCCTCCCACCAATTTTTAGGGGCTCATAGTACAGTGGTAGTACACCGCATTCGCATTGCGGAGACGCGAGTTCAATTCTCGCTGAGTCCATCACTAGCAAAAAACCGCCCGCGGGCGGTTTTTTGGGTGGTCGCAAATCTCGGGCGGTGTAAACAATCACAATTTTTCTACGATTTCTCTTAACCGGGCTGTCTTTTCCTGGCCTAAATCAAGTTCGCGATACATAAAATTGATATACTCTTCCAGTATTCTTTTGAAGGCTCTCCTGCTTTTTTCGTGGATGGTCTCGGCAGAATACAAAGCCCGAATCGCATTTTGTATCTCGGCAATTTTGGGGTCGCGGGAGTTGGCCGAAGTCATATGATCTTTAATCCAGATCTGTTGCTCCTCGTGAAGTTCCATTTTGACTGAATCAAAAAGGTCATTCGCCAGCTTCTTTTTGAAACTTTCCAGCGCTTCTTGCTTTTCCTCTTCGGAAAATTCTAATATCTCAAATATCTCAAAAAGTGTTTTCTTGAATTCTCGTTTTTGCATGGCCGCGAAGATAAGTGGTCAGAAAAAATCCTCAAACAAAAAACCAAAAATAAGCAACGGAAAAGCAAGAATCGCAAGAAGTTCCGACCCTTCCCATTTTTTGTGGGCGGAAAAGCCCTTTGATTTTCGTTCTTTCGTTGGAAATTTTTCAGGCATACTGGCAGTGTAACATAGAAGTAAAAATATAAAAACTATCCGAACGTAAAAGTAAACGCGCGAAGCCCCGGAGATTCTATGACAATTTCAAGCGTATGTTCGTCCGGGCCCTCGGGGTCCTTAATAAGTTTGTAAAGACGGCTTTCTCTAATTTTAACAAATCCGCCTTTTACGTCTTCTCCTGCCTCGTCCTCAACCGGATTTCCGTCGCGCAATATTTTTGCTTTGACTGCTTCTTCGGCGCTCGCGACCATAAAGACGCTTCTGGCCCGATAACGAAAAATAATTTTTGCGCCGGCACTCTTATTCTCCGCGTATTCGTCATCAAAATTCCAATCGCCGGCAAGATAGAGCACGTCGGTCTTAATACCCTGCGGCTCGGCAACGGTCTGGAAGCCGCGTTTTTCTGGAACGCCGTTGCCGAGATATATATTTCGGGCCGCACCAAAATATATCTCCGGACTCTGCGGTGGTGAAGCGGAAATATCGGTCCCCTCCGGCCTCACTAAATCGCAGGGGATTTCGTCTTTGAAGCCCAGTTTCGCGGCTCTCTCCCCCAAAAGTTCCTGAATTTTTCGCTCGGTTTCCTCATGCCCGCCCTCGCCGAAGTGCTGATAAACGACAAATCCGTCAATATCAATCAGGTATTTTGCCGGCCAGTAACGATTATCATAAGCATGCCACGTTCCGTAATCGTTATCCAAAATCACCGGGTAAATGATGCCGAATTTTTTGGTTGCCCAAAGCACATTTTCGTATTTTTTCTCAAAATCAAATTCCGGCGTGTGAACGCCTATAATCTCAAGCCCTTTGCTTTTATACTTTTCGTACCAAGCGACGAGATACGGAAGTGTACGCTGACAATTTATACAGCTGTATGTCCAAAAATCAATCAGCACGATTTTTTTGCCGATGAGCTCCGCAATCGAAACTTCTTTGGCATTGATAAAACCGGCCGGTCTGATAATTTCCCGGGCCTTGGGGAAAAATCCTTTTTTCTCTTTGTCGGAAATCACGAATTTTTTATGATTTACCCCGCACCTTTTGCTCCGTATTGTTACACTGATGATTTTATATAAGCAGTGAGCTATGTTCCAACTAGCAAAAGGTGCGGGGTTGAAAAATGTCCGAAAAAATTATATAATGTACACCTGTTCCAGGGTGTAGAACTGCGCGTGCCGCTTCGCGGCATGCTCGTTACACCCGCGAAAAGCTATTCAAACGCTTTTCGCCCTCATGAGCTGCAAAAAATTAATAACGAAAATTTGAAGTAAGCAAATTTTCGTTATTTTGTTTTACGCATTCGTTAATTTGTAATCACGCCTACGCAATGAAAAATTTCTATGAAACCTCGCCTAATTATAAAAAACCTAATTGAATACTACTTTTCAAGCAATTTTGCACACTCGTCGGCAAGAAAATTCATGTCTTCCCGTGCGACGCGTTTCGCCTCTGCACTTGCTTCCCGGCTTCTTATCGGATGTGGAGAAGCCCGCCGTCCGCCTTCCCAGCCAACCTCGACCCCGGTTGCCGTCCGTTTGCCATAAAACCTCTCTCCCTCTTCACCGACTACGCCATAATAAAGACGCTTAGCAAACTCCTGCCTTAACTCATCCGGATATAGAGCGCTATTCAAATCCAAACTTATTGAAACGGTTGCTAGGTCAAAATCAATGTTTTGCTTTTTTAAAATTTCAATAAGGCGCCAAATGCTCCTTCCCGACGAAATAAATTCCGTCACCACAAGCGTTTTCCCCATAACACCTTCTCGGCTCTTGTCTCGAATAAAACCCTCAACAGCTGCGGTTACCTGTGGCAGGCCATGCCTGCCAGTTGCGACAAAATATGTCTTTACCGGCCCCTTTTTTACCCCACGCCTCTCTTTGTCTACCAGCCTTCGTAAAAACAAAGCGACCAGTCTCCCGCTTGCGTCATCGCTTAAAATCGCATCGTAATTTTTAAGCTGATCACCAATCTCAAGAGTGAGACGCGCCAAGGCCCGTATTACTTCCGGAGTGATAAACTCGCTTCTAACCCCGCCGCGCAGTGCCTCAATATCAAGCACCTTCTCAATCTTCTTCCAGGACGGGGTGTCGCTCTTCCTCTCTACACCTTTTTTGTTTTTTTCAGCAATATCCGCTGGCCGTTCTTTAAAAAAGGAGAATCTCATAGGTATGTTCCGCTTTCATCGAAAAAGCGGGCTGATATATTATTTTTTAAAGCAATTTCGAGCACTCGTCGGCAAGAAGGTTCATGTCTTCACGCCCAGTACGCTTCACCACCGAATCAGCAGCTTCACGTCTTGTCGGATGTGGTGAAATTTTACCGCTCCGAGAAGTAACACCGGCCGCCTTGCTTCCGTAAAAACCCAAACCTTCTCTTCCAATTGCTCCGTAATAAAGACGTTTTCTAAACTCTTCTCTTAAAAGGGGCGAATATGCATCCCCAACGGGAGATTCCTCCACCGATACCGCAGCGATATCAAAATCAACTCCGCATTTTCTCAAAATTTCTATGAGACGGCGGATACTCTGCCCTGACGAAATGTACTCTGTCACCACCAATGTTTTCCCCATCGCCCCCCCTCGTTCTTTTTTCGGATAAAATCCTCAACGGCTGCGGTTACTTCCTGCAAACCATGCCTGCCGGTAGAAACAAAAAAAGTATTTACAGATTTTTTCTTAGTTTTCTCCCGCTCTTTATTTACAAGCTTTCGTAGGAATAAAGTAACCAGCCGACCGCTAGCGTCGTCACTCAAAATCGTGTCATAACGGGATAGTTTATCGGCAAGTTCAACGGTAAGCCGAGCCAGCGCTTCTACCGTCGTACGTTTAATAAATCCGTTTTCGATTCTTCTAAGCACCGCGTCAACATCAATCGCTTCTTCGATTTTTCTCCAGGAGTCAAGATCGTCTTTCCTTTTAACACTATCTTCCTCTTTTCCGACTCTTACTTGAGAGCGCTTTTCAAAATAAGGAGAAATCATAAATTTTATTATTTAACCCAATCTCGTTAAGTATACCCCACGCGTCCCTCTTCTTGCCATTACATTCCAACCCTTGCAACACATCCTTCCTAGAACCCAATATACTGTATTTCTTCCTCTAGAAGAACACCAAATTTTCGATGGACGCGCCCTTTGGCAAATGCCATGAGCATAATAACATCTTCCGCTTTTGCGTCTCCTGTATTTAGGAAAAAGTTTGCGTGCTTCCGCGAAATCATGGCGCTACCTATTCTTTGGCCCTTCAGCCCAACCTCATCAATAAGAAATCCCGCGGAAATACCCGGCGCTGATTCAAATTTTTTCAGAACCGGAAACCGCGAAAGAAGCGCCTCTTTATCAATGTCTTTCCGGCCCCACGACACATTTTTAAAAATGCATCCGGCGCACTTTGCGCCAATGTCTTGAGTATCGACACGCCGGGAAACAAAAACTTTCATACGCTCCTGAATCAGCTGCGGCTCGCCTTTTTTCAACGCAAGAACTGCCGAGATAATTACAAAATTCGGGCTATGCTTAAAAACAGAGTCGCGATAGCCAAATTCACAGCTTTTAGCTTTTAGCTTATAGTCCCGACCCTGTCGAGGATCCTCGATGGCTCTGCCATCGGGACTTTTAGCTTCATTAACG
>CAZDKA010000025.1:2867-14143 GCA_964505815.1 uncultured Candidatus Saccharibacteria bacterium | reverse complement strand
GCGGCCGCGGGATTTTGGGCGTATCAGCGGTATGCCGCGATTCCGGCTCCGGCGGAAAAACCCGCCGAGGGAAAAACCACGATACCCCAGCCCGTAGCGGAGAAAGTTGATACTTCAAACTGGAAAACCTACCGCAACGAGAAATATGGGTTTGAGGTGAGGTATCCTGTGAATTTTACCGCGTTTATTGACATCAAAGAGAAACCGGAGGGGGGATTTGAAGTAACGCCACCGACTCAAGACAGCAAAAAAATTTATCTCAGCGAGCGGCCGTCACACTTTTTATGCTGCGAGCCTGTATTTGTTCAAATAGGGGTTTTGGATCAAGTGGTAACTGATTTTGAGCAGTGGTTAAAGGACCATAAGTTTATGCCGCCGGAAAACGATTTCAGACTGAAACGGAAAGGATATGAGACTTTTGCGGAGGAGCGGGCATATCGTATTTTCTCGGAGGCGGGGTTGGATTCATACGGAAACACTATTATTTTAAATCATGAAGGCAGGTCATTCCTCATTCGTTACAATGTTGACACGGCCACATTCGCTAGCATCATAGACTCATTTGAATTTATAAATAATTTATGAATCAAAAAGGGTTTGTAAATATCATAATCATAGGTCTTGTGGTAATTGTCCTTGGCGTTGCCAGTTATTTTGTTGTAGGTCTAATGGGAACGAGAAAACAGGAAGATAAGTTGGCTCCAATGGTAGAAAATATTCTTGCCAACAAGTCGGGAAAGATTAAAGAATGCTCTAAAGAAGTCCGGTATTTCTTTATTTTGGGGCGCCCAATCTTCCCCCTCCCCGCTTCAGTATTAAGCAAGCAGCGCAATGATCCATGGAAAGCGCTTCCGGTTTCGCCGCAGAGCTCGCCTCTTGGCTCTCAAGTAACAGATGTTGGGGTTTTTGACCTTGCGGTGAATCAAGAGAACTGCAAAGAATTGTATATAGTTTCTGATGAGGGGGTAGCATTCAAGTCAACCGATGGGGGTGAACACTGGAAAGAACTTCATCTATTCAATAGTTCTGCCAGTGGCGCTCTTTCAGGAATGATAGCCATTAATCCCCGCAACACAGATGAGTTACTTGTTGGTGTCGAGATTCCCGTGCACAGTGAGGCAACCAGATACGCTCTTTTTGCGTCTGATGACGGAGGTAATCATTTCTCACCAGTAGGACTTGAGCAAGAGTTTACGCGGCAACCAACGCAGGAAGAAATCGAAAAATTATTTGAACAGTTCGCGCTGAGTCGGCAATCGTATTTCTCTATCAAATCAGAAGATCTAAAATGGTATCGGAATGAATCATATAAATTCAAGTTCCCCTATCCAAAAGATCACACTGTCTTCACCGAGATTGATGAGATAAAAGAAGTTCTCATCCCAGCCGTCTCTTCGAGTAAATACGTAGCGATCGCTGAAAACGAAGCTCATCTTTTCTGTTGCGAACCAGCGGTTCTAAGTATATCGATCGTAGACGAAAAAACGTCAGCTCGCGATTGGTTTGACAGAAATTTTCAAAAATATACAAGCAAAGAAGAAATAAAATCGGTATACGATACTGGTTTCATTAAAGAAGGCGACGCTGTTGGGATGACAGGCGGCGGGAATCTCGGTTCAACTTACAAGTTACTGGTAGTTTCTCGCGGAGACTACTTGGTGGTGGTAAATCAGAACCAGCCAAGTAAGTTACTCGATTATATCCGGAATAGTTTGGTATTTCATCAGTAGGTTGCCGCCAAAGAAAAACTTGAAATTGTCACTTCCTTTCAGTAAGCAAAAACTGCCAAAGAACCTGTAAAAATACTCGCCTCGCCGAAGCTTCAGCGAAGCGTGGGTCGGCTCGAACTGCATTTTATTTTTGGAAAAAGAAAGCTTTTAATAATCATAATTTCAAAATATGAACCAAAAAGGATTTGTAAATATCATAGTAATTATTGGGGTTATAATACTTGTCGGAGTTGCTGGTTACTTTATTGTTAATCAGCAAACTCCTACACCTAGACCTATTCCTTCGCCAACACCAACGCCAACTCCCACGCCCACCACAGCCCCAAGTCCTACACCAATCCCTATTTCACAACCAATCGAGAAAAGACGGTCATCCACCAACGATTGGGCTACTAACGAATATACGAAAATTCTCTTCGAATTTTTAAAGTTGCGCCTCTCTGAAGATTATCTTTACTCCCACTTTGAACTTGTACGTCCTCAGGAAACGGCAAAAAATGCAACGGTTTGGTTTAGACTCCATTACGGAAGCGAGTTCGCCTTTACTGCTAACTCCTCAAGAGGGGTTGGCGACCCTTTATTCATCAGCGGGAGCGCGAGAATTAAAGATGGTTCCGTAGAACAATACACTGGACCACTCAAGGAATATGAAGTTAAGGTTAGTAAAGATGAGGCAACGACCATTCTTGTCAGGAATGGTGTATCTAAGGTGCTAGTCCCGGGAGCACGACCAATCAACAATCTCGAACTTTGGATTTATGATTCTTACCATAAGACACGCGGTGAAAAGATTGACAATTTCTTTTGGATCGGTGGCATTCGAGACGAAACAAGCGCTGATTGGTATTGGGTAAACGCAATAGATGGATCATTAAAGCGGGAACAAAGATTAGGAGATATCTGAGAGTACTTTGTATTCTAGAAATGTCCCTCATACGAGCCGATTATCACTGATGTTTTTAGTCGAACAGGTTCTCCGCCAAAGAAAAACTTGCATGTCCGTCGTAGCTCGAAAAGCGTAGGCGGAAAATTGTCAGCGGTGCGGCTCTGCGAATTTACTTGATCATCCCATTTTTTATAGCATTATGAAAAGTAAAAATGGTTTTGCGTTGCTTGAACTTTTGGTGGTTGTTTCACTTTTTGCGCTGATAGGGAGTGCGGTTTATGTTTTCGTAATTGCGCCCCCCAAGACAACAGCGCCTATTTCTGAACGACCTATTGGAAAAGGGAGGGCGCTTCCGCCAGAATTGCCTATGGTACCTCCATCGTTACCCCCACCAGTACCATCTGTGCAGCCGCCAACATCGCCCACTAATGTTTTCGTTATAGAGATAGAAAATGAAAACGACCTTAATTATCAAGAAATTGCAAAAAAATTTTATGGCCAACACGCGGATGTGTATGATTTTTTAGCTTTCTTTTATGATTTTGATGTTCCCGGAGACCAAAACCAAATTAATATAATAGTTCAAAATACGGTGGAGGGTATTGGGCTAAATGTTTTTAATCATGCTGCAAGTTATGGAAGTAAGGACAGACTTAGAGGAATAGGCGTTCTTAAAAATATGAGTTCAGTTCCAAATGATATCCTTGTATATAATGCACTCCTTGAAGAAATTATCGCTCATCAGTGGGGAGTATATATTGGTAGTCTTCAGGGTTCTCAAGGAGCGCTTCCTATTCAAAATCTCGCCTCGCCTTTTCACTGGACGCCGTGCATGAGCTTTCCAAGAAAAGATATAACCCAACCATACTGGCATGGAAATCTATGGCAAGATAACAGAGACGGGAGCTGGACGTTAGTTCTTCAAGACCCTTTTACAAGACCGTATAAATTTGATCCTTTTATGCTCTATCTTATGGGTTTTTTACCTCCCGAACGAGTACCTAACGCTATGGTAATTGTGCCAGAAAGTGGGTATCAATGTATCAGAGGAACTTCCCGCCAGATTTCTATAAATGATATCATCAATGTTTACGGTCCTCGGGTTCCTTTGGCGAATGAGTTGCAAGGGAAATTTTCTATAGCTTACATTTTACTCACCAAAAAGGCTCAAAAGATTACTCCAGGTTACATGGAAAAGATTTCCCGCTGGTCAACGACCTTCCCAGAAGTCTAAAAAGAAGCAGTTTCTTACTCGCTCTAGAAACATTCCCTATTTATGATAAGTAAAATCGGGTTAGGCACAAAAATCTGGTTGGTGAGTTGTTTTTAACCCATAAAATCATAAAAATTCTCCAACATCGCGGCGATGAAGAAATTGGTGAAAGAAAAATTGGCGTTGTTTGGATCGGTGAATAAATTTGAACTGTCATTTTGCATTTTGATTTTTGCAGTTTGACTTTACTACTATGCCCCTTAACCCCAAAGTAAAACTTGCAGAAAATATTTTAGAGCTTGATAAACTGGAACAAAAACCAGCCCGGGATGGCTATGGTTTAGGTTTAGTGCAGGCCGGCGACGAGAATCCGAATGTGGTGGCGCTTTGCGCGGATTTGTGTTAAAATAACCGCATGGATAAGAATCTTGTCGAACAAAAACTCAAAGAAATCACGGAAAAAATAGTTAAAGGATTCCAACCCGAGAAGATCATTCTTTTTGGCTCTTGGGCGTGGGGCCGCCGGAAGTCTTCGTCCCATAACCGATAAACAATTAGCGGTTATTTATACATCCATCCAGACAACTCTTGAAAAACTTTCTCAAATTCTTTTAAAGATAAAGAGCATGAGGTAATTTGGAATCGCTTCGGCGAATCCGGTTCACCCCCGAACTTATTGAGCATTTTGATATGGGAGTTAAAGATATTATGGCTGCGGTGGGGCGGGTTATTAAGCGAAAATAGAAATAGTATGGCTAAATATGACTTCATAGGCATCGGAGATACGGTGACAGACGCTTTTATTCGTTTGAAAGACGCGGAAGTTCACTGCCGGATGGATCACCGTACATGCGAGATCTGCATGAAATTCGGAGACAAGATTCCGTACGAGAGTGTGACCGTTGTCGCCGGCGTCGGCAACAGCGCCAATGCCGCCGTGGCCGCGAGCCGCCTCGGCTTGAAGACGGCTTTCGTCTCTAACGTCGGCGATGATCAAAACGGCCGGGAAATAATCCAGACACTGGCCAAGGAAGGCGTAGATATAACTTTTATTAAAGTCCACGGCGGAAAAAAGACCAACTACCACTATGTTCTTTGGTTTCAGGACGACCGGACGATTCTGGTCAAGCACGAGCCGTATGACTACGAGTTGCCCGAGCTTGAAAGTCCAAAGTGGATTTACTTTTCTTCTCTCGGAGAAAATTCTTTGTCGTTCCATGATGTCATTTCAAATTACCTGTCAGCTCATTCCGATGTAAAACTCGCATTCCAACCCGGTACCTACCAGATTAAGTTCGGGGCAGAAGCGCTTGCCGATATTTACCGGCGGAGCGACGCCTTTTTCTCTAACCGCCAGGAGGCACAGCGAATTCTCCAGACCACTGAACAGGACATCAAAAAACTCCTATCCATGATACATGAGCTTGGCCCGAGGATTGTTGCTATAACCGACGGTCCCGAAGGCGCTTATGCCTCGGATGGCAGGAATGCCTGGTTTATGCCGCCCTACCCCGATCCAAAACCGCCGCTTCAGCGCACCGGGGCGGGTGATGCGTTTTCATCAACGTTCACGGCAGCGCTTCTTCTCGGCAAAAGCGTTCCGGAGGCACTTCGCATGGCGCCGGTTAACTCAATGTCGGTTGTTCAGCATGTCGGCGCAAGGGCCGGCCTTCTTTCGCTAGCGGAGCTAGAGGCCTATCTTGCTAAAGCCCCCTCGGGATACGAACTTCAAAAAATATAGTGATAATGGTATGCGATTAGAAACCCTTTCGCAAATTCTTGCAAGAGCAAGCAAAGAAGGCTGGTCAACAGCTCATTTTAATATTTCCACTCTTGACCAGATGCGGGCAATTATAAATGCGGCGGCAAATCTTCGCTCGCCTGTAGTCATCGGCACCTCGGAAGGGGAACGCAAATTTCTCGGCCTTCGTCAGGCAGTAGCGCTCCGCGAGGCGTTTCGTGAAGAGCTCGGGTTGCCTATTTTTCTCAATGCCGATCATTCAAAAAGTGTTGCCTCAGCCAAAGCGGCAATTGATGCCGGTTACGACTCAATACACATTGACCTCTCCGCCCTGGCCTATGAAGAAAACGTGGCCGGAACCAAGGAAGTTGTGGAATACGCTAAAAAAAATCAAAAATCAAAAATCAAAAATCAAAAATTCGAGATAAATGTTGAAGGTGAGCTGGGGATTCTTAAGGGCGAATCCAAAATTCAAAAGGAGGTAATTGGGGTGAAGCCGGAGGAGCTTACCACTGCAGAGCAGGCTGCGGATTTTGTCGCGAGAACCGGCATTGACCGTTTAGCGCCGGCTGTCGGCAGTATCCATGGGATTGCGGCAAACAAAAAGGTCATCTACCCCGACTTGATAAAGAAAATACGCGAGGCAGTTCCAGAAGCCGTTGGCATCACTTTGCATGGCGGCTCAGGTATTTCTGATGAGCAGGTAAGAGCCGCGATAGAGGGGGGCGTCAACAACGTTCATATAAATACTGAAATCAGGGTGGCTTGGACCGAGGCCGCAAGAGCAACACTTTCCGGCCAGCCGGATGAAACCACGCCGTATAAAATTTTACAGCCATCCGCTGAGGCAGTACGATTAAAAGTAGAAGAAAAATTAAAGTTATTCGGATCCGTCAACAAAGTTTAATAAGTAGTTTGTGTGACGTTTCCCGCAGCAGAAGAAATGTAAGAGGTATCACGGGAGACAAACTCATACCAACAAACTTGAGAATGTAAGTATGTTGTTGAGAAGAAATATAAAAAGTGTCATGGGTCATGAGAAATAAAAAACGGGCCAGTCTTGTGAACCGGTCCGACCCATTCCCAGGGCGGGGGATCTCCTGGGGGTTTTCAGGATATTACAATTATAGCAAACCTACAGAATTTGTTAATAGCTGAAAAAGTGGCTTAAAATAACGAAAATCCCTGCGGTTGGTTATTGAAAAAGCAGAAGTGTCACGGGGCATAGGGATAGCCAATAAATTTTAAAAGCTGATATTAAATTATGTCTAAAATTTTTGTCACAAGAAATATCCCAAATCGAGGCCTGGATGCGCTAAGAGCCAGAGGATACGAAGTTTTGGTGAACCCCGAAGATCGCGTTTTGAAAAAAGATGAGCTTATTAGTTATCTAAAAAAAGACCGCTACGACGCGGTGCTCTGTCTTTTGACGGACAAAATTGATGCTGATATTTTGGCTGCGGCCAAGGAATCTAGTGTTAAGATTTTCGCAAATATCGCCGTTGGCTTTGACAATATTGATGTAAAAGCCGCGCAAGAGCGGGGGATTATGGTTTCAAACACCCCCGGAGTTTTGACCGATACTGTAGCCGAGCACACTTTCGCGCTTATGCTTGCCATTGCTCACCGTATCGCCGAATCCGACCGTTTTACCAAAGCCGGCCAATATATAGGATGGGAGCCAATGCTTTTACTTGGCACTGATGTTTCAAAAAAGGTTTTGGGAATCGTTGGCCTCGGCCGTATTGGTTCGCGTGTGGCACATCATGCCGTGAGAGGGTTTGATATGAAGGTGATTTATCATGATGTGAGAAGAAGTGAGGAATTCGAAAAAGAGTATAGCGCAACATATCGCGAAAATGTAGATGACATTTTCAAGGAAGCGGATTTTATTTCTATCCACGTACCGCTTCTGCCGACCACCCACCATTTGGTTGACGCCTGGAAATTGGGCCTCATGAAAAAATTGGCGTATTTGATTAACACCTCAAGAGGCCCTATAGTGGACGAGCAAGCGCTGGTTGTGGCGTTGCGCGATGGTATTATACGGGGCGCCGCACTTGATGTCTTTGAAAATGAGCCAGCACTCTCCTCAGGTCTTGCGGATCTTGAGAATGTGATTTTGACGCCGCATACCGCGTCAGCCACCGAAGAAACGCGTCAAGCCATGTCGGAGCTTGCGGCAAAAAATATTATTGAGGCGCTGGAAGGACGAACACCGCCAAACCTTGTTAATATCTAATCGGTAGTATATTATTACATAGCCGTTCTTTAAATTTTTCACGGAGGCAGGCAAATGAGAGTTACTGACGAGAGGATTTTTGTGTCGCAAGAAGTGCTTGATTTTGTTGAACGACTAAAGCCCATTCCTTTGAGTGAAAAGTTAATTCAGATTCTTACGGAATTGAAGAGGATAGGCCCAGAAAACGGACATATCGAGATCAGAAATGATGACCGTTGGCTTGCGCATTACGACGGGGCATATTTGAAAACAGATTTCGAACCAAAATTTGAGCGTTGGTTTGAAGAACAATTTATGAGCAAATGGTGGGATGGCATTGTTGTCGGCAGGCAAGGCGAACATTGGATAGTCCGGACAGCAGATATGCGATTGTAAAAAGAGGGTCGTAGTGGCCCCTTTTCTTTTTTCCAAAATTTGTTACATTACTATTATCTGCGTTGATCTGCTTGTTATCTGCGTAGATCTGCTTCTATGATCGAGTTAATGGCAAAACCGCGAACCGAATTAGGCAAAAAGACAAATGCCATGCGCAGGGCCGGTTTTTTGCCTGCCGTGGTTTACGGCGAAGGAACCAAGTCAAAATCCATTGCCGTGCCTATGCGCGACTTTGAGAAAGTGCATCGTGAGGCCGGGGAGACCGGATTGGTGACGCTTAACGTTGAAGGACAAAAGCCGCTTAATGTTATGATTCACGATATTGCCCATGACGCCCTTACAGGAAAGCCGATTCACGCTGATTTTTATTCAGTGCGAATGGACAAAGAGATTGAACGCATGGTGCCGTTCGCTTTTGTTGGCGAGCCGCCCGCGGTCAAGAACGAAGGAGGGATTCTGGTCAAAGTAATGCATGAGGTGGAGGTCAAGGCCTTGCCCAAAGACATTCCGCACGAGCTTACCGTTGATGTTTCGCGGCTTGGCGCAATAGGCGAAAAAATCTACATGAAAGATATTTCTGTCCCTAAAGGCGTTACCGTGCAAGCTGCCCAAGATGATGTAGTGGCTCTGGTTGAAGCGCCTCGCTCGGAAGAAGAGCTTGCCGAGCTTCAGGCCGCGGCCGCATCCGAAGTCGCTGAGGTCAAGACCGAGCAGGAAATTAAAGTCGAAGAGAAAGCCGCCAAGGCAACGGAGGAGGCAAAAACTCAAGAGGGAAAATAAAATCGGCAATGATGACAACCTCGTCTCCGCCGAAATCGCGACAATATAGTTCTATCCGCATTTTTTCTTTAGTTCTGCCGCAAACGCTATTCGCGGCGGTTTTGCTTTTTTTTATGGTCTTTGCGTTTTCCGTCGTCGGCGCAGAAGACGAGAGTAAAAAGCAGTCGCTGCACAGCCAGCTTGAGGCGCTTGAACGCGAGGCCGCGGAAATAGATTCTAAACTACAGGAAGTGCGGCAGGAAAAGGTAACGCTCGGCCGGGAAATCAGCATTATTGATAATGACATCAAGAGGCGGCAGATTGAGCTTAAACGCATAGGGTTAGCGATACGGCAGGCCGATATTGATATTGTGAATAAGTCCCTGAAAATAGATGAGACGGTACGGGGTGTTGAGAAAAACAGAGAATTGCTCGCGAAGAACTTGCGCCGCCTCCATGCCTATGACCAAGAAAGTTTGGTTTCAATTCTTGCCAAGAACACGAGTATCTCGTCTTTCTTTTTTGCGGTAAATTCCATCCGCACCCTGCAGGCGAGCACCGAGGAACTTGTTCAGCATCTCAGGGCCGCCAAAAAACAGCTTGAAGGCGAAAAAGACGAGCTGGAAGAATTTCGCGAGGAACAGGAAACTCTAAAGGGGCTTCGCGAGATTGAGAGTAGAAATATTGCAAGCCAGCGCGCAGAAAAAGACCGACTTTTGCAGACCACAAAAGGGAAAGAGGGTGTTTTTCAAAACCTTCTTTCGTCCAAAAAGCGCGATATTGCTGCTTTGAAGACCCAGCTTTTTTACTTGGAGAAAACCGGAGTTACTGTAGAGGAGGCGGTCAAATTCGCGGAGCTTGCCGCCGAGCGCTCCGGCATTCGCCCGGCTTTTTTGCTGGCCCTTCTTGAAGTTGAGACCGGCAGGCAGTTTGAGGGCGAGGTGCTTACCGTCGGCACGCATCTCGGCACCGGCCACTGGAAAGCAGACATGAGTCCGAAACAGCACTCCGCGTTTATTGCGATTACAAGCAAATTAAACATTGACCCGGACGGCATGCCTGTTTCAGCCAGACCCTGCCCTAAGGCGACCCGAGAACGGATAGGGCCGGGAAGACCTTGCGGCTACGGCTGGGGAGGGGCAATGGGACCGGCGCAATTCATTCCCACCACCTGGCTTCTTTTTGAAGATAAAGTATCGCTCCTAACCGGGCATAACCCCCCTGATCCGTGGAATGTTGAAGACGCTTTTACCGCGGCCGCGGTGTTTCTAAGCGAATCCGGAGCTTCCGCCAAAACCGAGGCCGGAGAGATTCGCGCCGCAAAGATTTATCTTTCAGGAAAGCCGAACTGCCGGACATACAGCTGTCGGGTGTATGCGAGCACCATACTCTCTCTGGCTTCACGCATTGAGCGCGCAATATAATTGATGAATTCAACATACGCGCGTGATGTCGCGCGGCTTCTTCATGAAAAATACCGCTTGAGCGATGCGGGGGGTGCTGCCGCGGACATCGAGCGGCTGGCGAGCGGCGAGCCGTTGGACTATATTGTTGGCTGGACTCCGTTTTTGGGAGCGGATATTGATTTGTCGCTCCACCCGTTTATTCCGCGGCCGGAGACCGAGTACTGGGTGAGTAAGTTCATTGCAACACTAAAAAATTTTAAACAAAAAAAGCCCCCACGCATCCTTGATATTTTTGCCGGCTCAGGATGCATGGGTATTGCGGTTCTCCGCGCCATACCAAAAAGTCACGTTACTTTTGTAGAAAAAAATCCCCGTTTCACCGAACAAATACAAATTAATATAAAGAAAAACGCGATTTCGAATAGACGTTTTCGCATTATTCAATCAGATATTTTTAAAAAAGTTCGCGGACGTTTTGACGTGATTCTTGCCAATCCGCCGTATGTCGGCGCCCAGTCGCGCCTTGAGGCGAGTGTAAAGTGCTTTGAACCGAAAGAGGCCTACTGGGGCGGGAAAAACGGCCTTAGGGTGATACGCGCTTTTCTAAAAGAGGCAAAAGACCATCTTTTGCCAGGGGGAACGATTTGGATGGAGCACGGCGCCTGGCAAGCGAACTATATTAGAAAAACACTCGCGGCTCTAAAGTATCAGAACTTTTCGTTTCATCGCGACCAGTACGGCCGTCCGCGGTATGTAGTAGTGAGAACCTAGAATTTAGAAAGTAGAAAATAGAATGTGTTATGAGACTACCCCCGTACGTCGTTATTCTAGATTCTATTTTCTAGATTCTGTTTTCTCAAGTACGGTGATAATCTGGTCAATATTGCCGTCAATAATGGAGTTGATATTGTGCCAGGACTTTTT
>CAZDKA010000025.1:0-2767 GCA_964505815.1 uncultured Candidatus Saccharibacteria bacterium | reverse complement strand
TAATCTGGTCAATATTGCCGTCAATAATGGAGTTGATATTGTGCCAGGACTTTTTTATCCTGTGGTCCGTAACGCGGTCTTGCGGGAAGTTATAGGTACGAATTTTTTCAACTCGTTCGGCCCGCCCGATTTGCTCTCGGCGCTCTAGCGCGATTTTTTCATCCTCGGCTCTTCGTTTTTCTTCAAGTAATTTTGTGCGGAGCACCACTAAGGCCCGTTCGCGGTTTTGCTGTTGGGAACGCGAATCCTGTGAGGCGACTACAACGCCGCTCGGTATATGGGTTATGCGAACACCCGTTTCCACTTTGTTCACGTTCTGGCCGCCTGGCCCCGAGGATCGGAAAAAATCTATTTTGATGTCCTGCGGTTTGATCTCAATATCTTCTTCTTTGGCCTCGGGAAGTACTGCGACTGACGCGGTTGATGTGTGGATTCTTCCGCTTTTTTCCGTTTCGGGTATGCGCTGGACTCTGTGCACCCCCGATTCATTTTTTAATTTCGCGTAGGAATGCTCCCCGGTAACTTCAAAAATAGCTTCTTTTATCCCGCCAAGATCGCTCGGCGAGGAGTCCATTACTGTTACGCTCCATCCGCGGCGCTTGGCGTATGAGGTGTACATGCGGAAAAGTTCTGCGGCAAAAAGCGAGGCCTCTTTTCCTCCAGCGCCCGAGCGTATTTCCATAATGAGTTTTTGAGCAGTGCCAATGTCGGATATGCCTCTGCCGGCGTCACGCAATTCTTTTTCTATTCTGCCAAGTTCTATGCTTATTTCCTTTATTTTTTGGATGTTGCTAAGCACCTCGGGTTCACCGAGTTTTTGTTCCAATTCCTCCTTCTTGTCTTTAAGTTTTTGTATTTCTACTTCCATGTGTTTGTGTAGAGCCCAACAAATTAAAGCGACTCCAATATACAAATGACACGCGAATGACTCGAATACTCGAATCATCCGAGTGAATTCGCATATTAGAGTCGCTACTTTTTCTTTTTGGCCAATCTCTGCTTGAATTTCTCAACTCGGCCGGCGGTATCAATAATTTTTTTCCCGCCTGTATAAAACGGGTGGCAATTTGAACAGATTTCAATATCCAGCTTTTCTTTTGTTGAGCCAATGCTAAATTTGGCGCCGCAGGCGCATTTAACAACGGCCGCAGGAAAATATGCGGGATGGATGTCTTTTTTTGCCATATTTCTTTTAAATTTGGAGTCGGGGCGAACAAATTTTAACTAGAAATATGAGCACCCCGCTCTAATTTTGCCAACGCTTGCGGAGGAAGGCTGAAAATATTAATTGGTTACTATTTGTTTGCAATCCGCGTGTGCCGAATAGGCACATCCTATTTAAGGGCGAAGCGGATTGCCCTCGATTACCCCGCAAAATTAGAGCGGGGCATATTTTAAATTATAGCATTGGTTTTGCGAAATTGCAACTATTTGTACTTTCTTGCGCAAGGCCTGTTAAGTATGATATAGTGGTTTGGCCATGATTACGGCAACCCTGACCCAAGTGAATTCCGCGGCAGAAGATGATCCGGAAACCAAAGCCATGATTGATGCCGGGGTTCACCTGGGCCACGCAAAAAATAGACGCCATCCGGCAATGGAGCCCTATATTTGGACGGTAAGGGGCGGCATTTCGGTTATTGACGTTACCAAGACCAAAGAAAAGCTGGATGAGGCCCTGGCTTTCTTAAAATCCGTTTCTCAAAAAGGCGGTGCCGTTCTTTTTGTAGGCACAAGGCCGGCCGCAAAAGCCGCGGTGGCCGATACCGCAAAAACCCTCGGCATGCCTTGGGTTACGGAGCGCTGGATCGGCGGGACGCTGACCAATTTCAAGGTTATATCAAAGCAGGTAGAAATGCTTTCCGGATTGGAAGCGAAAATGGCAGGCGGCGAATTTGAAAAATACACCAAAAAGGAGCGCATCGGTTTTGAAAGAGAGATAGCGCGTCTTAAAAAAGATTTTGACGGTTTAAGAGCGCTCTCGCGTCCGCCCGCGGCCTTATTTGTTGTAAATGTCCCCCACGATAATACAGCGGTTCGGGAGGCCATACGAATGAGAATTCCTGTGGTTGCGCTGACCGACACCAACGCCGACCCCAGAACTATTTCCCACCCCATTCCTTCAAACGACGACGCTATGCCTGTTATCCGCTATATGCTGGAACGCGTAAAGAAGGCCGTGGAGGAGGGGAGAGAGATTCAGGCCGCAGAAAAGCTCGAGAATGCAGAGTTATGATCAAAACCGAAGACATCAAAATGCTTCGGGAGAAGACCGGAGCGTCAATCTCTGAAGTGAGAAACGCTCTTGTTTCTGCTGATGGCGACACTGTCCGAGCGCTACAAATTCTTGAGCGCTCGCTCGGCGAGCGCGGCAGCAAAAAAGCGGAGCGGGAGACCAGGCAGGGCATAGTTGATTGTTACGTTCACTCCGACAGAAAAATCGGAGTGCTTGTTGAGGTTCTATGCGAAACCGATTTTGTTGCGAGGACCAGCGAGTTTAAGGCCTTGGCTCACGATGTCGCTCTGCATATTGCGGCGATGAACCCGCTATATATTCGCAAAGAAGACGTGCCGAGCGAAGTGAAAGACGCCGAGAGGGAGGTTCTGGGCGAAGAAAAACTTGAAAAGCATATTGTTGAAATGTCTCTTGTCACGCAGGCCTTTGTAAAAAATCCGGACAAAACCGTAGGCGAAGTTTTAAATGAGGCCGCCGGCAAATTCGGCGAAAATATCCGTATCGGCCGATTCATTCGTTTTGCGCTATAAA
>CAZDKA010000024.1:0-14282 GCA_964505815.1 uncultured Candidatus Saccharibacteria bacterium | reverse complement strand
GATTGAACGTGATATATTAAAAACTAAAGTTGCATTTCACTAGGAAATTTAGGATTGGGAACTAAAAACATTTGTAGCATATTCATAAATAGGTGTCAATCATGTCAAAAGAGGAAACAAATTACACCAATGTCGCTTTTGATTTTGAAGCGCTGGACGCATGTCCCTTATGTGCCAAAAACATTATGATTCCGAACGGCCGGATTCAATGGCTCGGCATTGATTTCTGGTATGTTCTCTGTCCGCAGTGCGGCCTAAAATTCATGAATCCTCGGCCGACCCGCGAATCATATCGCGAGTTTTATAAGAATCTTTTTTGGGAGCAGAAAGTCCGCAATCTCGGATTTCACCAGCCGGGCCAGATGTGGCAGTCGGGAACGTACAAGTGGGATAACGAAAAAACATGGGACCCGAAAGAGGGGTTAGTGAACCGCCTCGAAAAACATCGCGAGCAAAGAGCGAAAACAATTATCCCCGTTCTCAAGGAGCACATGGAGCTTAATAAAGACGCCGGAATCCTTGAAGTCGGCTGCGGTTTCGGTGTTACTTTGAACGAGCTTAGTAAGCAATATGACTGCAAAGTTTTTGCGATTGAACCCTCAACCGAGGCCCAAAAGGTTATTGGAGAATTTGGTATTGAACTTATCGGTAATTACGCCGAGGAGCTGGAAGATATAGGAAAGAGAGGCGGGAGATTTGATGCGATTATTTTCTCACACGCTCTTGAAAACACGGTTGATCCGTTATCAGTTATGCGCTTCGCCGATTCGTGTTTGAATAAGGGCGGAATTATTTACGTGCAAACGCCTAATTTGCTCGTCTTTGATCAGATGAACCCGTATCATCCGTTCATCTTTTCTAACAGCAGTTTAGCGTTTCTTGCTGATAAGATAGGGCTGTCGTACAAAAGGGTTTCGGAACCGAAGGATAAGATGCTGACAGCCATTTTATCAGTGATGTGAAATCAAAAATCAAATTTCAAAATGCAAAATGAAAAAGAAAAATTCAAAGAGAATTTTATAAAGCGACTCGACATGCTTTTTGCATTTTTATACTTCATTTTGATATTTGCATTTTGATTTTTGAATTTATGGATAAGGTAAAACTCATCGTTACTCTCGGTCCGGCTACAAAAACAGAGTCCGATCTTTGGAGACTTAAGGCTAAGGGAGTTGATTTTGTCCGGATCAACATGTCGCACTCAAGCGTAGAGGACCTGCGCTATTTTATCGCGCTCGCAAAGAGCACCGGTATTCCATTCATTGTTGATACCGAAGGGTCGCAAATTCGTTCCGGCCGGCTTTCGGAAAAATCGTTTGAGCTCAAGGAAGGCAATGAAGTGCGTATTCATGCGGCTGATATTGCTGGAGATCGTAATAATATATCGCTTCGTCCCGCGCATGTCGTGTCCCAATTGGAGCCGGGAGATCTTTTGTATGTTGATTTTGATTCGCTCATTCTCAGGGTAGCGAGCACCGATTTTTATGGGGAGGGCTATGTGAACGCAAAGGTGGTGACAAGAGGCAATATGAGAAGCAATAAGGCGGTTGTCATTGATCCGGCAATGCCGAAAGAATATGATTTGCCGCCGCTTTCAGGAAAAGATTATCAGTCGATTGAAATCGGCCTTAAGGAAGGCGTTGAATATATTGCCGCCTCTTTTATGCGCTCCGGTGCGTTTGTTGACGCTGTGCGCGATGCCGCCAAAGGAAAAATGAAAATTATCTCAAAAATTGAATGTGTGGATGGCCTGAAGAACCTCGACGAAATAATTAAAAAATCCGATGCGATCCTTATTGACCGCGGCGATCTCTCAAAAGAAATACCGATAGAAAAAATACCGTTTGCCCAAAAAATAATTATCGCTCATGCGCGCAGGTATACTAAACCGGTATATGTAGCGACCAATCTTTTGGAAACAATGGTTAAAAAAGCGCAGCCGACGCGGGCAGAGGTGCATGATGTTATAGCAACTGTTTTAGACGGGGCGTCAGGCGTTACGTTGTCTGCCGAGACCGCAATCGGAAAATACCCGATGGAGTGCGTGAATATGATGCAAACACTTCTCGCTCATGCAGCGCTTGCATCAGCTCATTCGGAGGATTCGGCGGTTGATCGTTCGCTTGTCGAGGAGCTTGAGCGGACAAGCTATCTTTTTGATGATGGGGCAGGAGATGTACTCATTCCGCCGCATGGCGGCAAGTTGATAGAAAGAGTGATGCATAAAACACCGTCTACTGCACATCTTCAAACGCTTCCAAAGATTCCGTTGAACATTGATTTGGAAATGGATACGGAGCAAATTGGAACCGGCGTTTTCAGTCCTCTGGAAGGATTTATGGGCAAAAAAGATGTGGAGAGCGTTTTGGAAAAGGGGCGTCTTGCAAATGGTGACATTTGGCCGATCCCGGTTGTGTTAGACATTCCTGCGTCTATTGCGGATGGTGTACGTCCGGGGAGAGATGCATTGCTGGTTGACACAAAAGAGGAGCCATTTGCGATATTGCACATTGAGGAAAAATATGAATATAACCGACACCGGTTCGCAGAAAAACTATACGGTACGCTTGATGAGAATCATCCTGGCGTGCAAAGGGCGATGATGATGCACCCAGTTTTTTTGGCGGGCTCCATTGATCTGATTCGCCGTAGAAAATCAGAATTTGCCAATTATGCTCTGACTCCCCGGCAGATACGCCGTCTTTTTCTGGAGCGGCACTGGAAAAGGGTAGTAGGTTTTCACACTCGGAATGTTATTCATAAGAGCCATGAATATATTCAATTGAAGGCGCTTGCTGATGAGCAATGCGACGGGCTTTTTGTGCATCCGATTGTCGGCAAGAAAAAACCTGGGGATTATAATGCCGCCTACATTATTAAAAGTTATGAACGGATGATGAACGGGCTATATCCGAGGGATAAGGTAGTATTTGCGACATTTAACACTTATTCGAGATACGCAGGCCCTCGTGAGGCGCTTTTTACGGCAATTTGCAGGCAGAATTTCGGATGCAGTCACTTCGTGGTGGGTCGCGATCATACTGGAGTGGGCAGTTTCTATCCGGCCGACGCCTCGTACAAAATTTTTGATGAATTCCCTGATTTGAAAATAAAACCGGTTCGGTTTCACGAAGTGTTTTATTCTCCAAAGCGCAATGATCATGTCCACGCCCAAGAAAGCCTCGATCACGATCCGGCAGATAAACTTTCTATAAGCGGCACCGAAGCTAGAAAAATGTTTGAGCGGGGTGAATTTCCACCCGAATGGTTTATGCGTCCGGAGATTTCTGAAATTATTGCGCATGCAGTGCGGGGCGGCGAGGAAGTATTTGTGAAAAATCAAGCAGGCGGGACGGTGATATGGTTTACCGGCCTTTCCGGTTCAGGAAAATCCACGATCGCAGTGAAATTAAAAGACATGTTAGAGTCATTCGGAAAGCGCGCGGTAATTATTGACGGCGACGATATCAGAAAAGAGAAACACAAACACCTCGGATTCTCTCGTGAAGATATTCGCGAGAACAATCGCCTTACTGCGGAACTTGCGCGTGACAGGGCGAAGGAATCTGATGTTGTGCTCGTCCCGATCATTTCTCCGTATCGGGAAGATCGCGCGATGGCGCGTTCTATCGTAGGGGAAAGATTTGCGGAATTATTCGTGAACGCGCCGTTGACGACATGCATTGAACGCGACGCAAAGGGATTGTATAAAAAAGCGCTTGACGGGGAGATACCGGATTTTATCGGTGTTGCCGCATCAAATCCCTATGAGGCGCCGGAGTGTCCTGATATTGAAATTCGAAGCGATGCTTTGAGCGTGAATGAAAGCGCGCAAAAGCTGCTAGATTTTTTGGGCGGGAAAAATTTGCTATGAAGACTATTTTAATTACAATTTTTCACGGGGCCGCGGCGAAAAATATTTTGCGGACAAATGTGGTTAAGATATTACTCCAAGAGCCGGATGTTCGAGTGGTCTGTCTCATGCGGTTTCCTGACCGAGCCGATTTGTATCAGAAAGAAATACCGCACGAACGGATGGTGTACGATACATTTTATAAAATTCCCAATGGAGTACTAGAATGGGTATTCGGTTTTTTGAAATTTCGTCTAATCAGAACTGCCACTACTGATTTGAGACATAAAATGTCATACGATGAACACAAAAATTATGTCAGGTATATCGGCAGTACGTTTTTTAACCGGATAATCGCGCGTAGCTCAGCGCGTCGGTTTCTTAGATTTTTCGACCTCCGTCTTATCGGCAACCCCGGCTTCGGCGCCGTTCTTGAGAAGTACCGTCCGGATGTAGTGGTTCTGACTAACCTTTTTGATGATGGCGAGGTTTCACTTCTGCGCGAGTCGAAAAAAAGAAAGATAGTGACTATTGGTTATGTAAATTCGTGGGACAAACTTACGGCCCGGTCTGCTATTCGGCTTTTGCCGGATAAACTTATTGTCTTTAATAAAATTTTAAAGCAGGAAGCGATAGAACATGTTGATATGACGGCAGAACGCGTTGCCGTCTGCGGCATTCCACAATATGACCAATATATTACTGAAAAACCAACTCCGCGGAGAGAGTTTTTTATAAAAAACGGCCTTGATCCGGCGTGCCGCTTGATTCTCTTTGCGCCGGTTGGTATCACGTTTTCCGATTCTGACTGGGAGGTCATTGACCTCCTTCATGAAATTATCTCCGGCGGAGATATTGAAAATGCCCAGCTGCTTGTTCGATTTCCGCCGAATGATTTTCTTGATGAGCGCGAATTGGCGAGTCGCCCATGGCTTAAATACGACTTGCCCGGCATACGTTTCGGCACGAAGCGAAGCGAGGATTGGGATATGAATTTTGATGAACTGAAGCGCATGACCGATTTGCTTGCCCATACATCGCTGGTGGTGGGTTACTCGGCAAGCATCATAGTGGATGCCGCCGTTTTTGATAAACCGTCCGTTGGCGTCAATTTTGAAATCAAAAAAAGTCCATTGCTTGCCCGCTCACCGGTACAGCGCTATAAAACCGACCATTTCAAGAAAGTATTGCGCGTTAACGGTATACGTTTGGCTGCGAACCGACAGGAACTGATTGATCTAATAAACGGGTATTTGCGCGACCCCTCGCTCGATAGAGAACAAAGGAGGCGTTTTGTGGAAGAACAATGTTGGCGGCTTGACGGCAAATCCGGGGAACGCGTCGCAGAAACCATCCTTAAGGCACTCCAATGAAGACTATCTTCATCACTTGTTTCCAAGGATTTGTTTCCAGAAATATTCTCTCTACCGACGCATTCACGACGCTTGTAGGCGGCGGAGATGTTCGTGTGGTCATTTTTGCACCGGAGAAGCGGAAGGAAACCTTACAAAAGGAGGTCGGCGGCGCGAATGTCTTGGTGGAAGGCATTCCTGTATCTCCGGAACGTGAAAAATGGAACGAGCGGTGGGCGTGGGTGTGGGCGACGAATTTGCTGGGTACGCGAACGCGCAGCATTCAGCGCTGGTCAAAGTTTGCGCGTGATCGGAACAAACTTGACTACATCTTTTCTATTTGTGCGGCCAACCTGGGACGTTTTCGTTTTGTTCGGGGCCTGTATCGTTTTCTCGCAGACAAAATTGTTACGGGAGCCGATTTTGACTCATTTTTTGAAAGATATTCTCCGGATCTGCTTTTTGCGGCCGACGTGTATACTTTGCAAGACGTAAAAATGATGCGTTGTGCCAAGCGGAAGGGTGTTACCACCGTTGGTATGGTACGTTCATGGGATAATGTTACCTCAAAAACCTTGTTAAGCCACATTCCTGATTATATGGTGGTGAATTCGGAACGCGTAAAGGACGAGGTGTCGCGTATTGGCGATATGCCAAAGCAGCGCATATTTGCCGTGGGCATACCGCATTATGACCGATATGTAAGCTCCGAATGCGTGCCGCGCAACCAGTTTTTAAAAGCCAACAAGCTTAACCCGCAAAAAAAAGTCATTCTTTTCGCAACTCCCGGTGACAAGTATTTAGAGAATAATCCGCTTACACCCGTAGTGCTGGAGGCGCTTAAAAATTTGGACGTCAATGTTTTCGTTCGTCTTCCTGTGGTCGGACAAGATGAACTTGGCGATTATGTTCCTCCTAAGAATGCCGTTTTTGATAATCCGGGAATGTACCCAAATTTTACAGAAGCGCACATGACGAAAGAGGCGGACCGGCATCTGGCTGATTGTTTGAACGTGAGTGATATAGTTATTACATGGGCCTCAACGATGATTGTGGACGCAGTGATATTTAATAAACCAACTATTCTTGTCGGGTTTGACGTTTCCCCTAGGGCGTATCATAAAAGCATTCGTCAGTATTACGATTATGATCATCATAAGTTTGCGTTGGAAAGCGGGGGTGCGCGGTTGGTTAAAAGCCCCGCGGAATTAAAACACTGGGTTGAACGCTACCTTCGCGAACCAGATCTTGGCAAGGAAGGAAGAAAAAAGATCGTTAAAGAATATTACGGAGCGTTTGACAGAAAAGCCGGAAAAAGACTGGGAGAATTCCTTTTGAAAAAACTAACAACTAACAACTAATGATTTACAACGAATTTGTAATTTGTTGTAAGTCGTCAGTCGTAAGTAGTAAGTCAACGTGCATTCTCACCATTCATTCCCATACGAACAAGCAGAATACGAAGAGATTCCGTGCGACCTTTGCGGCAGCAAAGATCAAGAGACACTCGGTTTTTCCAAAGAAAGTCGGACTCGAGCCGTGATCTGCCGCGGTTGCGGTTTGATTTTTGTGTCACCTCGTATGACTAGAGAATGGTATGATAAATTTTACCAGGAAGAATATCGTATGCTCGGCGGCGGAGAGGGAGAAAGTCTTGCCGCAAGGTTTGACCGTCAACAGAAGCATGGATTTGCCCTTGCGGAAGAGTTAAAATCCTATTTCCCTGCAAAAGGTCTTTTGGTTGACGTCGGTTCAAGCACCGGCGGCACTCTTGCCGGCATAAAAAAAGTTTTTGGCGGATTGTATGTTCTCGGCATAGAGCCGTCGGAGGCCGAAGCCGAATACGCGAGAAACCAAGGCATCCCAACCCATGCAACGCTTATAGAAGATGTGGAAAGAAAAGGCATTGAAATTTCGGACGCGGACTGCGTTCTTTCTACCCAATCGTTGAATCATTTTTTAAGCCCAAGATATTTCTTGGCATGTGCCTGGCGTCGTCTCAAACCCGGCGGGCGTCTTATTTTGGAAGTCAAAAATTTCAGACAACAAGCAAGGCGTTCAGGCCGTGTCGCGAATTCCATACAAGTTGACCATGTTTATATGTTCACGCCCGAGACGGTACGGGAATATATTTTAGCCGCCGGTTTCAAACCAATTGCTTTTTTGGACGACGAGCATTTGAAAATCCCGGACATTCGTAAAAGACAGAAGCGCGGGCTCCCTGGGTTCCAATAAGAGTCGCGGCTGAAAAAACCGACCGCCGGCCGTTCTCTGACGTCATGGGCGCTATTGAGCCAGCTGCTTATGAAAAGGTTAGGTCATCACTCGTCTCGTGGCGGCTGAAGATGAATTATGTCTTTCGGTACAGCCGATGGGATGAATTACTGCCGTACAAATTAAAAAAGTTATTCTAGTTTATTTTGTGAGCAATCTCAAATTATACCACACCACACAAAATTCAAACCTACAAACTTGAGAATGTAAGGATGTCGTGTATTATGGGAATATGGAAAAATTAAAGACCGCAAAACAAATGGAGAGGCACCTCAAGGGAATGGCCAACCATTACCGGATTGAGATCTTGCTTCTTGTTGCCGCGCGTGAAAAATTGACTCTTGAAGAAATTGTCGATTCGCTTGGGGCGAACAATAAAACAGTAGGCGAACACACGCGGCGGCTTGCCCTTGCGGGACTACTCAATAAAAAATACCGCGGTAAATTCGTGGAGCACACATTGTCTCCTTACGGGAAAATTTTCGTCAAATTTTTGCACTCGTTCCAGCGTATATGACAACACATTTAAGACATACTTACAAACTTGAGAATGTTGGTTTGAGTTTTTAAATATGAGCACGATCATACTGACAGAATCCAAAGGATATTCGCAAAAAGCCATAGCTATGCTAAAAAAACTTGGACGGGTTTATGCGTGGCAGGAGGCAGCGAAGAAGCCGGCGGTTTTGAAAACAGCCGATATCCTTGTAGTTAAACTAGGTATGCGGATTTCAAAAAAACTTATTGACCGCCTGCCGAATCTCAAAATTATCGCGACTTCAACGACCGGCCTTAATCATATTGACATAAAAGAAGCAGAAAAACGCAAAATAAAAATCGTTTCGCTCCGCGGGGAGGCTAGTTTTTTGAAAACCATTACACCGACCGCTGAAGAAACCATCGGTTTGATGATAGCGCTTATGCGTCATCTTCCATGGGCCTTTGAAAGCGTAAAACGCGGCGAATGGCGGCGTGAGGTGTTTTATGGTAATGAACTTGCCGGGAAGACGCTCGGTATTGTAGGTTTTGGGCGGTTGGGCAGTATTGTTGCGCGTTACGCCCGGTGTTTTGGCATGAAAGTTATCGCCTATGACCCGTATGTATTAGAAAAGAAGATGATACGTGCGGGTGTTAGACGTGTGAGTATAAATAATATATTTAGCGAATCAGATGTAGTATCAATTCACGTGTTGCTTACAGATAAAACGCAAGGTCTTATCAAACGAAATCATTTCAAGTTGATGAAGCCGACAGCTTATTTTATCAATACCGCCCGTGGAGAAATCATTGACGAAAAAGCGCTATGGGAAGCATTGAAAAGAAAGAAGATTGCCGGCGCAGCGCTTGATGTGCTTTCCGGCGAAGATCCGAAAGGCAGTCATATTAAGAAAAACCCGCTTGTAGAATACGCAAAAGATCATGACAATCTTTTTATCGTTCCGCATCTTGGCGGCGCAAGTTTTGACGCAATGGCTAGAACCGAAGAGTTTATTGCCGAAAAAGTCGCACGAGAAGTGAAGTCATGAAAACAATATTTATTTCCAGCTTCCACCAGCTTGTTTCCCGGAACATTTTGGCTACACGTCTTCTTGATTTGCTGCTCGGGGGAGGTAACACCCGGGTCGTCCTTTTTGTGCCTTCCGACAAGCAAGGTTTTTTTCAAAACGAGTTCGGTCGGAACGGCGTTGTTATAGAGGGCGTGCCGCGAACGTTTACAAAACGCGATATTTTTTTTAGGTATCTCGCGCTTAGCGTGATTGATACCAAAGCGCTTGAAGTGATACGTAAGACCGAATTTGATAGGTTGAGCTCAAGAATTATGCGCCTTCTGGGCAAGCGGCGGCTCGGACAAAACATAATTCGCCGCATGGATGATTTTTCGACCCCTAGGGGTCGTTTCACGGAATTTTTTGACAAATATCAGCCGGCACTTGTTTTTTCGACGGATATGCAGAATGAGAACGATGTTCGGTTGATGCATGAGGCGAAGGACCATAACGTAGCCGTGGTCGCCACGGTGCGCTCCTGGGACAACTTTACCACCAAAGGCATTCTGCGTGTTATCCCGCGCACGCTGATTGTTCCCAACGAAATAGTGAAGCGAGAAGCGGCAACGCTGAGTTTTGTGCCGGAAGAGCGGATTGTGCCGGTGGGCATACCTCACTATGACAGGTATATAGCGGCAAAAATCCAAAGCGCAAAATCCAAAAATCAAAACAACTCTCAAAGCGTGTTATCACGAGAAGAATTTTGTAGAAAATACGGACTTGATCCCACTAAAAAGATTATTTTATTTTCGCCGATTGGTAATCGTTTTATCAGAAACAATTTGCTTGATAAACTTGTGCTTGAGACGCTTTCGGCACTGGACGTCAACGTCCTGGTGCGAATTCCGCCGAGCGATTATGTTACGCTAGACGGTTTTAAATCTAAAAAAGCGCAGGTGGCGTTTGACATATCCGGAGCTGGTTCGGAGAAAGACAGAAAGTTGAACGAGGTTAGCCGGGAAGATGACGACCGTCTTATCGAGGAACTTACGCATTGCGATGCGGTTGTAACCGGCCAATCAACGATTACCATTGATGCCAGTGTCTTCAACAAGCCGGTCGTTATTATTTACTTTGACCAGGAGGATCGTTCATACTGGGAGAGCGTGAGGCGTTACTATGATTCGGAGTACTATCGGCCGGTTGCCGACTCGGGCGGGGTGCGTTTTGCGAAAAACCCGAAGGAACTCAATACATTGGTTTGGCGATACCTAGAAAATCCGCGTCTTGACGAAGAGGGGAGGCGGCGTATTGCCTCTGAACAAGCATATAAACTTGACGGAAAGGCAACGGAACGATTGGCCAGCGTGTTGCGGTCTTTTTTGCGCTAACATACACTTTACGGCATGATGCAATACTTTAAACAAAAAATGATCAAACTGCGCATGCGCTTCGGATTTCTGCGGGCGTGGTTGTTCCGTACAAGGAAATATAGAACTCCCGATTCCGTTAAAAAATACTACAACAAACTGTGGACTACAGCGGATATAGATGAACGGATGGATCGCACTTCGTTCCGTGAATTGAATGGGAGACAAATTCAATGTCGTACTATTGATGTTAGGAAAATGCGGGTTGAGTATTTAAGCCGGTCTCTTCGAGAACTTTCTTATGAGAAAGATGGCGTACAGAGTGTTTTAGAGTTAGGGAGTGGAAGCGGGTTTAATATTTTAGCGTTAGCGGCGTTACATCCGGAAATAAAAACATGGCGCGGACTAGACTTTGCACCCGGCAGTAAAGAAGCGGCAGATTCTTTACTACGGCACCCTCCCTTGAAACAATTACGCTATGTAACTGAATTGGATTCAGAGGTTATTAAAAGTTGGCTTGCAGGAAGCGACATAAGATTTGAAGAGGGCGATATGCTTAAATCCCCGTTCTCTGACAGCGCTTTTGACGTTGCCTTTTCTTGCCAAGCGATAGAACAAATCCCGCATGATTATCTGCGCGCCTTTACAGAAACGCGCAGAGTTGTTACGAAAGGAGCTATTTTTCTGGAAGAGTTTTCAGAAGCACAGGATATTTTCCAGTTGATGAACTTGAAAACCAGTGATATGTTCTGCGCATCCTATAAAGAAGTTGAGAGAGCGGGGTTCAGAGTATTAAAATTTGAACCATTTCCGTTAAACCCTGATCATCTTAGTTTGGGTCTATGCGCATGTTCAGTAAAGTGATTTTATGGCCGTAGACATTTCTTCTGTGTATCTTGATGAAACCAGAAAACATATTCGGTGGACGCCTTTGTATTTCCAGATAAAGTTCTGGCGGTTGATTGCGCCTTGGAGGGCGGCACGACTTAAGTGGGGTCCGCAGAAAATTTATCCGAGTGCTGTTCCATGCTACATTACAGAGAATTTTGACAACGCCGCAGAGCACTATCAAAAAAATCGCTGGGCGTTCGTAGAAAATATTTTACCAGTCGAGTTCCACAAAGAGCTTGTACAGAACTGGCCGCAAAAACACCATTTTGAGCCGCCGAAACGGCTGGAAAAGAGTTACAATATTGGATTTTATTGGCGCAGAGGAGGGGCGCTTGGCTTTTTGCGTTCCGATCCCTACGGACAATATCCGACAATGATGAAATTTTTAAAGTACTTAGACTCGCCGGAATTTACTGAACGCGCTAAAAAATTCGCCGGCCCGAATTTGGATTTAACGCTTGCCTCATTTATTGCGCATGATGCCGGCCCGGGCGCGCAGGTGGCGCCACACATGGATTCGGTTTATGAAGATACTGCGGTCAGCAACGGCTTTAATATGATTTTTTTCATCAACGCCACTGGCGGAAAAAATTCCGGAAACCTCACACTTTCACGCGATAATGAACTCAGGGATATTATTTTTGAGCCGATGAATTTGAAGAATTCCGTCCTAATATATGATACGCGGCTTGATTTTTATCACGGCTTCCCGCCGATCGCAAAAGGAAAATTCCGGTGGGCAATCGGCGCCTCTTTTTTCGATAAGAAACTCATATGATACATACGCTTTCTCTTATAGGATTTTTAGGGCAAGATACATTTATCGTATGACTGGATATTTTCGCCGCAAAATAATCAAATTACTACGCTACCATGGATTTCGGCGATTCCGCTATAAAGACATGGCTAGATGTTTTTATTTCAAAGAAGTATATGACAGGGCGCAGAACGTTGATGGAGATGTTGTTGAATGCGGCGTTGCGTATGGCGGCAGTTTGTTGATTTTGGGGGCGCTCATAAAGCAGGAAGGGAAAGGGAGGGTGCTTTACGGATTTGATTCTTTTCAAGGGTTTCCTGAGCCTACAGCAGAAGATGAGAGTTTCCGTAAGCCACAAAAAGGGGAGTATGGCGATGCGAGCATGGAAAGAATTAAAAAATTGTTCAAACGGGCAGGCCTGCCGGAATCTATTTTAGTAAAGGGGTTCGTTGAGGATACGGTGGAAAATTTTAAAGGGAAAATAGCATTTTTGCACGTGGATACCGATCTCTATAATTCTTACAAAGTTATTTTCAAAGAACTTTTTGATAAAGTGGTTTCTGGGGGAGTTGTACTTTTTGATGAATATAATGAGCCGAAATTTCCCGGAGCGACCAAGGCGGTGGATGAATTCTTGGCCAGCACCGACTATAAATTACAAAGAGTTAAATACATGGATAAATTCAAATTTTTTATCGTTAAGTGATGACGCGAGCTATCCACAGAATTTGCTTGCATAAGTCTAATCATGTGTTCTATAATTTAGTCGCAAGACGTTTAGTGGCTAACTTTGCTAAATTTATGAATTTATCTAATCCATCTTTCAAAAAAGGAGCACTAATTTTGTGCTCAGCAATACTTATTATTGGCCTTGCGTATACTTATATTGCCTATGCAGCGAATACGCATTCGATAGATTTGGAATCCACTTCAAGCCAATACCTTACGGCTGCCGACAGTGCCTCGCTTTCTGTCACTGGCAATTTAACACTTGAAACTTGGGTCAAATTTGAGTCGCTGCCTTCCTCTGGTAGCGCAATGCACTTTATTACCAAAACCACTCTGACTGGCGACAATCGTTCGTGGAGATTCAATCTGTATAATTCTAGTGGAACATATCAATTTAAGTTTGAGGTAGCGAGTAACCCAAGCACTTGGGCGGCAGCTACTCAAAACTGGACCCCCAGTATTAATACGTGGTATCACGTCGCGGTTGTTTATACCGCTTCGGCAGGAACTGCGGATTTTTATGTGGACGGAGTACAACAAGGGACGCAACAAAGCGGATTGCCGACTTCAATCTATGACGGAACATCACTTGTTTATCTCGGGAGTGTGAATACTGATTACGACCCGTCCGGAGGTTATTTGGACGGAAAAATGGACGATGTGAGAGTTTGGAATGTTGCCCGCACCGCCACCCAAATTGCGGATAACCGTAATATAGAACTTGCCGGGAACGAATCAGGCCTTAAGGGGTATTGGAAGTTGAATAACGACCTGAACGATTCGACCTCAAATGGAAATACTTTAACAAATAATAATAGTGCAGTTTTCTCCACTGATACGCCGACATTTATAGGAATTTTCAAAATCCGTAAACCAGTCGATGAATCTGTTGCTTCAAGCACCGCGCTTCAAAATGACGATGACCTCAAAGTGACTTTGGCCGCCAATAAGACATATATAGTAGATGGTGCAATCTTCATTAGCAGTGCTAGCGCAAATCCTGGTTTTAAAATGGCCTTTACCGTTCCTACGGGCGCAACAATGGATTTGGGATATAGCGCTTTGTCTCCTGGCCCCGGTAGATTGCAGGCGCAAGGCGAACTGCTGGAGAATTCCGGGACAGCAAGTCAGGAAATACCGATGAGGGCAAATACTCCCGTAGTGATTCATGTGAGCGGCACAGTGAAGGTGGGAAGTACCTCAGGCGATGTAACTCTGCAATGGGCTCAGTTCACTTCTGACGCAACCGCGGTCAAAGTTATGGAAGGAAGTTATCTCAGGGCGGATCAACTATAATAGTCTGCTTGCTTGATGAATAATAAATCGGCGCCGCGTTTCTTTGCGGCGCCGAAATTTTAGAAGAAGTGGAAACAACTTAAACCGTTGAGCCCCCTATTTTTATTAGATGCGCACCCGACGAAAATCTTCCGCTCGGGTATCATTTTAAGGCAAAGAAATTAAGGAAATGAGAAATTGAGAAAATGAAAGATATTTTGAAAAATATCAAAGCAGCAGTATTTGACGGCGACGGCGTATTTTTTACCGGCCGCGTTTTGATTCTTCCTGAGA
>CAZDKA010000023.1:6832-14404 GCA_964505815.1 uncultured Candidatus Saccharibacteria bacterium | reverse complement strand
ACCGTGGCAACCACGTGTGCCTCGGGCACGGTGATTTGGCGGATGTCCGGAACCTCTAATGCCCACGCTGAACTTCCGAGCCAGACCTTATACACCCAGCTGGTTTGCTGCAGCGGTGTAACCGGGCTTGGGACTTCCTGCACCGGCACTTTTGCCACGGCATTAAAATTATCGGGCACGACCAACGCGCATTCCGAGCAAAACAGCCAAACCAATTATACCAACAGCGCTTGCATTTCCGTGCCCTCGGGCGGCAGTGTTTCCATAGGATATCAAGCGACCGACTGCGCAACATTTGATACCACGCTTGGCTCAATGTCCGGCACCACCAACGCCCATGTGGGCAACGGCACTGCTTACACCACCAAAATATGCGGAACTGCGGCAGGAGCGGCGGCGCAATCCCTTACTTTCAGCATTTCCGACAATTCCATTGGTTTTGGCACCCTGAATGCTTCTGTCCCGCGCTACGCCACCGGCGATACGCTTGGCTCGGGGACCGACACCGCGGATGCGCATACATTATCCGCTTCCACCAACGCCTCCGGCGGGTATGTGATTACCATAAACGGTGCTACCCTAACTGCCGGTTCATTCACGATTAACGCTATTGGCGCGACAGCTGCCGCTTCAAGCCCGGGCACAGAGCAATTTGGCGCGCGTCTTGTTGTCAATTCCGGCACCGGCGGCTCTGTAAGCGCGCCGTATAATACGGCAAACTGGGCCTTGGATACCGCGGCCTTTCCAGATCAAGTTGCTTCTGGCAGTGGAGACAGCACTGAAGATGTATTCGGGGTGCGCTACATAGCTAACATCGCCGGATCAACCGAAACCGGCAGTTATAGCGCCACCTTGACTTATGTTGCGACGGCGACTTTTTGATGGTAAAATCAACCTATTGACGGCTTTTATGGAAATGCTATGATAATCAAATATGGTAAATAGGCGCAATTCGTCTCTCTCTCTCTCTCTCTCTAGCAGAGACGAATTTTGGCATAGTTTTTCATCCAATTAGCCGCGGCTAATTGGGTTTTCGTTTTATTAAAACATGAAGCGCATAAAAATTAACAAAATAGTAAGTTCTGGATTGATTTTGCTGTTTGTTACCGTTCTTATTTTGCCGTTTGCGCAAATTGCCTACGCCGCGGCGATTTTGAACGCCTCTGATACGCTATCAAGTTCAAAAGTAAGCACCCTTTCCAATCATACGATTGTCTTTCGTAACCCAACCGCCGTAAATGCTTCCACGGATACAATCACGATTACTTTCCCGGCAGGATTCACTATGGGCACTTTTGCTCTGCTGAACTTTGACTTGGGCGCTTCGGCTGGCGGCCAAGCAAACTGCACCGCGCCTTCTTACACCGAGAAAACTCTTGCCACCGCTGCTGCTGCCGGCACTTGGGGAGCGGCTCAAGCGGCACAGGTAGTTACCCTTACAGCGCCTACTGACGCGGGCGCGACTGAAATAGCTGCTAATGCATGTATAAGGGTTAGAATCGGTGACAACGCGGTTACTGGCGGAGCGGGCGCAAATCAAATTACCAACCCATCTACCGCTGCCTCGTATGCCATAACTATCGGCGGCACCTTCGGGGATTCGGGAGATATGACCGTTACGATTCTCACCGATGACCAAGTCGCGGTTTCATCCACAGTGAGCCAGAGCATGAGTTTTAGCTTGGGCGCGACTTCACTTGCTCTAGGAACTTTATCCACAAGCGCAGTGGTCAGCGGGTCGCATACCGTTACGGTTGCCACAAACGCCGCGGGAGGAATGGTGCTTACTTATTCCGGGACAACTCTCACTTCGGGCTCAAATACTATTACCGCTATGTCAACGGCCGCCGCAAGTTCCGTTGGCACGGAACAGTTTGGAATTAATGCGAAAGACAACGTTACGCCGAATGTGGGCGCGGAGTGTTCGGGCACAAGTCCGATTGCCGCTGCCGCGACCGGTTACAGTACGATTGACAGCTTCAAATTCGTAACAGGCGAGACAATTATAAGCTCCTCGGCAGGAATCAACTCCACCACCTGCACGATTTCTTACATAGCCAACATCGCCGGATCAACCGAAGCCGGAAGCTACACCACAACTTTGACTTATACGGCCACCGCCACTTTCTAGCCACATTTAACAAATAACATTTAGCAGTTAACATGAGATACTTTATTCTTACAACTTTATTCTTGGCAGGAGCGGCTCTTCTGCCGTTTCAGGCGTCTGCGCTCACCATCTCGCCGGTGAAGATGGAAATATCCGGCGATCCGGGACAAACCCTGCAGGCCGAGCTCAAACTCTTTAATGAGCAGGGCGAAACAAAGACCTTTTATGCGTCTTCGGAGAATTTTGAGGCACGGGGAGAAACAGGCGCACCCTTTTTCCTTCCCGATAGAAAAGGGTTGGCGACTTGGATTAAAACAGACGCAAAAGTTACCCTAAAACCGGAGGAAGAAAAAACCATCCCCTTTAGCATTCAGATACCCAAAGATGCCGAGCCGGGCGGATATTTTGCCGCTATTTTGTGGGGTCAAACTCCGCCTCAAAGTACAGGAGGCGGCCAGGTGGCAGTCAGCGGGCGGCTGGGAGTGCTTATACTGTTAAAAGTTTCCGGCGCGGTGGAAGAAGGAGGCGGGCTTTTGGAATTCGGCGTAAAAGACAAACAAAAGTTTTTCAGTTCGCTTCCGGTAACTTTTTCCTATCGCTTCAATAACACTGGCGGCGACCGCGTTGTGCCCCGGGGAGAAATTACGGTAAAGAATTTATTTGGCCGCACCTCGGCGACTCTTCCGGCAAACAAAAAAGAAGGAAGCGTATTGCCCAATAGCGCGAGGAAATTTGAAGTGAGATGGGAGGGCAAGAACCAAGCGGCCAGTGACGCAGAACAAGATAAAGGGCTCGGTTCGGCGAGCATACTATTTGCAGTGGCGGGGCAACAATGGAGCGATTTTCACATTGGTTGGTATACAGCGAAACTCAATGTTGCCTGGGGCGTCGCAAATCAAACCGTAACCGCCAAACACAGCTTCTTTATTATTCCGTGGCAGCTATTGAGCATCGTCGTGTTTGTCTTGGCGATTCTCGGATTTGGCGGCTGGTTTGGGCTTAAAAAATACAACCGCTGGATCATTGCCAAAGCAACTTCACGAAACACATAACACGTATCATTGATCGCATATCACAAATCACGTATCACAAGATGGAGGAAAAATTTTGTTTTGTGTTACGTGTCTCGTGATTTGTGATATGTGTTATGTGACATGAGAACCTTACTTACTTTACTTTTTATTGTCTTAAGTTTTTTTATTACCGGTTTACCCCTGCCGGTTTTAGCGCTATCGGGAGATGTTGCGGTTTCAGCTACTGTCTCAGAAACCTACGCCACAACTACCTTTAGTTTTTCAAGCGGCGGCACTTATACATTTAATACCATAAGTAATAATTCTGCGGCTTTTACTTTTCCGCCGGATTTTTACAGCGAATCGCTCGAACTGCGTTCCAACTCCTATTCAAAAACTTTTTTTGATACCAATAAACCGGCGCCTTCCGGGAAGAGTTTTATCGGAAAGACCTATGATTTTGATCTCTTGACTGCCTCGGGTAGCCAAGTCACTGCCGTAAACAAAGCAATAACGATCTCAATCATCTATACCGATGCCGATGTAAGCGGATGGGACGAAAGCGCCTTTGCTCCGTACCGCTGGGGTAGCGGCGACTCCGCGTGGCAGTTAATTTCCGGGAGCACCATTGACACGTCAAACAATAAAATTACTTTTTCCACAACGCTCTTTAGTTCATTTGCTCTTTTAACTGTTCCGCCGCCATCTCCGCCGCCTCCGGCGCCTTCGCCGCCGCCATCATCGGGTGGGGGTGGCGGCGGCGGTGGGGGCATTCTTGCCCCTGAAACAAAAGTGGTTTTTTCGGGACGGGCTTATCCCGGCAGTAAAGTAACACTTCTCAAAGACGCGCAGATTGCGGTGAGCGTTTTAGCCGATCCAAATGCCGCGTTCAGTATTGCCCTGTCAGGACTTTCGAGCGGCAATTATCTTTTTAGCATTTACTCCGAAGATAGCGTGGGAAGAAGATCGCCTCTTTTAACTTATCCGGTAACCGTAACCTCGGGCGCTACGGTTCAGATAGGCGGCATTTTTATCGCGCCGACCATAGGGGTGGATAAAAGCGAGGTGAAACGAGGCGAAAATATCGCAATTTTCGGCCAGTCCGCGCCCAGGGCGGATGTTACCATCGCGATAAGTTCGGGGGAAGAATTTTTTGGAAAAACCATTGCCGATCAAAGCGGCGCGTATTTGTATAATTTTGATACCGCTCAACTTGAAAAGGGCCAACACCTCGCCAAGTCAAAAGCGGCAATTGGAGGAGCCATCAGCTCTTTTGGCAAAACCGTAAGTTTTGCGGTCGGAACGAAAACGGTTTTTGCCCAACCCTCAAAATGTCCGGCCAAAGCCGATTTGAACAATGATTGTCGGGTGAATCTGGTTGATTTTTCCATCGCGGCTTATTGGTATAAGCGTCTTTTGCCGCCTGCCAACATTGATCTTAATGGAGATGGGAAAGTTAATTTGGTTGATTTTTCAATAATGGCATTCTTCTGGACTGGCTAAAATAAATTTTAGCCAGTCCAGAATTTATAATTTCTAAATCCTAATTTCTAAACAAATCCAAATGATCAAAATCCAAAAACTAAAAATCTCTCTTGTTGCTTGTCTCTTGTTTCTTGTTGCTTTACCGGTTTTTGCTGCTGAAATTGTTGTTAGCTCCGGCAGTCAAGAAACAGGCGTTGGCCAACAACTCGAAATCGGCGTTTTCTTGAATGCGGAAAGCGAAAACATTAACGCTATTGAGGGAAAAGTCGTGTTTCCGGCGGACCTATTAGATGTAAAAGAGATGCGAGACGGCAATTCTATAATTAACTTCTGGGTTGATAAACCACGAATAGACACGAATATTAACACTAATAAACACGAAATTATATTCGCGGGGATAACGCCAGGTGGTTATAGTGGCGAGAAGGGACTAATTTTTTCAGTAATTTTTCGAGCAAAAAAGGAAGGGGAGGCCCTAATTGAAATCTCTGGGGTAAAGGCGCTTCTTGGTGATAGCAGGGGCACTGAAACAAAAACGGCAAGCAAAAATTTATTAGTGTCTATTCGTGATGATATTAGTGTTCCTTCGTGGATGTCCCCACGGGACATAGAACCGCCAGAATCGTTTAAACCAGAGGTTGCGCGTGATCCAGCTATATTTGACGGCAAATGGTTTTTGGTGTTTGCGACGCAGGATAAAGGCTCCGGTCTCGACCGCTACGAAATCCGCGAAGGTTTTTGGGGCGAGTTTCGCCCTGCCCAAAGCCCATACCTTTTGCAGAACCAGAATTTAGATAAAAAGATTTTTGTAAAAGCCGTTGATAAAAGCGGCAATGTGCGGATTGAAGTTTTTCGTCCTCCAAGATTGCGGCCGTGGTATAAAAATTATTCGATTCTTATTATACTGATAGTAGGGATAGCGTTTTTATATTTTATCCGGCGAATTTTATGGAAAAAGTAACCCACGAATACCAACGAATCAGTCACGAATGGCGACGAATCCTTTTATGCGTTGCCATTAGTCTATTATTCGTTGCTATTGGTGGAGCGAAGACCGCCTCGGCGGCTTCGCTGTATTTTTCTCCTTCTTCAGGGTCTTATGCGGTTGGCAGCGTTGTTACTGCAAATGTCTATGTCTCAAGCGCCGACCAGGCGATGAATGCCGCGTCGGGCATAGTTTCTTTCCCCCAAGATAAACTGGAAGTCACCTCTCTTTCCAAAAGCGGTTCCATCTTTGCTCTCTGGGTTCAGGAGCCATCGTTTTCCAACAGAACCGGCGCGGTCAATTTTGAAGGGATAGTGCTGAACCCGGGATTTATAGGAGCAAGCGGGAAAATCATTGCCGTAAATTTCAGAGTGAAGGCGGCTGGCACCGCTTTAGTAAATTTTTCCTCCGGCTCCGCGCTTGCCAATGACGGAAAAGGCACTAATATTTTGGCAAGCTTGGGAAAGGCGGAGTTTAGTTTGGGAGGCGCTGCGCCGAAAGTTTCGGGCCTGCCTTTATCGCCGGCGATCTCTTCGCCGACACATCCTGATACAGGCAAATGGTATGCCAGAAAAGACGCGAAATTTGTTTGGTCGGTATCTCCTGATATTACCGCCGTCCGAATTCTTGTCAGTAAACTTCCGCGCGCCAACCCCACCGTAGCGTACGCGTCCGCAACCCGCGAAAAAGAAATAAAGAATTTGGAAGACGGCGTCTGGTATTTCCACGCCCAGTTCCGCAATGCGAATGGCTGGGGAGAAGTTTCGCGCTTCCGTTTTCAGATCGACACAACTCCGCCGGAGAAGGTTTCTATAAAATTTATTGACAAGAAAGAAACGGACGACCCCCGACCCACAGCGCTTTTTGATACTACGGATGCGCTTTCGGGAATTGATTACTACCGACTAAAAATAGGCGAGGGTGATTTCTACACTATCAAATTTGAAGCGGAGGTGGAGAGTAATCCTTACACCCTTCCCTACCAGGCGCCCGGCACGCGGATTTTGATTGTGCAGGCGTTTGATCGGGCCGGAAATTCCACTGCCGCTTCCGAGACGTTCATCGTAAAGCCCTTGCCCTTGCCGTCGGCAATGACCGGACTTAAAATTACCAATATGCTTGTTATAATAATTCCGCTTACGGCATTCATCGCAGTACTTCTCTTTATTCTTGGGTATGGATGGCGTAAATTCTTACGCACCAAAAACCGGCTTCGTAAAGAAGTGCGCGAAGCCGAGTCAGCTTTGCATAAGGCCTTTGATTTGCTGAAAGAAAGTATTCGGGAGCAGATCAAAATACTTGAAAAAACCGGCACCAAGCGGCAACTTACCAAAGAAGAGGAGAAAATTCTCAAACAACTCGAAAGCAATTTAGACGATGCCGAGAAATTTATCAGAAAAGAGATCGAAGATATTGAGGAGGAAGTGAAATAATTCCACCCTTATGTTTTTTCAATATGAACGAGTTTTTATCATTGATGACGTTGTTACTACTTTCGGCACGATTCGTTCAGCCATATATGCACTGCATCAGGCCACTGCAAAAGATGGTTGGGATGCGTGTATTACGGGCTTCGGAGCATTAATTGACCGCTCGGATGAGGCAAATCAGCCAGGAGTTGTGGCCCGACTCTTCGGACGATTGTTGGCCTTAGGATGCCGTGTAAGGTTTATGGATCGGCTGAGTGCGAATTCTGTAAAAAGGGAATACCTGCTCTCCGGCCGTAATGTTTGATAAAAGTGCATAATCTGTGAATAAAAACTTAGGTTGCAATTAAAAATCGGCACAAAATGCCGATTTTTCATTTAGAGCACAAAAATGGCGCATAAAATTGACGTTGTGTTTAATAGTGGGGTAGAATATATTTACAGTGGTGAAAAGTGGAAAACTCTGTGGATAAGTGACATGAATTGTGGATAACTCCCGATTTTGTCCCCATTAGATGAGCGTTTTGCGCCCTATCTAACGGGGTGCTGAAT
>CAZDKA010000023.1:0-6822 GCA_964505815.1 uncultured Candidatus Saccharibacteria bacterium | reverse complement strand
CTACGATCCGCCAGTTGGCGGAGAGCAGCAACAAAATCGCGGACCCTGTTAAATAATTTTGCTTCGCAAAATTAGCGCGGAGCGCTATTTAACAGGGTGCTGAATTTTATGATTACTCGCTAACGCTCGTAAATAAAATTCGCATGCTAATCGGCGAATATCAACACGCAGTTGATGAGAAGGGACGAATAGCCCTGCCGGCCAAATTCCGTAAATCTCTTACCGAAGGGGTGGTGGTGACAAAAGGACTTGATCCGTGCCTTCACCTTTACCCCATAGACCAATGGCGGCGTTTTGCCGAAAAAATCACCCAACTGCCGTCCAATAAAATTGGTTTGGTGCGCATGATGCTTTCGCAGGCAAATCACTGCGAGATTGATTCACAGGGAAGAATTCTTGTTCCGGCTTCTCTCTTGGAAAAAGCAGGGATAAAAAACAGGGCGGTAATAGTGGGAATGCATACCAGAGGGGAGTTATGGAGTGAGGAGCGCTGGCATGAGTATCTTCACGAGATGGAAGGAGCCAAAGAGTCAATCGCTGCGGATCTCGGAGAGCTGAATCTCCTATAGTGCGATGCATCGCCCTGTTCTTGTAAAGGAAGTTCTTGAAATCCTTTCACCGCGCCCCGGAGGACATTATGTTGACGCGACCGTAAACGGCGGGGGACACGCTTTCGCGATTCTTGAAAAAATAGGGCCGAGGGGGGAACTCATAGGCATTGACCGCGACTGCGCGCTGATTGAATCCCTTCGGAAAGAAATAACAAAATTAAAAGTTAAAAATGTTCACCTTGTTTGCGACAATTTCGTCAATATCGCAGCAATTGTCCGACGCCATCGTCTGGCCCCGCTTGATGGAATCCTTTTTGATCTTGGTTTTAGTGCATACCACCCTGAAGCGTCTCAAAGAGGGTTTTCGTTCCTGAGAGACGAGCCGCTGGATATGCGCTATAACCCGGCTGATACGGCGCTGACCGCGGAAATTATCCTCAACCAGTGGCCGGAAGCAAAGATAGAGAGCATTTTGCGCGAATACGGCGAAGAAAGATTTTCAAGAAGAATCGCGCATGCATTAGCCGTGGAGAGAAAAATGGCGAAGATAACGAGAACCGGAGATCTTATAAAAATTATTTCACGGGCCGTTCCTGTTCGGTACTGCCGAGGAAGGATTCACTGCGGAACGAGGACTTTTCAGGCCTTGCGGATCGCGGTCAATGACGAGCTCGCATTTATTGAAAAAGCTTTGCATGAGGCCGTTCGCATCCTCCCTCCGGGCGGGAAAATAGCTGTTATTTCATTCCATTCGCTGGAGGACCGAGCCGTTAAGCGCATTTTTAAAGAGGTAGTGGAAGGAAAAGAGGTTGTGTCCCTTACAAAAAAAGTTATCAGCCCGACATTAGCTGAGAAAATGGATAACCCAAGAGCGCGGTCAGCAAAATTAAGGGCAATTCAAAAAGTATAAAGGGCTTGCTCCAAATTTTGAAGTCCGCAGGACGAACAAAATTTGGTTAGCAAACCTTTACCCTGTTAAATAATTTTGCTCCGTAAAATTAGCGCGAAGCGCTATTTAACAGGGTGCTCAATGTTGTGGCTAAATTTATTGCGCCTCGCATTGGGCTCGGCTTATAAATTTATACAACATTGGCATGACCGTCTTAATAGCAAAAGTAATATCTCACTTAGTGCCGGTTCCGGCCGTTTCATACGGCGAGTTTTACGCATTAGCTAACGTTTCGCGAGCGCTGTATAAACGTTTTTCACTGCGGCCCGGGTGGTTTTCAGCGATTTTCATAGCTTTGACGCTTATTGCCGCGGCAACTTATATATTTGAGATAAATGTAATTGTTCTGGATGGCAGAAAAATTCCCGCGCTTGAAGCAACTCTTCACGAACTTGAGCACGAGCAAAAGCAGAAACGCGTCGAGCTCTCAGCCCTCCGAGCTCCGCTGATTATCAAAAAAGAGGCGGTGCGCGACGGCAAAATGGTGGAGGTGGGGAGTATTAGCTACGTGCGGGACTCTGAAGAGGTTGCCTCTACCTTTAGGATCTTGCCATAGTATAATGTTCGCTGATGGCTTATTTGAAGAGTTACCAATCGCTGCGGCTGCGATTGTTTATCTTACTTGTCTTTTTCGCGATCGCCTTTACCGCGCTTGTCGGCAGGGTGTTCAGAATAGCCATAGTGCATCACCGCTCATACATTGAGGCCGCTGCCAAGCAGCAGGTCTTCTCCGAAATTCTTCCACCGGAGCGCGGGAGAATTTTTTTTCAGGATAAATCCGGAGTCCTGCATCCCATTGCTCCGAGCCGCAACGTGGCCACCCTCGTTGCTTCTCCGCGCGATATCATAGATCCTCAAAGCGTGGTTGAAACACTTTACGAGAAACTTGGTTTGGACCGCGCGGAACTTGAAAAAAAGCTAAGCAACAGCAAAGACGCTTACGAGATTATAAAAAAAGATTTATCAGACGCGGACGTTGAGTTTATCCGTAAGCTCGCCATTCCCGGGTTCAGGATAGAGAACGTTTCTAGACGCATATATCCAGCCGGTGCTTTGGGCGCCGGAATTATTGGTTTTACGAGTTTTGACGGCAGAAAGGAAAATGGCGAATACGGCATAGAGAAGTATTATGATAAAGCCCTTGCCGGGGAAACGGGGTTCTTTGAGTGCGAGCGCGACGCCGCGGGATTATGCGCAGCGGTGGGCAGGCGCATTTTGAATCCGCCGGTAAACGGCTCGTCAGTCATACTGACAATTGATCGCAATATCCAATTTGTGCTGGAAGAAACACTTGAGCGGCTGGTTAAAAAATGGCAGCCGGAATCGGGCATTGCCGTTGTTGTTGAGCCGTCCACCGGTAAAATTCTGGCAATGGCCGCCCGGCCCACTTTTAATCCCAATGAATACTCAAAAGAAAAGGATTACTCGGTATTCAGGATGCCGGCAGTTGATTCCCAGTTTGAACTCGGTTCAGTTTTTAAGCCGATTACCATGGCCGCAGCGTTAAATGAGGGCCTGCTCCGGCCGGAGACCACCTATAAGGATAGCGGTGCGGTAGTATTCGGCGGCGTAACCATAAAAAATTTTGACGGCAAGGCCCATGGCATACAGACCATGACTCAGGTTCTGGAAAAATCATTGAACACCGGCATTGTATGGGTTGAAGAAAAGCTCGGCCACTTCCGATTTTTGGATTACATTGAGCTCTTCGGCTTCGGGATAAAATCCGGCATTGACTTTCCTAACGAGATTGCCGGCAACATCTCAAATTTGCAGAGCGGGCGGGAGGTTGAGTTCGCGACGGCGGCATTCGGCCAGGGCATTGCGGTAACACCGCTCCAGATGGCTATGGCCATGGGGGTGATTGCGAACGGCGGAGTGCTCATGAAGCCGTATATAGTTGAGAAAATAATTGATGATTCCGGCAATGAGACGGTTTTTTCTCCGAAACAGAAAGCAGAGGTGATCCGCCGCGAAACTTCCGAGACACTGACGAAAATGTTAGTATCGGCGGTGCGGAGCGGCTTTGAGAATAAAGCCGGCGTTAAAGGATATTTTGTCGCCGGAAAAACCGGAACCGCGCAGATTCCCCTGAAAGACCGGAGAGGATATTCCGACGAGGTGATTCATACCTTTGCCGGATATGCGCCTGCCTTCCGCCCGAAATTTTTGATTCTGCTTCAGCTCGTCAAACCCAGAGGCAACCGCTTTGCGGCCAATACCTTAACGCCGGCTTTCCACGACCTTGCCGAATTCATTCTTAATTATTACGAAATACCGCCGGATGAAAAATAAATTCAAAGTTCAAAAATCAAAATGCAAAATGACAACGCAAAATTAAAAAATTTTGCGGTAACGGAGATACCCCGCCTTCCAAGTATAAATGCGGTGTATATTTTATGTGTAATAAAAAATGAAAAGGAGGTTCCTTTTTACGTGGGTGAGTCAGGAAAATTGCGGAGGCGGGTCGGAGAATATCTTGTCGCAAGCCCTCAAGCTTCTACTGATTTTAAAGTGGGGGAAGCCATACAACATTTTCACGAGAAAGGATATAAAGTGGAGGTTCGATATCTACAGACGACGGCCCGAAAATCGCTGGAGAAGAACATGATAAGATTTTTGAAATCCAAGGGATTTCGATTACTCAACGACATTCCAGGATTTGACAGAAGAACCTTTGACCTCGAAAGAGAGCATGAAAAGATCAAGAGATTCTGTGACGATGCGCTTAACTTTGAATTTTGATTTGTCATTTTGATTTTTGCATTTTGAATTTCTATGACATCCATTCTTCAAAAAGTACTCGCCATCCTCGCCCAAGCCACGATCCGGCGATATAAGCCGATTGTTGTCGGCATTACCGGCTCGGTGGGGAAAACCTCAACCCGCGAGGCCCTTTTTGCGGTGCTCAAAACCAAGTACCGCGTCCGTAGAGCAGAGAAAAACTACAATACTGAAATCGGCCTGCCGCTTACCATACTGGGCATTCCGCATTATAGTTGGAACGTATTCGGTTGGTTTTCTGCGTTGGTCCGCGTAGCAATCCGCGTTTTGATCCGCGACAAGAATTTCCCAGAAGTTCTTGTACTGGAGATGGGCGCGGACAGGCCGGGCGATATCCGATACCTCTCACGTATAGCCGCTCCGCAAGTTGCGGTGCTGACCGCAATCGGCGAGGTGCCGGCGCATGTTGAATTTTATGCTGACCCGCTTGATGTCGCCAAAGAAAAAGCCGAGCTCTTCTTAGCCCTGCCGCCTGATGGCTCGGCCATATACAATATTGACGACGAAGTCGTACTGGAAGTAAAAGACCGCGGGTCAGCGAAGAAGATTTCTTTCGGCTTTGACGAGCACGCCGATTTTCGGATTACCAACTTTGAACTTAGAAATCTTGAAAAGGACGGCATAGACATTCCTGACGGCATATCTTTCAAGATAGAACACCGCGGCACTGTTGTTCCGATGCGCATACACAAGGCCTTTGGCCGGCCCCCGGCCTATTCGGCCGCGGCCGCCTCCGCGGTTGGTATTTGTTTGAATCTTAATCTGGTCCAAATTTCCCAAGCTTTGGAATCATACGAGCCGCCGCCCGGAAGGGGCCGTCTTCTCAAAGGAATAAAAGACAGCTGGATAATTGACGACACTTACAACGCTTCGCCGGAATCAATGCGTGCCGGGCTTGAATTACTCGCAAAAATTACGGCTAAGCGGAGGATCGCGGTTTTAGGAGATATGACCGAGATAGGAAAATACACCGAAGAGGCCCACCGCTCAATTGGCGACTACGCCGCGGATTCCGCCGACATACTGCTTGCCGTAGGCCAGAGAGCGCGATTCATTGCCGATGAGGCCAAAACGCGCGGCGCCGAACCCCATGCGCGGCGGCTTGAGTCGTCAAACGTCTTTGTTTTTGACGATCCGTCAGAAGCCGGGCGGAAGCTTGATGGTATGCTTCAGGCCGGCGATAGCGTACTGATAAAGGGTTCTCGCTCTATTCACATGGAAAAAGTAGTGCTGGAGGTCATGGCCGAGCCGGAAAAAGCCGAGACGCTGATTATTAGCTAGAACCCATCTCAAAAATGCATTTGGGCTTCGATCGGCGAATTTCGGCTACGGCCGCCTTCTCGGAACTCATCGTACTTCTAGTACGAATCGTTCCTGCGGCGGCGGCCTCGCTGCGAAATTCGCTCGATTTCGCCTGCAAAGCCATTTTTAAGATGGGTTCTAATAAAAAGCGCTCGGATTTCGAGCGTTTTTTAATTCGTGTTTACTTTTCTCTGCGTCTCTTCCGGAAGCTTTGACCAAGCAACAAGGGCGATGGCGTGCGCCCAGGCAAGAGGTGTTTGGTCATTTGGCCGGCCGTTTTGATAGGCCTCCGGAATTTTGTCGTCAACCACCTCTTCAGCGCCTTTACGAAACCAGGCAGCGGCTTTGTCGTATTCGTGGCGCTGGGAATAAATGATTGAAATCCAAAAGAGGAACATCGGCCACTCGGCCGAGACACCGCGGTAGTGCTCAAGTGTTGAGCGATAGTAATCGTCTCCCCAGTAGCGGTTCAGGCCATGGCGCTGGACTAAGTTATGGCGCTCGCCATTTATATGTCCGGCAATAATCCGTGATAGAAGCTCGTCGGCTTTCGCTGGATTAGGAACCACATTGTATGGCCAGAAAAGGGAGAGTTGGGCCGAGTCGCAATCGTGTTTGTGATGCTGAATACGGCAGGCATCCCGTGATTCATGCGGCAGGATTTCGCGAAGAGCTTGTTCTCCGGCTCGTATCAGCGTGTCAGGCACATCTACAATTCTGCGATTCCTGATGCGGGTAAGACCGCCGACCACCGCGCCGATGGAAGAGCTATGATGAATTTTGCACTCTTCCCACATTCCGAAATCCGGCTCCTGCCAGTATTCAACGCTCCTCAAGTAGGCGACAAGCAGTTCCAGTGTACGGACATCTTCTTCGTCTCTAATGACGCGGACATTCTTAAAATCAAGATCAGCTACGACGTGGAGGAAAAGCCCGATGACATCCAGTTGGTTATGCGCCCAGTTGTCATCGGTCGCAATCTCCGAGAGCGTGTCGGCGTCGTATTTGGCATGCAGTACCCCGCCGGCAATGTCTTTGGGAGAGGCAATGCGAGTCTTTATTTTTGGGCGATATTTCTTGAAAAGATCAAAAATCACCCGGATGCCTTTCTTAAGTTTTTCGTAATCGCCGAGATACCAGTATGCAAATACGCAGTAGAGGGTGTCGCGGAGCCACATGGCGCGATAATTCGGGCTTACCGAGGCCCAGAATGTCCCGTTGGGGCGCCGCATGGAC
>CAZDKA010000022.1:0-14759 GCA_964505815.1 uncultured Candidatus Saccharibacteria bacterium | reverse complement strand
CGGGCTTCCATATTTTAACAAGCCCTGCGCTGAGGTTGGAACCGCCCATGCCGGCGACGATAAATGTACGAAACATACCGAGCCGCTCGCCGTTTACAATTTCCGGCTCAAATGCAAACTGTTTATTGAAATCTTTTATGGATTCGTGCATTTCCATAACACTTTTTATGTTTATCTCATAGTTTTTTTATTGCCCGGTTTAACTCTGCTCTGTTGACTTTTAACAAGTAGTGCTGTATTATTCAAGCAGTTTTCTTTTTGATCTTTTAAAAGGAGGTGCCGGAGTGGTAAGATTGTTAGCTTTCTGCGCGGCGGCGATCGGTATGATCATACTACTTACGGTCATATACTTAATACAAGAGCCATCGATAACTGGTAAGACGCTTACGATAATTGGATCAATCCTGGCCCTTTGCGGTTTTGCCGCATGGGTCCACTACAAGAAAATAGAGCGGCTCTTCCAACGGCTCGGCTCCAAATGAGCCGTTTTTCTTTTTTCTCTATACGCCGCGATGCCCCTCCTGTTTCTTTACAAAACATTCTCACATTCTGCAGAATGTGAGAATGTTTTCATCTAGAGGTAATCCAACAGGCGCTCATATTCAATAAATTGGAATAAGCGATAGCCGTACGAAATCAGAAGCACGAAGTTGCCGGTTATAAGTAGAATGCCGAGTCCTATCAAGAAAATACCGCCAATGATTGATACCGCATTCAAAAGCGGTGTTATGCGGCTTATGAAGTGTGCTGCCCTGCTAACACCGACAGCGATCAGCAAAAACGGAATCGCAAGGCCGAGCGAAAAAATAAAAAGAAGCAAGAGGCCTTGAAAGGCCGTGGCCGAGACAGAGGCAAGAAGCAAAATGGAAGCAAGGATCGGACCGACGCAGGGCGTCCAGCCAATAGCAAAGGCCATGCCGAGAATTAACGAATTTATCGGCTTGCCGCGTTCAAGAAGCGGCAGGCGAAACTGCAGCTCTCTTGCTAAAAATGGCAGGCGGACGGCACCTATCATATAAAGACCAAAAATAATCACGAATGCTCCGCCGATCCTACTGAGCCATATTCTCAAAGGCGCTAACACCGTTCCGGCAAACCCGGCAAGAGTTCCAAATACAATGAAAATAACCGAAAAACCAACTACATACATCACGCCGTTCAGGAAAATCTTTTTTCGGGCCAGGCGGAGCTGTTTTTCGTCCTTCATTTCCTCGGCCGAGACGCCGCTGATGAAACTCAAATACCCCGGCATAAGCGGGAGGGTGCAGGGCGCTAAAAAAGTGAGCAAGCCTGCGATAAAAGCCGACACCGCAAGCGGAAGTTCAATCATATTTGAAAAGCTCTTTTTATGCGGCCGCGCATCTCATCAGCGTCAATGGGGCCGCGCTTATGATCAATAATAACACCGTCGGCATTCACAAAAATGGTCTCGGGCATGGTAAAGCCGCCGATCGCCCTATAGAACGAATCGCCGGGATCAAGCAAGAGCACAAGGCGCCCGGTCACGCCAACTTCATCTGAAAATTTTTTGGCAGTTTCCAGTGGCTCGGCGCGATCAATGGCAATCACAACAATTTTTTTATCAAACTCTTCTTGTATTTTGGCAAAATCAGGAAGCTCTTTGACACAAAACGGACACCAGGCCGCCCAAGAGTTGATCACGAGCGGAGTCCCCCGAAAATCAGAAAATGTAACTGTTTCGCCATCATAATTCTTAAACGCCAAATCGTACGAGAGACGCGGCTGCAATGAAACCGAAAGCGGCTGATTCCAAATCCTAGCAAGAAAGATGCCGCTGAATGCTCCGGCAATAATTATTGCCACGATTTTATACCGAATAAACGGACTCATATATACGTACTAAGACCCAGAATCAACGCAATAAGAATAAATGGGAGTGCTGATACAAGGAGTGCTTGAAAGGAGAACGCCCGCTCCCTTTGATACATTCCTACTATCCGGGCAACGGCGAGGACAAAAAACGAAAACAGAAATATCCATGGCCGCATTGAGACATTCATGCTCACGAATATAAGAACTCCGGCCGCGATGGAAAGTGCTGTTGCGGTTTTCCCGAAAGGGACCATTCCGACGATAAGGAGAACAATCGAGAAAAGTAAAATCGGCTGGAAAAGCGGTGAGACCATATAAGCATTGAGTGCCGGGATAACTGCGGACGAAGAAATACTCAAAAGCCCTAAAATACCAACGAGTGATAGCGGAAACATGGCTACATAACAGGAGGCGCTGCCCACAATTCCCAACCAAGTTAAGATACGTCGTCTCATGGAAAAAATAACCTGGCAAATTCTCGGACAAAAATGGAGGAAATAATGAGATACACGCCGACCAAGAATATCAAAACCCCGGAGATTCGTTGAATTGTTACTACCGAGGCGCGGAGTCGAGCGATCAAAGACACTTCTGAAAAACCGATGAGTATCGATGTAAACACCATAAGCGCGGCCATGGTAAAGGTATAAATTGAAAAACTAAGCAGCACTGAAAGAAATCCGCCGGAAGATAGCGCAAAGATGGCTAAACTCCCCAGAATCGGTCCCCCGCAGCCAATACCAAGGAGTGTGTATCCGAAGCCGTAGCTATAAAACTTACCAAAATTACTCCCTTGATTCTGGGGAAGTTTAGGATGGCTCCAAAACCTGCCAAGAAAAGAAAACGGATTTCCGCGCCCCGCAGCATGGCTCAAGCCAAGATAAACAAGAAACGCTCCTACGACTATTCTTAGCCCACGAACATAAACATTGCTCTCCGGACCGGTAATTCCAAAAGAGGCGCCAAACCCCGCTCCCAGAATAGCCAAAACCGCCCCCAAAATAATGTTAAAAGTTATGACTCCCAGAGCCGAACTTAGGCCCGAACGGAAAATAGCGCCGCCCGGCTTCTTGACTCCTTCCAGGAGAAACCCGCCAAGATAAGCAGGGAGCAACGGAAATGCGCAGGGGTTAAAAAACCCGGCTACACCAGCAACCACTGCCACCAGTATCAGTCCGTATAGCGAGGTCTCAGGAAGCACGCGGGTAAGAAAGAATATAAATCCAGCGTATCCGCCGAAAATTGCTGCGGCAAAAATAAGCAGAACCAGAACCAAAAGTAATTTCTGCATATCTAATCTAACAACACCCGCAGGTGTGGTTTTTGTGTTCGTCGCATGGACACTCGCAGGCCATGCATCTTTTCTCACCTTGGTGCCGATCGGGCTCGGCATGATCGTGGGTGTGTTCTTTGTGCATATCACACGGACATTCACAGGCCATGCATACGCTCGTTTTGTCGTCGTGTTGTTTGTCGTGCATAAAAATGAACCGGGTTATAAACGAATAATACCGACCTTTATTTATAATACATTTCATTTGTAAACTTCTGTTTGAGGATGGGCGGCTACCCACGAAAACCAAAACGCGCTAAACGGATTCACGCGCTCCGTGGTGCCGTCGGGGTTTTGCTTGAACACTCGCACCACATCAACATCTTTCTCGTAGCGAAGAACAAAAGTTATTCCTTGGAACTCATCTTCAACTGTCCCTTTGGCCTTGACTGCCTCGGTGGGATAGGCCTTGGCTTTACCGCCAACCACAACTCCAAAAATAAAGGCGTCGGCCGGAAGGCGTTGATCTTTAAATCCGGCAAGATTGCGCGCGAAATCAACCGGCTCAAAATAGCCGCCGTAGGGGTTTGAGCCATAGAAGCGAGTAGCTCCTGTATCACGAGAAAGCACTTGGCCGTCAGGATGCAATTTACTCCAATCGCCAAAACGCACCTGGTCTGAAGAGAGCAGCGCTAGTTTTGTTCCGGTCATCTCGCCAACTACGGCTTCTCCCAAAATCTGCGACCACAAGCTGTCGGTTTCCCGATCATACATGACAAGATTTGATTTCCACAGCTTCCCGGATGTCCCGAATTCTACTCGTTCTCCCTTTACAATTGGGTCAAAAACAAAACCAGTAAGGCAAAGCGGGCAATAGGTAACGAGAATCCGTTCGCCTTCAACCGTATCGTTGACAATCTCATGCCAGACAAGAATCTGGTAAGGATAAAAGCGGTGCGTCCTGCCGCGTGAAAACGCAACTCCGGGCTCATCATCTTTCATGAGTTTCTCGGCCTCATGCACCGAAATAAATTTTGGATTATCAATGGACGGAATGCCGTCTTTGGGCGGACCGCCGGAAAGAATCTCATCAAGCTGTATAGAGTGCTTGACGCCATCAGTTATAAAAATTTTGCGTTCGCCCTTCTGGGCCATATTAGAAATCGTCTGCGGCTCCCCTTTTGGCAATTCGGCTTCTTCACGCGTGAAGCGCTGATAACCGAAAAAACCGACCAGGGTCGCGACTGCAAAAATAACAATGTAGCCAAAAATCTTCGTTGCCATTATATTGATGTTTTTGCCCACGCCCCAAGCTGCTCGTAGGTCGCCTCACCGCAGATATGCTTCTTGGTTTCGGTGTTGTAGAAAAATGGCACGCCGCCGCAAAGGCCTTTATCGTACTCTTCCATTTTCTCAGCATTTTTGGCATCATGCCACACTTCGTATTTTTCAACCTTAACGCCGGTCTCTTTTTCAAGCCGTTCTACCAAGGGTTGCATACGGTTACAATGAGGGCATTCTTTGCCGTAGAACTCGAGCAACATGCAAAAGCGACTCTAATACTCGAATGCACTCGAATTATTCGAATCATTCGAGTGAAATTCGTAAATTGGAGTCGCATTTATTTAATTCCTAACAGCTCCGATAACTTTGCCTGATCAAAGCCAATCACAAGCTTGCCGTCTATATCAATGACCGGGACGCCGAGCTGGCCGGATTTCTTAATCATATCTTCGCGAGCTACCGCGTCTTTCGCGACATCGGCCTCCTGATACTCGACATTGTTGTCATTAAAGAACTGCTTGGTCATCTTGCAGTAGACACAGGTCGGTGTAGTGTAGATTGTTACTTTTGGCATACATTTACTACGAAGTTACGATTTTACTACGAAGTTACGAATAATTACGAATAGTACGAATGATTCGTAATTTTCGTACTAATTCGTACCTTCGTAGTGGTTATCGGAAGGATTCATACTTTCGTAGTGGTTATAAACTCGACCTTAAAAACTTATACAACTTCATATTAACTGGTGTTCTGCGAAATTGATAACAGATCATTCTGCCGTGACGCACCCTGTTCGCAATTCCGGCAAGTTCGAGTTTTCGAAGCTGATGGGAGGTGTTGGAAAGCGAACTGCCGAGTTTTTCGGCAAAATCAGATACGCAGAGCTTCTTGCCGCCCTCGCCCAGATGAACGAGGAGGATAAATAGCCGAAGCCGTAAGGGATCCTGGAGGAGGCCGAATGTGCGCGCTAATTCGTTAATATGCATATTTTTTGTTATCATAGTTGAATAATCATAGAAACATTAGCATGACTGTCCTCAATGTGCAAGAAGGTAGTGTGTGGATAACTCAAACGGAGCAAACAAAACCCGCTGCGTATACGCAGCGGGTTTATTTATTACGATTATTTGCCGGCGAGTTCCTGCTGAATCAACTGGTCAATCTGCTCAAATGGTAGCGCCCCGCGAATCAGGAGTTTTCCGTTCACAAAAACGTGCGGTGTGCCAGTCACACCCAAAGCGCTTCCGTCTGCAGCGTCTTTCGCAACTTCCGCCTTATACTTCTGGCTGTCGAGACACGCATCAAACGCATCTCCATCAAGCCCAACTTCTCGTGCCCAGCGCTTGAGATCGACTAGAGTAAACTGAATTGTTCCTTGCCCGGCCTTGTCTTGTTCACCAAAAATCTTATCGTGCATCTGCCAGAATTTTCCCTGATCATCAGCGCATTCTCCGGCAAGCGCGGCTGGCTCAGCGCCTGGATGAATGCTGGAGATCGGGAAGTCGCGATAGACAAACCGAACCTTACCGGTCTTTATGTATTTATCCGTAAGTTGCAGTAAGCTTTCCCTCCAAAACCGACGGCAGAACGGGCACTGAAAATCGCTGAACTCCACAAGTACTACAGGAGCATCGGGGCTTCCCAGATAAGGATCGTCGTCTTCAATGTTTTGATTTGTTGGAGGAGTATCGCCGATTGCGGCCGTTCCTCCCTGACTCGGAGCCCTATTCCCAATAAAACCGCCGCTATAGATTACCGCTCCGGCAATAAGCACACCAGCAACAATAATTGCGCCTGGGACAAGAAGTTTATCCGACTCCGATACAGATGTATTTGATTCTGTGTTGTTTGGTTCCATACCACTACACCCTACTCCCTGCGGTTTTGTTCTGTCAACCCCCAGCGAGAAGAGTCTTGACATCAAAAGCCATATCAGCGAGATCCGCGCGTTTCTTTCCGATGGGAATCTTTTTTTCTATAAGCTCGGTCAGGACCGGCTTATCATGAAACATATTTATTAATACGGCGCCGACCAGAATATCATCTTTTAAAAAGAAGCGCTCGTAGCGATTGGTGTTAGGTTCTACGCGCGAGATGGCAGTAACGCCTTCCTTTTCGCCGACGTCTCCGAGAAAAGTAATGTGTAGCCCTAAGTTGGTGATGGAATAGAATGGAACGCCAACAAACGGGATTTTATCGGCACTCGCCATGTTCTGGCCGGCCACCCTTCCTTGGAGAAATGCGTTTGTCCAGTTTCCGTGCTGATGGTGCTCTCCGGAGAACACATCAAAATATTTCGCGATGTCACCCGCGGCAAAAATGTCTGTAACGGCTGTTTCCAAAAATTCGTTAGTTTTGGCGCCCTGCCCCGGCCCCTCGCCGACACCGGTGCCGAGCAAGAAATCGTCATTACGCTTAAGACCAATGCCAATGCCGACAATGTCGGCTTTTAACAACTGCCCCGATCTTGTGCGGAGGCCGGAGAGCGACCCATCGCCGCCAAAAGCATCAACCTCGTCTCCGAAAATTGGGGTAATGCCGGCTCTCAAGAAATTTTTGGTCATCAATTCGCCGCCCGCATCATCAAGCGCCCCCTCAAAAAAGCTCTTATCTCTGCATAAAAGCGTAATCGTAAGCTTGTGAACGTGCATGATATCCAGAAATTCAAGAGCAATGAATCCGCCGCCTATAACTATCGCGTTCTTTGCGAGCAACAGGGCTGCTATAAGCCGATCGGCATCATCAATGGTATGCAGGCGAAAAATGCCGGGCACGGCCTCCCCCGGAATACCCATTGGCTTCGGCGCACCACCTGAAGCAATAAGCAGTTTGTCAAAAGAGTAAACCTCGCCGCTTTTTAGCTGCACTTCCTTTTTAGAGGTATTGAGAAAAACCGCTTCCTTGCCGAGGATAAGGTCAATGTTCGTTTTTTCAAAATCGTCCAGGGTCCGCAAAAAAACCTGTTCTCTGCGGACTTTGCCTTTGACGAAATGCGGCAGAATAACCCTGGAATACAAAAGATGATTTTCGTGCGAAATGATCCCGATGGTGCCGGTATGATCGTGAGCTCGTACGGTTTCGGCAGCGGTAATGCCGGCAATTCCCCCCCCGATTATTAGGTAGTTGTAGTGCATGCCAATTTTATTTGAGCGTTAGCGAAACTATAAAATTGAGCACCCCGCCCTCTAAGCGACCGCGGTTTTGTTTACTACATTTTGTAAGATTTTTGTCCATAACTAAATTTATCACTAAAATAACCAACAGCATAGAGGGCGGGGTAAAGGTTTTGTAACTCCGACGCGATGTCGGAGACAAAACCCTTAAAATCAAAATCCCCTCAATTGAGGGGATTTTGATTTCTTAAAACCTGCGAAATCCGCCGCCACCACTTCGCGGACGGTTGCCCATCCGCGCACGGTGACAATCGCGACAGTAGAGCGGGGAGGTGGGTACACCTTTCTCGTCAACTCTCGGATTGAACGGAAGTTCCGAGATTTCGGCGTTGCACTCTGCGCACACCCACATCACGCCGTCTTTCGGCTTGAACATGGGGCGCGGAGCCATTCCTCCGCCCTGATCGTCTCTTTGGAACATCTGCTACTAAGCTCGCGAATACATACTATTTTTACGAACACTCAAGCGACATTCTACATATTCGCGGGCCATCGATGATTCGTCAAAAATAGATACTTCTTCGTCTGCAATTGAATAAATAAATGACCTTTATGCGCCGTTATTCGGGGCGCAAAAAGAAGTGTAGCATGGAACGGACAAAATTGCAAGCAACAGCGCTTACTTGCTAATTGCCGCTATCGACACCTATTTCTTTTTCAGAATATCCAGCGGAATCTCAACCACAGTCTCGTGCTTTGCGACTTTTCCCGCGAGAACGGCCTTTGCTTCTTTTACGGAAAGACGGCTGCCGACAACCACATAAGTTTTGCGGTTGCTCTTAAAAAGAGCAGGGCAGGCACCAACAACGCATGCCGCCGACACCTGTTTTAATTGTAATTTCGTTTTTCTCATTATTTTCAGTATACCTCTTTTAAAATATCCTTGCAAGGTCCCGGTAGGTTACGGCAACCATCAATATGATAAGAATGATGAAACCCGCGGTGTGAATTACGCGCTCATAGCGCTGGTCTACTTTTGACCCCTTGATTTTCTCAAGAGCCAAAAAGAGCATCCGGCCGCCGTCAAGCGCTGGAAAAGGCAGGGCATTCAATACGGCGAGGTTAACCGAAAGAATCGCGGCAAGCTGCAGAAGATAAGAGAAGCCGAGCTCGCTAAAGTCGCGGGCAAAAAAGAAAATCCCAACCGGTCCGGAAATATCGGCGCTCACTTTTCCGGTCGCGAAAAGATCCCGGATAAGCCCGGCAAGCCCGAGGACTATTGCCGCGATGGACGCGGTAAGCATCTTCAGTCCTTCCCACCAGGCAAGATACCAGGGAGTTTTGATGATGCCGATTTTGGAAAGGACAACCCCGAGCGGCCCCTCGCCTGAAGGCGGAGTGGAGCGCGGCGTTGTTTTCTTTATTAATATTTCCTTGCCGCGCTCTATCTCAACGGCAACTTCTTTGCCAAGATGCGCGTCAACGAATTTCTGGAAGTCCTCAATTTCTTTGATGACCGCCCTGGCTCCTTCGCTCTCGGCCGAGCTTAAGGCGTCTCCGAAGCGAATGTCGGAGGCCTTGGCCGGTGAATTCTCGGCCACGCCGATAATGCCGACTTTTACGTTCTGGACCCTGTCTTCATTTTCCGGAGTAACGGCTGTCGGAATGCCATAAGCAGCGCCGGAAGAGAAAAAAACCCAGGCGAGCATTATATTCATCACCACTCCGGCGAACACAATGACAAAGCGCTGCCAGACCGGGCGCGAAATAAAACTTTCGTGTTCACCCTCACCCTCGCCGCCTTCACCGAAAATTTTTACATAGCCGCCTATGGGCAGAAGATTCAGGGCGTAGCGCGTACTGCCTCTCACAAAACTCCAGAGCCGCGGCGGAAAACCAAACGCAAACTCGTCCACTCTCACTCCCAATTTTTTAGCGGCAAAAAAATGCCCGAACTCGTGAATGAGGACGAGAACCCCAATCAACAATATGAAAAAAACAATGGTAAGAATCATTTTGGTTGTATATGCAAAAGGTATTCTACGTTGCCTTCGTTTCCTCTTATTGGCGATTCAATTTTGCCGAGGATGCGCCAGTTATTCTCTCCTGCCCAGGTAAGGAAGCCGTCAAGCAGGACAATGCGCGCGGCGGAATCTTTTACTACGCCGTGCCGCAATATTGACTGATCACGCGTCTCATACTGCGGCTTGAAAAGCGCTATAATTTCAGCGCCTTGCGCCAAAAATTTTTTGATCCTCGGTAGAATCTCGCGAAGCGAAATCAGTGAAACGTCTATTGTTGCGAGTTCAATTGGCTCGGGTAAGGCCGCGCTCCGGATATCGGTTTCTTCCATAAGAACCACCCGCGGATCATTCCTTAATTTAATATCAAGCTTGCCGAATGCCGTATCAATAGCATACACCTTTTTTGCTCCGCGTTTCAGAAGCACTTCCACAAATCCACCGATAGCTGACCCAACATCGGCGCAAATTTTTCCATGAACATCAATGTTGAACTTTACAAGAGCGGCTTCGAGTTTATACGCTCCGCGTCCGACAAATTCACGCCCCCTGAGGACTTCAATTCTGTCATTCTGTCCTACGATTTGGGCAGGTGAAACGGCTTTCTGTCCGTTCACAAATACCCTGCCTTCGGTGACAACTATAAACGCTTTTTGTTTATCCTCTACGAACTCCCGTTCAACTAAAATATCATCAAGCCGTTTTCTCTTCATTTTTTAATCCTCGTATTATAAGTTTGCGCACTATTCGCTTATTCGTGCGAATAAGCGAATAGTATTTCCATCGTGCCCCAATCCACCATGGCACCTCTTATATTTCTTCCATTATAGGAAGTGTCACTCTGGCCCAATTGGCTCACTGATTGTGGCATCTTCCGAAGTGACCATCTCGATTTCTTTTTGTCGCAGCTCCGCAAACTGCGGTAGTTCATCCTTACTGGTCAATCCAAAATGCTTCAGAAAATCAAAGCTGATCTCGTAAAGATAGGAACGCGCGTCTTTCGGATTTTCCCTGCGCTCCACAAGGCCGCGCATAAGAAGGCCTCTTAACATAAAAGACGAATTAACGCCTCGTATGTATTCAACCTCTGCCCTGGTCAGCGGGCCTTTATAAGCAATTATGGCGAGCGCCTCCAAAGCCGCCTTTGTAAGCTCTTCCGAGAATTCGCTTTTCACGAATTTCTCCACCCATTCCCTGTTTTCCGGATTAGTGCCCAATTGCCACTCGCCGTTTTTCTCAAGAAGCGCGATCCCGCGCCCTTTATAGTCAGCGCGAAGTAAATCCAGAGCGGCCTCCACCGCCGCTTTTTTTTCTTTGGCGAGTTTTGCCAGCCGCTCAATGGAAATCGGCTCGCCATGCAAAAAAAGAATGCTTTCAATAATATGCTTCAGTTCCATAACAGATAAAAATTACTCTGACTATTTGGTGAGGCATACCGTTTCTTTTTCATCGGGCTGGCAGTGGGATCCTTAGGCGTGAAAATCGCGAAGCGATTTTCTAAAAGATAGAGACGTGAAAAAGAAATGGTATGCTGAACCTCTACGTCCCTCTAATTTTAATCTCCCCAAACGCTTCCTCCTGATGCAGTTGAACCAGTCTTTGCTTGGCAAGCTCCAGGAGCGCCAGAAAGCTCACGATAATTTCGGCCTTTTCCTTTCCGCTCTTCACTATTTCCGAAAACAATCTCTCCACTTTTAAAGAGAGCATCTCCTGCAATTCCTTTATTTTTTCCTCAAGCGAAATAATTTTCTTAATCCTCTCCTCGGCAAGTTTCTCAATTTTAGGAAGCGCCTCATACACTTTTAGAAACACCGAGGCAAGATCTTGAAGCTTAAGCCGTTTTGGCGGATAAAACAGCGGCTCCATTCCGAGATAGGCCTCACGGGAGAAAACAAAATGCCGGCCGCGAGCTCTCTCTCCCAGTTCATGAGAAAGTTCCCGCATTTGTTTCAAGGTCTCAAGCCGCCGCCCAAGCTCTTCAATGGACGCTTCTTCCTCCGGAGTTGCCGCATACCCTGGGAGGATGCTCCGCGATTTGATCAGCAAAAGCTCGCCGGCAATCACCAAAAACTCGGCAAGTGATTCCTGATCAAGACGGCCTTCTTTAGAAAGCGCCTCCACCATAGCGACATACTCATCGGTCACCTTGGCAAGAGAAATCTCGTTGATAGAAAGCCTCTCTTTTTTAATGAGATCCAAGAGGAGGTCAAGCGGCCCTTCAAATTTTTCCTGCTTAACCTGGAAGACCATGGTGGTACTTTATATGAGAAACTTCACTCCGTAAAGTAGTTTTAATAAAACCGTTCCGATATTTTCATTTTAGAATTTTTGGATATGTCGCATTTATACGCGATCGTTCTTATATGCGACAAAACTACAAAGGGCTATAAAAGATTGAACCTTTGTCGTAAGTGCAATTCATTATCAATCATCTCTGCGATAATTTGTCTAACATACGGTCTTATTTGGTAAAACTCTATGAGGTACTCTATCTCGTCCCGGCATTGATACGGGTGTACAAATACGCTTTTTTGTAATTCGTAAAAGCCAATCTGCCGGAGGCGAAAACGAAGCGCATCACGGACTTTTTTGCTGTGCTCCGGGATATCAAACACTACCAAATGCCATTTTTTATCCCACACTTTCGGTTTTTTTACTGTCATTTCATCCAGCTTAAATGTCAACGCCCGCTTTTCGCCCTCTTTAGATAAAACGAGAGTTACCGAACCATCGCTGTTCTCTTTCTCTTCAACCAAACGTGAGTCATATAAGCTCCGAATGGTTCTGTAAAGTACCCTTCGGTCGATCTTTTCCCACTCGCGCCTCACTGCTTTAAGTATTTTAAAATACCGTCTGGGCGAACCAGAAAGCCCAAGAGCTAAACCCCCAAGAAGCAGAAGTAATATTTTTTGTTGTGTTGTGCCTAAGCCGCGCGGCATGCTTTTTAACTTTTTAGTATACTTGTCGCTAATAACAGCGATAGCTTATATTAGCGACAAAAGATTTTCACAAGACAGTTATTCCACTATGTTATTCCATTATTTTAAGATGCAGCTCTTTAAGTTGTTTTTCGTCAAGTTCAGAGGGGGCGTCCATCATAAGGTCCCGCGCGTCTCCGGTTTTTGGGAAAGCGATCACTTCGCGGATATTCGGTTCTCCGGCGAAAAGCATCACTAGGCGGTCAATTCCGGGAGCTGCTCCGCCATGGGGAGGGACGCCAAATTCAAGGGCTTCCAAAAGGTGCCCGAATTGGCTTCTGGCCTTTTCTAGATTTAAACCAATCATCTGCATAATTTTTTCCTGCAAGTCGCGGCGGTTGATTCTTATAGACCCGCTGCAAATTTCATACCCGTTGCAAACAAGATCATACTGCGTACTAATAACCTTCCCCGGATCAGTATCAAGCAGTTTTTCCTGACCAACTTTCGGCAAGACAAACATGTGGTGCATTGGATCCCATCGATTTTCGTCTTTACTCCATTCGAAAAGCGGGAAGTTGATCACCCATGCAAAAGCAAGGGTATTGGGATCTTTGGGGCTGGGCCTTATGTCCGGTTTATCCGTTCCGTATTTCTCCATCGCTTCGTGCCAAGTTAATCGCGGAAGTGGATTTGCCAGCAACTTTTTACCAGTGAGCGGCTCCAATACCTTGGTCATCTTCACGATGCCTTCCTCCAGCACCTTCATAACGTCCTCCTGTTCCACAAATGACATCTCAAAGTCCCATTGGGTGTGCTCCGGCTGCCTGTCGGCGCGCGGGTCCTCGTCTCTAAGCGCCCGCGCAATCTGGAAATATCGTTCGATTCCGCCGATCATTAAAAGTTCTTTATACTGTTGGGGTGACTGCGGCAGTGCGTAGAATTTACCCGGATAGAGCCGCGAGGGAACCACATAATCACGAGCTCCCTCCGGAGTGGTTTTGGTAAGGAGAGGCGTTTCTATTTCTATGAACCCTTTCTCGTCCATAAAGTCGCGGATGAATTTTACCACGCTGTGACGAATATCAAGATTTTTTTTAACGCGTTGCCTGCGTATATCAAGATACCTGTATTTCATCCTTTGTTCCTCCCCGATCTCATAGCCATCAGTGTCCAGCGCAAAAGGCGGAGTTTTGGATTCATTGAGTATTTCTAATGCGTCCGCTTCAATTTCAATGCTGCCAGTCGGCATTTCCGGATTTTCCATACCCTTAGGACGCTCTTTCACAATCCCCTCTACACTAATCACCCATTCTGGCCGTAGACGATCGGCTTCTTTGAGTAGCGTTTCATTCTTGGGAGTGAAAACAACTTGAACAATTCCCCAGCGGTCCCTAAGGTCAATAAAAATAATCTTGCCGTGGTCCCTGCGAACCGAAACCCAGCCCATCAGGCGGACTTTTTCCCCGGTCTTCCCGACGATTTCTTTTGCTAATATCCGTTGCATGCCAATTTTATTTGAGCTTTAGCGAAATTACAAAATTGAGCACCCCGTTAGATAGAACTCCGCTCACCTGACGGGGTAAAAGTTTTGTTACCAAAATTGCTCCGGCTTCGCCTAACAATTTTGACAAAGCCATTTATACCTAACTAGATTAGCATTTTTCAAAAAATAAAAAAAGTACCCAGCCGCAGTTTGCGCGTTTACGCATAACTGCGGCTGGGTATGCTACCGAGCCCCGTACCCTTGAGTGCGGGCCGGGTTCTTCCAGCCACGCCGGGCCGACTTGTGGCTGTAGCGTCGGCGCGCGATGCGAGCTGCCCGACCCGATGTTGAAACCCCGTTCCATCGCCGCCGGTCGCGCTTCTTCTTCCCGCTTCGGTCCTTTTTGTGCCAAGCCATGTTGGCCACCCCCTTTTTTGAGTTAGTGCTCGTGGAACCAACGCCCCGGATGATCGTTGTCAAGCCGAAGCAAAACGCATCATCACTCCCCTTTGGCCTCAACGGCCTCGGTGCACTCGAGGAGCTGGAGCCCCTGTGGCTGGGGCGGCATGCTCTCCAGCCAGCCACCATTCACCGTGAGGACACGGCCGTCCGGAAGCTTGATCGGAAGGTCCTTGTTGTAGGCGTCCATGCCGACTTGATAGCTCTTGCCCTCGAAGGTGAAACGGATCTTGTCCATGTTTTGACCCTCCTTTGAGCCCATTTGAAATGAACTTTGAAGTGCACCACCTCGATGCACCCTATGTACATGAGGGATGCGGAAATTCTCTTTTGAAATGCAACTTCAGATAATGGAGTTGTATGAAAAAG
>CAZDKA010000021.1:0-14763 GCA_964505815.1 uncultured Candidatus Saccharibacteria bacterium | reverse complement strand
TAAAAAGAGCCGGATATTCTAAATATGGCAGACGAACAAATGTTTGGGAATACCTCATAGGGAGGGGGCATTCTGCAAGTGATAATATTGCTTATCAACATCCCGCTATATTCCCGGAAAAGCTGGTACAAGACCATATCATAAGCTGGTCAAATCCTCGTGATGTGGTACTTGACCCAATGTGTGGCAGTGGAACTACATGTAAAATGGCTAAACTTAATAAAAGAGATTTCATCGGCATTGATATCTCTTCCGAATATTGCAAAATAGCTGAAGAAAGATTAAAGCAAAAATCCCTGTTTTTAAAAATAAATAAGAGCGGTTACAACCTTAATATAGGTTAATTTAATTCTTACTATTTAAGAGTACCCTGTAACCATTTTATAGCCCGTTTCAATATGTTCACATCATCCTCCATCATACCCATACTGTTATTGCACATTCTACAAATCCAACCTCTTATCTTCCCATTATCGTGGAAATGATCCAACACAACATCATTTTTGTATTGCCTGATTATCGTTCTATTACAAATGGGACAATGAAAAGGCTTGCCTATGGGTGGCTGTGGATTTGTTTTTTCAAATTCCTCTCTTGCTTTATCGGGTATAGGTCGTTTCCACTTGCGACACTCTCTACATTCACCCCTTCTTGATACTTTACCGGCAATACTTTTCTGATTCTTTTCAAATTCAAAAATACTTTTCCGTTGTTGACACCTACGGCATATTTTTGTTTCCTTGAAACAGGAGTCACAAAAATCTCCCCGAGTTGCCTTATTGCGGCTACATTCAATACAATACTTCATATTTATTTTATAAAGTAATTACTTATCTTTATTGTATAATTTTGCAAATTTCTTTATCTCCGTCGCATATTTTCCTGATGTCCCGATAAATTGTGGTGGGCCAATGGACCCGGGGGGAATCGAACCCCAGCATCCCGGATGTCCCGGTGGCTCGGGTGGACCCAGGGAGAATCGAACTCCCATCTTCCGGATGCAAACCGGATGCTCTGCCATTAAGCTATAGGCCCGTAATTTTTTCTCGCTCATTTTGGCACAAAAAAGGCCACGGGTCAACGCGCGGCGGCGAACAATAAATTTGTTTTTGGCCAAAACGTATAGTACGGTATAGGCAATAATGCTCATTGACAGAACATAAGGAGCCCAACAATGAAGAAAATCGCCTGTTTTCTTTTTGTTGTTTTTTTTACCCTTGCAGAGCCGGCTCTCATCTCCTCTGCCTCCGCACAAGAACAAGGAGCGGAATCCGACGCTGCCACGGGCAATGAAGGCGACCTGATAGTTTGCAAGCGCCAGCATGGAAATCCGAACATTGTGCTTTGCCCGCAGGGCCGAGAAGGGCAAGGCAGCACTCCGGGAACAAATACATCCGGTCAGGTAAACGGCTTTGCCTGGCTGGTTTTTGATGGCGTTTGGACACTCGCGCTTATTTGTTTATTCATGCTTTTCCGCTGGAACCGCAACAAAAAACTGCTGGTCAAAATACCCGATAAAGAAAAAAAGGGCGGCGAAGACGGAAAAGACAAAGAGCCGCCTGAGCCGATGGTGACAAAAAAGGCTGTAACTCTGGCTCTAATTTTTTCCTTGGTGCTCGGAGTGTCGCTCCTGGTTCTCTTGTCTTCCGGTTCGTGGACGGAGCTCTTCGTACTTCTAGGCGCGTGGGCAACAATCGTTTTCGCCCACTGGCCGCAAACCGCGGAAATCTGGAAAGCGGTGAAAACGCTTCGGCAGAGCGGAAGCGCCAAGCCCGTAGTTCTTGAAGAGAAAATTACTTTCAAAGACGTCGGCGGCCTGGATGAAGTAATTCAGGAACTGGAAGAAGTCGTTCACTTATACAAAGACGTGAAGGAGGCGGAATCGTGGGATATCCGCCTGCCCGGAGGAATTCTCTTGATTGGTCCTGCCGGCTGCGGCAAGACTCTTCTTGCCAAAGCCATTGCTGGCGCGGCCGGACTCAAATTCTTTGCCTACTCCGCGGCTGAAATTGGCTCTAGCTACGTCAGATCGGGCGCGCAGGACATCAAGTATGCATTCACCAATGCCGTAGCCGAAGCCCCGTGCGTGCTCTTCTTTGACGAAATTGACGCCTTGGGCCGTAAGCGCGGTTATGACACCTCGGGCGAGTTTGACCATGCCCTTACCGAGCTTTTGCACGAGATGGATGGCGTAAGAGGCCATAGAGGCGTGCTTATGCTCGCCGCAACCAACCGCGAAGACGTGATTGACGAGGCACTTCTGCGTCCGGGACGGTTTGACATCAAGATCGTCATCCCTCACCCGGATGTTAACGGCCGTGAGCACATCTTGAAAATCCACACCGCCAAGAAGCGCTTGCACGCCGACGTGAATCTTCGCAACTTCGCTGAGCGCACGCCCGGCTTCAGCGGGGCGGCACTTGAACAGATCACCAACGAGGCCGCGCGTCTTGCCAGGCGTCGCTATGAGGATGAGAAGAAACGCCGAGGCGCTCTCTCGGTCGCGGTGGATGCCGCCAAAGAATTCTTTCTTGATCCGGAACGCGTAATCACCATAGCCGATTTTGAAGAAGCGATTTTGAGAGTCCAGGTGGGCCCCGCCAAAAAACTCGTCATGAGCGAGAATGAACAGCGAATCGTTGCCTGGCATGAAATCGGGCATGCGATTGTCACCGCCGAAAAAGGCCTTGAGATTCTGGACAAAGTAACGCTCATGCCCAGAAACTGGGCTCTTGGCATGACCGAGAGTCACTCTTCAGAAAACTACCTGCCGTCAAAGCCAATGCTAATGGCCAAAATCGCCTCGCTTCTTGGCGGACGAGCCGCCGAAGAAATTTTTTTGAGCAAAGATAAAGTTACTGCCGGCGGCGGCAACGACTTTGAGAAAGCTCACGAGCTTGCGCGGAAGATGGTTGCCGAGTGGGGCATGGGTGAACTTGGACCCGCGGTTTTCCATAAGCTGACTCCTGGCCTGCCCGGCGAGCATTCCGTATCTGAACACACCGCGCAAAAGATTGATCAAGAGGTAGAAAGACTGATTACCGCGTCTCTTGCCGATGCGCGAAAAATCATCGGCGACAAAAAAGAAACGGCGAATTCTTTGGCTGAAATGCTTATTGAAAAAGGAGTGCTGCACGCCGCAGAAATCACTTCAGTCCTCAAAGCGGCTGCCTAACACTAAATCCGCGATCCGTCGCGGATTTTTTCTTCTCATATCATTCTCACATTCTTAAGAATGTGAGAATGATAAAAGTGACGCTTAATAACCGCCGCCTGTGGGGGCGCTTCAACGATTGCGGAGTGATGCGACTTTTTTGCCCTCGCGTTTTCGCTTCTTTTTGCGAGCCAGTTTTTGTTTTTTGTTCATCTGTTTCCCCTATTCTCTTAATCGCGCGAATTAGAGAAGTGTAATAATCTTTTTAGCCGCCGGTTTTTGCTTGCCTGTAATGCGATAGAACATTTGCAGACTTCATTGTTCTTTTTCAACAATATCTGCCGCGGCAAGAATTCCTATGTGCTTGGATGTTGCTTTGAATGACAAGCTCATCTCACCCGCAATGTATCCCACAGTTGCCTCTTTCTCTTTTTTGAGAAAACGGAGAATAGCAAACCGCCTTTTATTGGCGAGCGCTTTAAGCGTTCGTTCTAATTTTTTCATAAAAATATCCTAATCTATCCGCTTTAATTATTCAACTATTCAACCATTCGCGCGAATTAGAGACAAAGAAAAGACGGGTAGATATAGGGAAACAATTACGGCGCAGATCGAAAATATCCTATCACAATTTGATTTTTTCGTAAATCGTGATATTATCGTGAAGTTGCCCCCCCATAGCTCAGTGGCAGAGCAGCTGCCTTTTAAGCAGTTGATCTAGGTTCGATTCCTAGTGGGGGGATTTCGCGAAGCGAAATCCACCCAAGCGCGCAAACCTGCTTTGCGCGCGGCAGGAATCGAAGACCGCAGCGATGTTCGGCGAGCACCTGGCGAGCCGAACCGCGAGGGGCGGCCTGCGAGCGAATTGCCGGAAGGCAATTCGACTTGTAGGCGATTCCTAGTGGGAGGACACTTTAGAAAATAAAACCACAGTCTTGACATATAATAACCGTTGTATATACTATGGATATATGAAAACATTAATCAGTATCAAAGCCGACGTAGACGTAAAGAGGCGGGCGCAGAAAGCGGCCAAAGAACTCGGTATACCGCTTAGCACCATAGTTAATGCGTACCTCAAACAATTAGGCCGCGAACCACGAGTAAACTTTTTCGTACCGCTACGACCCAATAAAAAAACCGCAAAGCTACTCCAGCGAGCGAGCAAAGACTTTCGCAATGGGAAAAATATCTCTCCGGCATTTTCCATTGCAGCGGAAATGGATGAGTACCTAAACTCATGAGGATCATCCTCCATAGGAATTTTAGAAAACAATACAAGAAGCTTCGCGATGAAGAACGGCGACGATTCATAGAATGGAGGGACCTATTTCTCAAAAACCCATTCCATCCCACGCTCAATAACCATCCTCTCCATGGGGCATATCGGGGCTATCGCAGTATCAACGTAGGCGGAGATCTACGAGTAATTTATGAGGCAATAGACCGCTCCACCGCACAATTCATCCTCATCGACACTCACGGCAATCTTTACGAATGACTTATGGCTTAATAGAAATAGAAAGGCTGTTGGGTCAGCACATCTGTCCGCCGAAAGTTTACTGAAGGCGGAAATCCCTAGGCCACTTTGTGGCTGGGATCCCGGTTCGCTGAAAGCGAACTTAGGGACCATATTTTGAATTTGGGACTGAAAATTTTTAATCGCTGACCTTATATGAACCAAGAAAGATTTATAAATACAGTTCTAATTGGGGTTATCGTAATTCTCATTGGCGTGATAGTGTATTTCGTATTGACACAAAAAGCTGAAACACCCCGCGTCATACAAGAGCCGCCAAAAGCACAAGAAGCCGATGCTGGTTCTAAAATTTCACTCTCAACGCCAACCAACGATTCCGGAAGACTCTTTCGCTTTGAGGATTACAAATTCCTGATATCGCTTCCACCAGATTTTAATCCAAGCATTACTGAGCTATACAAGAACAAATTTTTCTCGTTTTACTCCCCAGGATATGCTCGAACCGTTTTTGTCTCTGTTGTTAACGACCCGAGTTCCCTTGATGAGTATGTAGCGAAGCTCTGTAAACCTGATTGTGACCGAATAGATGCCATGAAGATCGAGAGGCGTTCTTTGATAACTATTGATGGGAAAAAGGCATTCGAGATCGAATACTCTCTTTTACCTAACTCTGCAAACAATCCTCAGATTGAAACAATAATTGCAAATACGCCAACGCAAATTATTAGGATAAATGTTTCGAGTAAGGCGGGTTTAGACGATGCCAAGACTTTACACAATAAAATCATTTCGGCCCTTAAATTTATAAAGTAACTCCCGGTCTACTACTATCCTACCGATTATTCTTAATAGATATTGACTGCGCCTGCCCGTCTGTAGTCCCGCTTTCAACGAGACGGAAGAGGATTCGCACTATTTCAAGAATACTGGAGATTTGTTTTATTCCTCTTAGTTTGCTATGCTCCAAGCATGAAAAAACATAAAGAAATAATCTATCAGTACGAAGTCGCTTTTGACCCAAATGGGGCGGGATATACCGTTACTGTACCTAAACTTCCCGGACTTGTTACTGAAGGAAACAATTTAAAAGACGCGCGGGAAATGGCAAAAGACGCTATTCGGTGTTACCTCGAAGCAATCTTAAAAGAAAAAGTTGTTGCTCTCGGAACCACACGGCATGAGAGGATCAAAGTAGCAGTATAATTTTACTTTGTGCCAAAACTTCCGCGTATACCATCTTCGCTGGTAATTCGAGCTCTAAAACGGGCTCGTTTTTACGAATTTCATCAATCGGGGAGCCACATACAACTTCGACACCATGATAAACAGGAGTTGCGAGTCACAATACCCTTTCATAAGAAAGATTTAACACCAAAAACGCTGAAATCAATTGTTCAGCAGGCGGGTTTAACTATCGAGGGATTTATTAAACTGCTCTGACTTAGCGGGAACTCCCCGCTCCGCCCATTCCGGGCGAGGCTCGCCAAAAAGGCGACCCGCCCTAACGGATTTTTCTGAAAGAGCGCCAACTTCTCCACAATCTGGTTCCCCGCCTTCATAAAATTACGGCGGGCGGGCAAGTAGCTACTATGAGGCGGATAAAAAAAGCAGAGATATGGTATATTTAAAGTGAAAGGTCGGCCGAAGGACCGCCTTCGGAGTTTTAAAAGTAAGACGTCTAAATTTTCAAAACTATGGCAAAAAAGAGGAAGGCCGCGCGAAAAATGGCCAAGCACATGGCCTACTACTGTATGAAGTGCGGCTGGGAGTCAAACAAAAAGGGCAAGCATCACGGCAAGATGATGGAAAAGTGTTGAGTTTGAAAAGTTCTGAATCAAAAATCCCGCCTCCGGCGGGATTTTGTGTTTTGCCGCGTTTCGTGTCCTCTTATTCTAATGTTCTCAAGAACATTAGAATAAGGAAAACCTTGCTTTTACGGAGCGAATTCGTAGACGCGGAAAGCTGCTTCACCTCGCAGATTCTTAATTTCTTTTGCGGGAATCCCTTTTTGCTGCAGCACTTTTTCAAAATTATTAGCGTCTTCGGTAAGAGGGCGCGTCATGGGTGTCCGTAAAAGGACTCCGGCGGCTTGGTTGATGAAATACAACTTCTCCACGCCGAGCCGCTTGAAAAAGTCATCGCCGTTTTCTTTAAGAACCCTTTTATACGTCTCGGTGTCAACCACCGGCCAGCCGTGATATGTCAATCTTTTGAGAAAAATCCAAAGCTGAGCCGCAATATGCATGTTGCCGTTATAGACAAACGCCGCGTATTCTTTCGGCCTGCCCAGCCGTTCGTCCTTACCAACCCGCTTCGCAAGCATTTCGGCAATAACCGGGTATTGAAAACTCGCGGCATATCCTGGCCTTTTGTGGTCAAACTCCTTATTCAAGAATTCTTCAAGCTGGTTATAACCCCAGTTGTCATTCACAGAACGGACTCCGGCGTATGTCCAGGGAACTCTGCCTCGCGGGGTCAAAGCAATGACGGAATTAAAAGCATATGCGGCTTCAATAATGATTACGGCGGCAAAAAATGCCGAGATAAGGCGAGGATTGTCCTGAAAAAGATATTCTCCGGCCCAGGCCAAAAATACTGCCGCGAAAATCGCAAGCCAGGGTGTCAGCATTGAAAGAAAACGTAATGAGGGCCCGATAACAAACATGGACGCCGCAAACCATACGAGGAAGATAAGCAGAATAAGATAGGGAGAAAACCGCGGACCTTTTCTCACAATCTCGCGAAGCGAATACGCCGTGCCGGAAAGAAACAATAAAAGAATAAGCGGCGAGTTGATTTTCAAAAGATTGGGGGCGTAATTCTTGAGGCGCTCGCTGAGTGTACCGATGGCCTCCTTCCCGGGGGCATATTCCCAGCCCTCAACTTTCTGCCCAAAAATATAAGAAAGCTGAAAATCAAAATGGCCGAAACGCTGATAAAGTCCGGCATTGTAGATGATGACTGGACTGACAACGGCAAGAAAACAGAAAATAGAAAACAGAAAATATAAACTTTTGAAATAATCCCTGCGGCGAATAAGCAAAATAGTTAAAAATATCGGAATAAGGATTAGAGCCGTATACTTGGCAAGAAAAGCAAGACCAAGCAGGGCTCCGGCGTGAATCAGTTTCCGCTTATCATCCAAGGCAAGAAGAAATGCGTATGAAGCGGCAAGCATCAGGGCGATTACCAATGATTCCTGAAGAGCGACCCGCGATATCCATACGTGATTGGTCGTAAAAGCAAAAAGCAAAGCGGCGAGCACCCCGACCTTCCTGGAAAAAAGCTGCTCGGCAATAAGAAAAACAAAAAGTATTGAGGCGAGCCCGGCGATAAGAGGCGGGAAGCGGCCCACCATTACATTTTCTCCGAAAATTCCGAAAGAAACGTATTCAAGAAGAAAAGCGAGCGGCGGATGGTCATGAAAAGAAAGGCGCATCCACCATGGAGCCGTGTCAACCCACTGCAGCGGAGTCGGCTGCTGGATGCCGGAGTTAAAATCAAGCATACCGATGCCGCGAACCATGTAAGTTGCCTCATCGGTTGTAACATCGTGCCGCCCCAGACCCCAGAAATAAAAAATCGCTGCAAACAACAGGATAGTTACGATAAAAACCCTTTCACGATAACCAGCCAACATGACAAAACAAGAATGTTCCAAATAGCCAGAGGTCGCTTGCTATTTGGAACATTTGAAACATGATAATGTTTATCTGGAATTTAAAAACTCGCTGAGATGATTTACTGCGACTCGTCGCATACTCAATTCATTCTTTTCTGCTCTCGACATCTCCCCGAAAGTTTTATCATGTCCGTCGGGTTTAAATATTAAATCCCAGCTAAAACCTTCTTCGCCGCGCGGGGAAATAATCTCTCCTCTCACCGCACCCTCAAAGAAATAAACCTGATGATGATTTTCTGCATAACCAATGATTGTTTTTGCTTCGGCACGGCGATTGCCTAATTTTTCAGCAAGATCAACCAAACCCTCATTGCCTATCGTTTGCAAAAACCATTTGATAAGAGGGCCGGGAAGGCCCTTCAAACATTCAAGATAGAGCGATGTGTCTTCAACAATAAACCTGCCACTCTTATGATGTAATGCTTCTCGCAACTTGTATTCGACGATCTGTCTCGCGTCGATTCCCTGAATTTCGGGTAAATCAATATCGAGCTGCTCAACAAAAGGTAAAATAGGTTTTACCTCATCGAATTTGTGTTTATTACCAGTGATGAAATAAACCATGTACGCTGTGTTGACAAAAGTATTGCCGTTGCTATACTTCTGTTAATCTTTAACAAAAACAAGCTGAAAGGAGCGTAAATTGGCCTTGGATCGAAACTCGCTTGTCCAACAGACAACCAGTAAACATGTTGAAATTTTCACTGGCACTGATGACGGACTCGATAAATACTTCGGCCTCGTCGAAGAAGCAATTAACAAATGGGTGGCCAAGGAAAGGCCGAAAGTCATTGCAGCGACGCAGTCGGGCGGAAATCATTGGGTTGTCATCTCGGTCCTCTATGTGCCGAAGTTTTACGGAGAGTCAGAAAAAGATGAACTCGAGCGAGTGAAAATTTTTGATGCAGAAGTGCGACGAGCAAGATTCGACGATCTTCTAACAACGGTCAACGCCTGGCTCGGTCAAAGAAATGTCGAAGTTACCCGAATGTGTCAATCTGGCGGCGACGAACAGGTCGTCCTTACGCTTTTTTACAAGGACGCATAGCGCGTGACTCGAACGGCCCAACAACGTGGGCCGTTTATTATATCCCATCTTCTCTTAATTTTTCGATCAACTCTTTCGCTCTTTTAGAAAGCTTTCGTGGAGTCGCAACTTTGATCTCAATCAAAAGGTCGCCCCGGCCGTAGCCGGATGAATGAGGAATACCCCTGCCCCTTACTTTCAATATATCCCCTGATTCCGTGCCTTCCGGAACTTTCATGGCTATTTTTCCGTCCGGCGTTTCCACATCAACATGCGTCCCTAAGGCGGCATCCGTGAATTTCACCGGAAGCTCCATTATAATGTCGTCGCTCTGGCGGCGATAAATCTTGGACGGGACAACGTGGATTTTCACGTACAAATCTCCGGGAACGCCCCCGGAAAGCGAGGCCTCGCCCTTGCCGGATAGTTTAAGAAGCTCGTTATTATTCACGCTTGCCGGAACAAAAATCTCAATACGCTCTGCAGTTTGGTGCACTCCTTTCCCGCCGCAATCTTTGCATAGTGTTTCCGGAACTTCGCCGCGTCCGGTGCAATCCTGACATATGCCTATTGAAGAGAAAACGCCGAGAATCGTGCGCTGTGTGCGCTCCACTTTGCCGGAGCCGCCGCACTTTTCGCAAACTTTTATTTTTGACTTGTCTTCAGCTCCCGTGCCGCCGCATCTATCGCATTTGGAAAGCTTACGTAAAGAAACTTCGTGCTTTCCGCCAAAAATCATTTCTTCAAAAGGTATTTCAAGATCAATCTGTATATCCTTGCCCTTCCGAGATCTCGCCTCGCGCTTTGTGCCGGGAAAACCCATGCCGCCCAAAACGTCTTCAAAAACTTCGGAAAAATCAAAGTCGGCAAATCCTCGCATGTCCTCGCCGAAATTGAAGCCGCCGAAAGCGCCTTCCCTGCCCCATTCAAATCCGCCCTGGCCAAAAGGCGAGGCACCCTCAAATACTCTGCCGAACTGGTCATACTGCGAGCGCTTCTTATCATCGCCGAGAATCTGGTAGGCCTCGTTTATTTCCTTGAATTTTGGTTCGCTGCCGCCGGCTTTATCGGGATGATAAAGATGCGCGAGTTTGCGATAGGCGCGCTTAATGTCTTCTTTGGTGGCATTCCGCGGAACGCCCAGTGTTTTGTAATAATCTTTGGACATATGTTAAAGAATTATTCTCTTCACCTCTACATTTGCAGTTTCCCATTTAATAACTCCGATGGCAAGCAACAGTTGAAACAGGACCCATACAAACCCCAGAGAAATAAGATAAAGCGGAACGGAGAGGGCCTTTATTGTTAAGAAAAAACCTATTGCGGAAATATACGGAACATAGCTCTTGTAAGAGCCGAGTAAATCTTGAACCCGATTATTAGTCAGATCATAAAGCAAATCGGCGGCATTCCCCTTTTCAATAATAGGAGCGCCCAAAGCCCGCTCAAGAGCTGAGCGCTGACTCTTGAGCAGTTTTTCTATTTGATCCCGCGTGAGTTTTGAAACATCCACGCCCTCGTTCGCAAGCTGTGACTCAACCGTTTTTAGAAGCAGTTCCTCAATAGAGAGGGTTGATTTAAAACCCGGCAGAAGGCCCTGGAGCGCCCCCTCGGTATAGGGCAAGGAAAGGTCAAAAATAGCCCTCGGCAATACGGCAGTCGTACTGGTCTGGGTAATGGACGCGAAATAGAAAACTGAGATAAGCAAGGAAACGGCGGTAAAGAAAAGCGGCAGGCCCTGGCGGAGAATTTTAGACAGCCGGAAAATAGACCCGCTCTTCACTTCAAACTGAATGCCGCGCAGCGCCCAAAGAGCCGCGGCAAGAGTCAGGACGAGACCGACAAGCACTGCGGAGCTTGCCTTAACAAAGAAAAATGAGCCGACAAATGAAGCGAGAACCGCAAGAAATCCAACCATGGGGCTCTGGCCGAGAAGCGCTAAGAGCGAAAAGAACGCCGCAAAAATAAAGAGGGCGAGAATCGGCAGTAGAAAAAGCCAGAAGTCGCTATATGTTCCGGCAAAAATCAATCTCTGCCAAAGATAGGCGTTCAAAACACCGGAGACTATAACCAGTATAACAATTGTCAATTCTTTCCAGGTCATTTCATCTATTTCCCGTGGCATTTTTGAGACCTATTCCCTGACGCACGGGGATTATGTTGACATAAATATATTCGCTACTTATCATACTTTTAGATCCTTGACCCGGAGGTTAGACCGATGAAAATCTTGTTCTGTGACTGGAATGGAACTTTACTGGACGATATGCCCATCTGGGATGAAGCAAGACGGAAAACATTTATTTCATTCGGTGTAGAACCGCCCAGCGTGACAGATTATTTCCGAGAGCTCGAAAGCGGCGATTATCTTGAAGTATATCGGAAACGCGGCATCACTGCATCCCGAGACGAACTAAACGCAATATATGAACCTGCGTACGGAGAACAAATATCTAATGCCGCGCTCTTTCTTGGTGTTAGAGAAACACTTCAACTACTACACCAGCAAGGTATTCGTCTGGTTCTCGTCACTGCACAGCAAGAAAATTTAGTCGTTCCTTTGCTAAACAAATTTGGTATTCGTCATCTATTTGACGACTGCGCATTTCATGCTTTTGATAAGAAAGCCGTCGTCGCAAGAATTGTCCAACGGGACGGCATCGAACTCAAAGAATGTTTTTTCGTCGGCGATTCACCTTCTGATATTCGCCATGCTAAGAAAGCTGGAATATATGCGGTTGCTTTTCTCGGCGGTCATATCCCGGAAGAACTACTTGCTGGCGCAGATCATTATATTCACGCATTTGAAGAAATCATAAATCTGTCCTGATCCTAGTGCCGCACACGCGGCCTTTTTCTTATCCCCTACGCCTCATGACACTTCTTATTTCTTGCCATTCCCTCACGCCATTCTGAATGCAAGCGAGACGTGCCGTTTTTTTCTTCCTCGGGCTGGGTGACATCCTTCAACCCTGGGGCCGCATAATTCTTTGAACACAATAGCGGAGATTTCTGGAAACGCATGGCACAATAAATTTTTAGAATTCTTCTGTTCAAACATCATCGTCCACCCAGAAGTAGGGGTGAAGCGGTTTCGAGACCATCGCGAGGGCGAACGGGCATGGTCTCCGACCGCAGTCGGAGGAGCGAGCCCGAGCGCTGAGCGCAGATTGCCTCGCTGGGGCAATCAAGTGTGTCGAGAAAACGCTGCACTCCTACTTCTTCTCATTTTCATCTTTCTTTTCTTCGTACTCGGCTTCTTTCACGCTATCGCCGCTGCCAGCTTCCTGCTCCCGGCTGCCTGCTTCTTTATGTTTATACAATAGCTCGCCTATTTTTTGAACTGAAACCGAGAGTTCCTGGCTGGCTTTTTTGATTGCCTCCGTATCATTCCCCTCTTTTATTTTTTTCAGCGCTTCCAGATTCTCCTCTATTTCTTTTTTGGTGTCTTTCGGAACCTTTTCTCCGGCGTCGCGAAGGGCTTTTTCCACGGTGTAAATCAAAGCGTCGGCCGTGTTTTTGACTTCGGCCTCCTCCTTTTTTTTGCGGTCCTCTTCGGCATTTATCTCGGCATCTTTTTTCATTCGCTCAATCTCGTCTTTGGAAAGCGATGTTGAGGCCTCAATTCGTACCGACTGTTCGCGGGAAGTGGCTTTGTCTTTGGCCTTTACCGACAAAACGCCGTTTGCGTCAATATCAAAAGTCACCTCAATTTGCGGAACGCCTCTCGGAGATGGCGGAATGCCGTCCAGGATAAACCTCGCGAGAGTTTTGTTACCTTGAGCCATCTCGCGCTCGCCCTGCAAAACATGAATTTCAACTTGCGGCTGACTGTCGGCCGCGGTTGAAAAAATCTGCGACTTGGCAGTAGGTATTGTGGTGTTTTTTTCAATAATCCTGGTCATAACGCTTCCGAGTGTTTCAATGCCGAGAGAAAGCGGAGTTACATCAAGAAGCAAAACATCCTTTACGTCGCCCTGCAGAATTCCGGCTTGCACCGCAGCTCCCACAGCCACGACTTCATCGGGGTTGATGGACCGGTTCGGCTCCTTGCCGAGAAGTTTTTTAACCGCTTCTTGAATCGCCGGCATCCGGGTCTGGCCGCCGACAAGAATTACTTCGTCAATATCCTTCAGAGCGAAGCCCGAGTCTTTCACCACTTGCCTCGTGATATCAATTGACTTATCAATCATGCCTCCAACCAGCTCCTCAAGTTTTGCCCGAGCGAATTTCATGACCATGTGCTTCGGACCTGCGGCATCAGAAGTTATATAGGGGATGTTGATTTCTGTTTCAACGGTTGAGGAAAGTTCGTGCTTGGCTTTCTCGGCCGCTTCTTTCAGGCGCTGAACGGCCAAAACATCTTTACTAAGGTCAATCCCCTGATCTTTTTTAAACTCGTTCGCGAGATACGCAATTATTTTTTGGTCAAAATCGTCTCCGCCAAGATGGGTGTCGCCGCCAACGGCTTTAACTTCAATCGTGTTCTCGGCAACTTCCAGGACAGAGAGGTCAAATGTTCCGCCGCCGAAGTCATAAACCACAATCTGTTCATTCTTTTTTTTGTTGAAGCCGTAAGCGAGCGCCGCGGCAGTCGGTTCGTTTAGAATGCGGCGCACCTTAAATCCGGCAATCTCGCCTGCGGCCTGGGTGGCTTTTCGCTGCGAGTCGTCAAAGTATGCCGGAACAGTGATCACCGCCTCGGTTATCTTTTCGCCGAGCCGCTCTTCGGCGTCCTGCTTCAACTTCTGCAAGATCATGGCCGAGATTTCCTCCGGCCGCCACCGCTTATCGCCCATCTTTACTTCCACTCCGCCGTTTGCCGACTCGTGAAGCTCGTAAGGAAGCCATTCTTTGTCGCGCTTTACCTCGGGGTCGGTAAACTTGCGGCCAACCAGACGCTTTATGGAAAAAAGCGTGCCCCTTGGATTGGTCACTGCCTGGCGCTTGGCCAAAAGCCCGACAAGACGCTCGCCGGATTTGGAAAGCGCGACCATGGACGGCGTTGTCCGGTTGCCTTCTTTATTTTCAAGCACACCGGGCTCGCCGGCTTCCACCAGAGCCATGGCCGAGTTCGTGGTGCCGAGATCGATTCCTAATATCTTTGCCATATTTCTCTATAAATTTGGAGCGTAGCGAACAAATTTTAGCTAGAAATATGGGCACCCCGCTCCAATTTTGCAATGTTATTTTCGCCAACCTGCTCCTAAACTCAACGAATATTCTTTTGGGCAAGCCGCGTGTCCGAATAGGACAACCCTCTTCGGGCGAAGCGGCTTGCCGAGTAATGCCCCGCAAAATTGGTGCGGGGCGGCATACCTTGACTTAAAATTATGCTGGTGCTATACTGTTTAATACTACTTACGCCTAAATTTCCTAGTGAAATGCAACTTTAGTTTTTAATATATCACGTTCAATCG
>CAZDKA010000020.1:4169-16479 GCA_964505815.1 uncultured Candidatus Saccharibacteria bacterium | reverse complement strand
AGAGGTGGCGCGGCACCGGCTCCGGGAGCAGAAATACTGCCGAGAGAACCGGCAGAAGAGCCGCCTTTCGTAATCGCCGGATCCGGAGTCGGAGGCGGCGGTAAATCTTCCAAAACAACATCAAGTTTGCCTCCAGCAACATCGCTTGGCGAGTTTTCCGCAGACAAACTTTCAACCTTATTAGATGTACTCCCCTCTACTCCCGCTGTCTCGGTCGCCGGCGACTGAGACGGATCGATCGCGGGCGTCGGCGAACTATCAATAACTTCTGCAATAATTGCAGATTTGTTTGAACGGATCCTAAAAACTGTTCCTGAAAAATCTTTTATTTTTAAAAATACTTTTGAAAACGGCTCCAACAATGATGAGATTGCGCCGTAAGGCGAGAAAACGCGAGTATAAAGATAAGTTCCGATTGTTCCCAAAGAATTCGGAGGCGGTGGCGGTGACTCAAGTAGATTCGGATTTTGTTTTGCTTTTTCGGCCTCCCGGAAAAATAAATCTATTACGCCAGCTCCGGCAAGAACGGTGCGACGGGAAAGGCGTGAGAAATATACGGAAAGAATTTGCGGGTCATCAATTGTATAAATCAATTCACCTTTTTCACTTTCAAATCTCTTTGCCAATATGTAGTCTCCCTTGACGTCAGATTTGTAATATAATTTTGAACTGCCGGAAAACTGTTCGTAATCCTGCTTTGGATAAACATATTTTGTATCTACAATTGTTTCCTCGCTAAAAAAATTCTCGTTGCTGTATTTTGCAACATAATCAAACGCTTCTTTAAGATTAGAAAATTGAGGGACTGAAGCGTTTTCCTTCAGCAATTTATCCGCAGTATCTAAACGATTGCTGTTGGTAAAATTTTCTGCCCAATCCTCATACGGACTTCCCGGATCACCGGCAACATGCGGATGCGAATCGTTTCTTGTGTGATCCGGCACTGACATGTCCTCTATAAGATGAAGGGTGTAGCCGAGCGACTCAAACGCTTTTTCTTCGTTGCCGTTCACATAGTCATAAATTGCTTTCTGCCATGTATGATTCCAGCCGTAGTTAATGAAAAGATTTTGACTTTGCTGATCAACTGCCCATTGAGGCGCAGACAATGGCGTAAAACCAATGGCAAGAAGCGTTTGCGAAGTTTTTTGGACTATTTCTTTGTCATGTTGCCCCAAGTGCTCGCTGGTCCATCCTTCGCCTGACTGCGGATCATAAAAGTGGTTGATCCAGCGCGGATCAGTGTCTTCATCAACAGAACCCTGACGCAACGCTGAAATAAATCGCGCGTCAATTTTATTGCTTGTAGTTCCGGAGTTATAAAACTTGATAATTTCTTCGGTAAGGTCAGGGTGGGTGTAGTGCGGTGAATACGCAAAAGCGCTGAAAACAAAAAGCAGTAGCGCAACACCGCCTGCGTAAAATATTGTCTTGAGGATTGCCCGCATAATCAAAGCAGGGTTATCTTCCAGATATTTGTAAGCTCGTTGAGGTCAAAAATAATCTCAGCCGTATACTCGCCGGGAAGAAGAACTTCTTCTTTTTTTGATAATTTATCAAATACTTTAACAGCTTCTTCTCGTCTGTATCTATACTGGGTGGTCGCATGTGTCTTCCAATCATTGTAACCATCAACCACCTTTGTCCATTCTTTTCGCGCGCGCTCCCATTCCTGAATTTGTTCGGCCAGCGTTCCATCTTGACGCATCTTTTCAAATTTTTCCTTGTATTCGCCCCGTTTCCTTACTGCAAAATACCGGCTTGCCAAATCAATATCGCCTTTTTTCAAAGCGGCAAGAAACATATCAAAAGTTTCTTCCGGCGTTTTGCCGCCGTATATATCCTCGCGATACGGCCGTTCCAGCTCGGCAATAGCTTTGTCAACTCGATATTTTTGCCAGTATGATGGCGCATAGAGCGCTGCGATGCCCAAAACGACCATCACCAATCCCGCTCCCAAAAATTTGAAAAACGTTTTGTTGAACATAAATTTATATTTCTACTTATTTATATTCCTACTCACTCTAACATGCTTACTCTAACATGCTTACTCTAATGTTCTTGAGAACATCAGAGTAATTTTATTTTACGAAGCAGCCTTATTCTAATGTTCTCAAGAACTTAAGAACAAGGTGGCCAGTCGTAGAAACGGCGTGGCGCACCGCGGCACCTTCGTTGCGTTTCAACACAAGGCCGGCAATGGCAAGCCGCCTGACGTGATCTGCGGCAGTTTTGAAATTGACATTAAGCGCCTCTGAAATCTCAATGACTGAAAGCTCTGGTGATTTGTTCAGAAGTTGCATAATTTCAATGCGGCGGTGATTTGAGAATCCCCTTACGATTCTTTCGAGGTGGCGGGGCTTTTTCATATGCGCATTAGTAGCGTACCAGCCGGCTCGCTGTCAACTGGGAGTATGCCGCGCCTTACTCCGCAACTTTATTCTGATGTTCTCAAGAACATCAGAATAAAGTTAATAAAAATTAGTATTCAGGATGAGGCATGGCTGACGGCTGAGTTTCTTTCTTAGGCAATTCAGCAACGACTACTTCTGTGGTCAAAAGCATTCCGGCGACTGATGCGGCGTTCTGCAGGGCCGAACGGACAACCTTTGTAGGATCCACTACTCCGGCTTTAACCAAGTCCTCGTATTTTCCGGTTTCGGCGTTATAGCCCTCATTACCTTTCCGCTTTTTAACTTGTTCGGCAACAGAAACTCCTTCCAGACCTCCGTTTGAGGCAATCTGACGAATCGGGGCGTCGAGCGCCAAAAGCATTATCTCAATGCCGACTTTTTCATCGGCGTTCCAACCAGATTTTTTCAAAAGCTCTTCCACCGATTGTGTAGTGCGAATCAAAGCAACGCCTCCGCCGGGAACAATCCCCTCTTCCATCGCAGCCTGAGTTGCCTGAATTGCGTCCTCAATCCGCAATTTTCTTTCTTTCTGTTCAACCTCGGTCGGCGCGCCAACTTTCACTACCGCAACTCCGCCCATAAGTTTGGCCAGGCGCTCCTCAAGTTTTTCATTGTCAAACTCAGAAGTTGAGCGCTCAAGTTCCATGCGAATTTGCTTAATTCGCTTTTCAATATCGGCTTTTTTGCCTCTGCCGCCGACAATTGTGGTATTTTCCTTGTTTGAGACGACCTTGCGGGCCTCCCCGAGCATTTCCATCTCGGTGCTCTCAAGTTTAAGTCCGGCTTCCTCGCTTATAACTTTGCCTCCGGTTACAACGGCAATATCCTGAAGCACTTCTTTCCGCCGATCGCCGAACCCCGGGGCCTTGATCGCAAGGGCGTTGAATCCTCCGCGGAGTTTATTGACCACAAGGGTGGCCAGCGCCTCGCCGTCAACTTCTTCGGCGATAATAACAAGTTCCTTGTCTCCGGCTCTGGCCAATTTTTCAAGCAAGGGAAGAATTTCCTGAATGCTGGAAATCTTTTTATCCGTGATGAGAATGCGAGCGTTTTCATGCACCGCTTCCATCCGTTCCGGATTGGTAATCATGTAGGGCGATATGTAGCCGCGGTCAAACTGCAATCCTTCAACAATTTCTTTTGCGATGCCGATGGTCTGGCCGTCCTCAACAGTAATCACGCCATCCTTGCCGACCTCGTCAAAAATGCCTGAAAGAAATTCGCCAATCTCGGGGTCTTTCGCCGAAATAGTCGCAACCTGCGCGCGCTCGTCATGAGTTGAAATTTTCTTGGACATTTTTTTGAGGGTCGCGACTACCGTTTCTGCCGCGGCTTCAATGCCGCGCTTCATGCCTACGGGGTTTGCTCCGGAAGCCAAATTTTTAAGCCCTTCGGTGATTATCACCTGCGCCAAAAGGGTCGCGGTCGTTGTTCCGTCGCCGGCAACATCGTTAGTTTTTGTCGCAACTTCCTTGACCAGTTCAGCGCCAAGATTTTCTACCTTGTCCTCAACCTCCACTTCTTTGGCTATGGTTACGCCGTCATTGGTTATGGTCGGCGAGCCGTAGCCGCGGTCTAACACGACATTCCTGCCTTTTGGGCCAAGGGTGACTTTCACCGCGTTGGCCAGAGCGTCTACTCCGCGTTTTAAGGCCTGGCGCGCTTGTTCGTTAAAAAGAATTTGCTTTGCCATAGTTTACTACGAAAGTACGAATTTTTACGAAAAGTACGAATTCGTATTTTTCGTACTGATTCATAATTTCGTAGTGATTATTCAATAACTGCCAGGAGATCTTCCTCTCTGGCAATCAAGTACTCTTTGTCTTCAACCTTTAGTTCCGTGGGGCCGTATTTAGTGAATATGACCATGTCCCCGGTTTTTACCGATAATGGCTGGCGCTTGCCTGAATCAAGTAATTTACCTGTCCCAACAGCAACAACTCTGCCTTTCATTGGCCGCTCCTTTTCGGCGGTCTCCGGAAGATAAATGCCGCTTTTGGTTTTTCCGCCTTCCTCGGTAATCGGCTCAATCAGTACCCGATCGCCTAATGGTTTTATTTTCATATTCATAATGTATACATCCTTTAGCCCCGCTCTCATTTTGCAAACTTCGATCAAGATTTTATCTAAAAATTTATTACAATTTTACTGCAAGTCATGGCAACGCGCTTCGCCCATCGAGGGATGCACTATTCGTGCATGCACGTTGCGGGGTATTTTAGGCGCAAAATGAGAGCGGGGCTAAGGTTTTGTTACCAAAATTTGCTCTCCGCCAGCTGGCGGATCCAAATTTTGGACAAAACCATTAGCACTCCGACACTTTGACTGCTAATTCAGCATTTTACTATTACTATATTCCTTGTCAACAGGTAACCAAGGAGTCTGGTGAATAAAATGCCTAGCGGGTTTGTTGGCGGATGGGAAGGAGTAATGGCCATTTACACAAAATTTTGCGATCGCAAAATTTTGTGTAAATTGTAGATATTGACTGTAGATATTGTGCGATACAGGGGTCGGATCCCTGTAGGAACATCGGGTGTCATAAAAAAACACCCTTCAAGGGGTGTTTCGCTCCAAAATATCCCGTGGGATGGTAATTCCCCGAGAACCCAGAAAGTCACAAATCAATTCTTGCACTTCTGCAATCTTCCCTCGCATCCGAGGAGAACAACGTCTCTTTTCAAAAATTGATTTATACTTGCGGCTGATGCCAATCAGCTTTTGTCTTATCTGTATATCGCGAACTTTATCGGTCACAGCAAGAAGAGGAATATATCGGTGATACCGATAGCGGTAGTAAGGTTTTTTGAACGCCGCTATGTCTCCTTTCGGAACTCTGCGATAATACGTCCTCCACTTCGTTTTTGCGGAGGTTACCTGAATACCCCACACGGAAAATTCTGGACGTTCTCTTCCAAAAATATGGTCAATGCCTTCGTCATCAATATATCTAGGGGCGCGGAACCAAAAGTGTATTAAACCATCGTTCTGGAGCTCGGCGAGTGCCTTATCCACCCGTTTCTCGGCAATCATTCCGTAATTCGCGCCCGGCGCTCTCGCTTTTCGCTTCACTCAGCCGCTCCTCTACCCCTGCACTTCTACGAAAGTGCGGGATTTACTTGTCTGTCAAACGTACCATAAAGAGTATACCACCGGGGGCGGCTTCGTGCATCCACAGCTGACGATCGAATCCATCCCTTTGCTTTCTGTTCCTATTTTTGATAATCAATAACTGACATACTCCGGAGGGGGTGCTTCCAATGGGGCTAGGGAAACGAAGATGCTGGAAACCAAAGATTGACTGGGTGGGTATTGGTGCGCATATCTTCTGGCTGGCCCTGTGGTTGGGATTTTATCTCGTCTGGGGGAAATTTAAGTGGAGAACCGCTGAATTCGGTTCCCCGGAATGGATGTTTGACAACATAGGACACGCGCTGGGCGGGCTTGCTGGCGGATTCCAAGGCATGTATGAGTTGTGGTATTTCTTCCCTTTCCTTTATTACGAGCGCGGCAGAGCTCTGCGGTGGTTTGCTATCTATATTGTCATTCCCGCGGTGGTCTCACTGCTGGCCTGGGGATTTGAGTTTGGCGAAATGTATCATGATTTCCTGGACTACGCCATACAGGCGCAAAAAGGCGGGGCCGACACGACAATAGATGTTGGACTAGCCATAGTTTTTTCCTACACGGGAATTGCGGCATGGTATTTATACAATAAAATTAAAGAAAAAATTCGGAGACGGTGGTCCTCCGCGGCAATTCAGGATCGGATAAACGAGCTTATGACCCGCGGTAAAGTCCTCCACGAAAAGGAAAACGGGATAAAGGACGATCGGCGAGAGCTGGTTCGCGAACTACGCTCCATCCGCCGGCTGCAAGTAAAAGATATACCGCCAAATATCTGGACAGCCCTGAAAGAAACTATCGGGCTTACCAAAGACGATGAGGAAGAATACTAAAACCGGCTCACGGTGAGCCGGTATTTTTTTGCCACGCACTATGCCATACGGGCTTCCAGTGGCCAACCAAACTTCCAAAAGCAAGGAGGATCGCGAGTAAAAACAGCGCCTGAATCATACCGTCACCCACCTGGACTATCTCTGCGTCCGCGAAAAGAAACAGCGCTAATGCGGCTTCGGCCCATACCTTGGCTTTCCCGACGCTATTTGCGCCAAGCGCCCGCCCGATTTTTTTTGGAAAAAGGCATGCAAGAACTGCAGTCACTAAAAGCAAGCACTCGTAGAAACCAAGCACCAGAAAGTCAAAAACGAACCGCGAACGAAGAAACGCGAAGATGGCAGTCATGATTAGAATTTTGTCCGCCGTTGGGTCAAAAAACTTCCCCCAATCAGTCACGCATCCGTATTTACGCGCAAGATACCCGTCAAACGCATCAGTCAGCATAAGAAGAATAAAAAGTCCGAATGCAGCCGCACCGTATCCGTTCCGAACCAGCCATATGAACGGAATGACTCCGATAATGCGGCTGGCCGTAAGAAGGTTGACGAGAACTATCATGTTGCCTCCGCGGCTTCGGCGACTTAAAGAGCTTTAACGGAGTTTACTACTTTATGAAATTTTTTTCAACCACTGGCCAGTGTAACTTGTTTTATGGTCCGCCACTTGTTGAGGCGTTCCTTCAGCGACAATTCTTCCGCCGCCCTCTCCGCCTTCAGGACCCAGGTCTATTATCCAGTCAGCGTTTTTAATTACATCCAAATTGTGCTCAATTACCAGCACCGAATTTCCGCGTTCTACCAGGAGCCGCAGAATAGAAAGAAGTTTTTTTATGTCGTCAAAATGGAGGCCTGTGGTCGGCTCATCAAGAATATAAAGAGTGCGGCCGGTATCACGACGGCTAAGCTCTGTTGCGAGTTTTGTCCTCTGGGCCTCTCCGCCGGAAAGCGTTGTAGAGGCCTGCCCAAGCTTCATATATCCCAGCCCGACATCATTCAGCGTTTTCAATTTCTGGTAGATGGACGGAATGTTTTTGAAAAACTCAAGCGTTTCCTCAATGGTTAAGTCCAGAACCTGCGAAATATTAAGGCCTTTGTAAGTGACGGACAGCGCCTCGCGGTTGTAGCGCAATCCACGGCATTCCTCGCACTCAACGTAGACATCCGGCAAAAAATACATTTCTATTTTTTTGATGCCTTGTCCTTCGCAGACCTCGCATCGGCCGCCTTTTATGTTGAAGCTGAAACGGCCCGGCGTCCACCCCCGTGTAAGCGATTCCGGAGTGCGGCTAAAGACCTCGCGGATGGCCGAGAACGCTCCGGTATATGTTGCCGGGTTTGAACGCGGAGTGCGCCCGATCGGCGACTGATCAACAATCACTACCTTGTCAAGGCGCTCCGCACCCAAGATTTTATCGTGCTCTCCGGGAATCGCACGGCTCTGGTAGAACCTGGCCAGAAGCGCTTTGGAAAGGATATCGTTGACAAGAGTCGATTTCCCGGAGCCGGAAACGCCGGTGACGCAAACAAATTTGCCCAGGGGAATTTTAACGTCTATGTTTTTGAGATTGTGGTGCCGCGCTCCTTTGATAACTAACAACTCACGACTTACGACTGACGACTGTTGTTGGTTGTTAGTTGTTGGTTGTTGGTTTTTACCTACAACTACTTTCTTTTTGCCTGAAAGATATTCTCCGGTGAGCGTTTTTGATTTCAGAAAATCACGGTATGTTCCAACAAAAATAACCTTACCGCCGTGCTTTCCGGCGCCCGGACCCAAGTCAATAATCCAATCAGCCTGCCTCATAGTTTCTCTATCGTGTTCCACCACGATTACGGTATTTCCAAGGTCGCGGAGATTCTTAAGTGTTTGTATCAGCCGGCCGTGATCCCGGGGGTGAAGACCGACTGACGGCTCATCCAGAATATAAATGATGCCGGTGAGTTGCGACCCGATTTGCGTGGCTAAACGAATTCTTTGGCCCTCGCCTCCGGCAAGAGTAGTAGATTCTCTGTTAAGGGTCAGATACTCAAGCCCAACATCAATCAAAAATTGAAGCCGTTTGGATATTTCTTTCAAAAGTCCGCCGGCAACTTGAAGTTCAAGGCCGGATAGCGCTTTTCCACGCGCGAGGCCGTCAAAAAATGACTTGGCGTCATCCGCCGAAAAAGCCGAAACCTCTGCGATATTATTGCCAAGAATTTTAACGCCGAGCGCTTCCTTTTTAAGACGCTGCCCGGAACAGAGTTCACAGGCCTTTATTATCATGTATTTTTCAATCTCGGCCCTTGTCCAATCTGAATCCGTCTCTTTCCAGCGCCTTTTTAGATTCGGAATTACTCCTTCAAATAGTGTATTTTTACGTCCTTTTTCTGTATCTGATACCGAATATCTATTATGGTGTCTGTCGGATAGATTGTTTCCGGCATGTTCGCCATATAAAATTACATCAATCACTTGCTTTGGCAGATCTTTTACTGATTTATTTAATGAAAAACGATGGCGCTCGGCAAGGTCCTCCAGAAGCCACCAATACCACGACTGCCGGCCGACGCGATGCGATGCTGTTGCCCAGGGGCGTATCGCACCTTCGGCAAGAGTCAGGTTTTTATTGGGAATGACCAGCTCCGGGTCAACCTCAAGCATAGAGCCAAGGCCGGTGCAGGCCTGACAGGCCCCATAAGGGCTATTGAACGAGAAGAGCCGCGGCTCAATATCAGGAATGCTGATACCGCAATCAATGCAGGCAAACTCTTCGGAAAAAATCTGGTCATTCGCAGGACCTCGCTCATCGGCGATAATTACCCTGCCTTTGCTGATTTTTAAGGCGGTCTCAATGGAATCAGCAACGCGCGAGCGCTCAATGTCCTTATTCATAATGAAGCGATCCACCACCACCTCAACGGAGTGTTTGCGTTTTTTATCAAGGGCCAGGCCCAGAGCGTCTTCCAGCCGATAGACAATGCCGTCAACACGGGAACGCAAAAAGCCTGCGTCCTTCACCTCTTCCAAAATAGCGCGGTGCTCTCCTTTTTTGCCCTGAATCAGCGGACCGAGAATCACCATCTCTTTCCCCTTTTGGCGGAGAACTTGGTCGGTAATCTGGTCAACGCTTTGACGGCCGACGGGTTTTTCGCACAAAGGACAATGCGGCTTGCCGATTCTCGCAAAAAGGAGGCGCATGTAGTCGTAAATCTCGGTGATGGTTCCGACTGTGGAGCGCGGATTTTTTGAGACGGATTTTTGATCAATGGAAATTGCCGGACTTAGGCCGTCTATGGAATCAATATCGGGCTTATCGGCGACACCCAAAAACTGCCGGGCATAGGATGAAAGCGATTCAACGAATCTCCTCTCGGCCTCGGCATAGAGTGTATCAAAAGCAAGCGACGACTTGCCTGAGCCGGAAAGGCCGGTTATGACCACGAGCTTGTTCTTCGGAATATCAAGGTTTATATTCCGAAGATTGTGCATCCGCGCCCCGCGAATTTTGATGAACCCCGCACTTAAAAATGGCGTTGCGTTTTTACGCGGCCTCGTCACAAAATGATGCTGTTCAGCTTTAGTAACAAACATAATGGCTATTTTACATTACATTGAAACGCGCCGCGTCACGCCACTTTCTAGTGACGGGGTAAACTCTTGGTTTGCCATGATTGAAAGTATCCTATGATACACCAAAGCAACGCAAAAATCAATCCACAGACAGAACACCCGTAAATCATTCTCACATTCTTAAGAATATGAGAATGATGCGGTTGTCAACATTTCCTCACGATCGTAAGAGTTTGCTGACAAAAATAAAGAGGGGCCTTATGGCCCCTTCGGAAGGAACGATTTAATGGTGTTTTTTTGCTCCTTGGTGAGTTTTTCCCAGGTCGCGGCCTCAAGATACCGAATCGGGTCCTGATCGCTTCTCGGATGTATTCCCCAGTGTTTGGGCTGGAAAAACGACTCTTTCCATTCGGTGAACAGAAACTCGAGGCATTCGTGAAAAAGGCAGAGCGCCCTATCTTTGGCTATCGGGTCAATAAAAATCAATCTACAGCGAGCGTCGGCACATCCATCCATGCGGTAGTACCGCGCGATCTTCATCTGTATCGGTGTTTTACGGACAATAATCATTTTCCTTTTTCGATCGTAATAGACAAAACGGTACTGAATGTCGATTTTTTTACTCTCTAAGAGATCCAAGGCCATCCAGTAGATCCACTTGAGAAGAGAGTGGGAAGAAACGCGCCTGGCCATGGCTAGCCTCCCAGCATACGGCGAAGTTCAAGAAATTTCTTTTCGTAGCCGGGGAAAGAGGTGGTGAGAACCAGCGAGCGAACGACCTCTTCGCGCCAGAGCTCATGAGCGAGGCGGATAAGGTCTTCTTTTGAGATGCGCTCAATTTCTTCGTGAACATATGCGGGAGTTTTCGTCTCGCCTGTCAGTAGCTGCCGGATGGCGAGGAAGAACCCGACCTGGCTTGAAGTTTCCAGTCCCAAGTCAAGTTGGGCGTGCATGACGGATTTGGTTTCTTCAATTTCCTCGTCGGAGATCTTGCCCGACTTAATATCGGCCATCTCCCTGAAGATGATGCGCATGGCCTTGGAAATCGCGTCCTCGCAGGGATCCACCCCGGCATAGACCAAAAAATAACCTGCATCGGAAAAACAGTAAGCTTGGGCATTGGCCGCGTAGGCCAGCCCCTCGTCAATCCTGATTTGAAGCCAGAGGCGATGAGAAAGGATTTCGTGAAGCATCGCAGATGTGCGGAATTCCGGACTTGCGATTGATGGCGCAAACGCTCCGATATGAACATGGGCCTGCTCCACAGTTGGACGCTTAACGAGGAGCGTTGACGGCAGGGTATGGTCTTGGGCGAACGGCTCCCAGAGAGCTCGCTCGGATGGGCGTAGGGCGCCAAAGAATTCCTCGGTCATCTCGGCTGTCTCCTCGGGGTTGATGCCGCCGACAACCGTGATAAGCGCGTTGCTGGAGCCGCAAAAACGTTCTTTATAGCGAAGAACGTCGCGCTGGGTAAGACGGCGCAGAGTATCCATCCTTTCAAAATCAAGACGGCCGAGAGGGTGGTCGCCAAAGATCACCTGCCTGAACTTTCGTCCGGCAAAATCTTCCTGGGAATCAATCGTCACTTTCAACTCTTGGACAACTGCGGCTGCTTCCTTCTCAAGGTCAACGCTCTCGCACTTTGCGTAAAGCACCATGTCTGACACGAGATGCAAAGCCCTCTTTATGTGTCTCGGGCTGGTCACGATAAAGGCGCAAACTATCTCGTCGGATGTCGCTGCGTTTCCAATCCCGCCGATCAGCCGGAACTCGCGCTCCACGCTCCGGCAGTCCGTAAAATCTCTGCCGCCGCGGAAAAACAGATGCTCAAAAAGATGGGCTACGCTTGTTTCGTCATCCGCTTCAACGCGATTCCCGCCCAGAAACCAAACCTGGATGGCAACCGGCATGCCGGCTGTACGCGGAACGACAATGAGCGGAACGCCGTTTGAAAGCTGCGATCTATGGATTTCCATATATTCCTCCTTTTATACGGCGTATTGTCAAAGTATCTGCTTAGGATTAGCGTAAATTAAGCGTGCGGTATTTTCAACATGCTCAAAAAACCCAAAAAACTGCCGACTTTTTCCGGCGTCTATATTTTCCGCAGCAAAAAGAAAAGGCCCCTCTATATCGGGAAGGCCGCGAACATCAAAGCGCGACTGCTGTTTTATTTCCGCGCCGAAGCAATGGCCCAGCCCAGAGTGAAAAAACTGCTTTCAGAGGCGGCCGGCCTTGAATTCATAAAAACTGATTCAGAAATTGAAGCTCTGGTAGAAGAATCCGCGCTCATCAAAAAATTCCGGCCGAAATACAACATCCTGATGCGCGACGATAAAAACTATTCTTTTGTGGTCCTGACCGGCGGCGATTTTCCCAGAGTT
>CAZDKA010000020.1:0-4069 GCA_964505815.1 uncultured Candidatus Saccharibacteria bacterium | reverse complement strand
GGTCGCAAGAGTTTGGCGACAACAAGGCCTGGGACCAGCTTCAGAAAAAATTAAAAACGCTCCTCGGGACGAATAATCCGATTGAACGCGTGGAGGGCTATGACATTTCCAATATATCCGGGGTGTCGGCAACCGGCTCTATGGTAGTATTTATAAAAGGTGTTCCCGACAAGAATGAATACCGAAAATTCAGAATCAAGACCGTTCCCAAGGCGAATGATATCGCGATGATGGCCGAGGTTATAGCGAGGCGCTTTCGGCATCCGGAGTGGCCATTCCCGGAACTAATTGTGCTGGATGGCGGCAAAGCGCAGCTAAACGCTGCGCTCGCAGAACTACGCAGATTACAAGCAGAACAACGCGGAAAATTTCTGCGTCAGTCCGCGTATAGTCTGCACTGGTCTGCGGCCACGATAGTAGCATTGGCAAAGCGCGATGAAGAGCTCTATGTCCAAAACAGGTCATACCCGATACAATTGAAAAGGCAGCCGCGCGAAGTGCTTCATTTTTTCCAGCGGGTGCGTGACGAGGCCCACCGCTTTGCGAGAAAATACCATCACAAACTCCGTGAAAAGGAAATAAAAAACGGATGAGAACTCCGCTCATCCGCTGCAAGATTCAAGTCCAATAGACTGGCCTACTGGACTCGAAATGTTATTTCCCATCCCACCAACACCATGAAGCGTTAGGACCACTCTTTTCATCCTGATATCCTCGGTCTCGTGCCCATTGTGCAACTTTTTCACACTCCTCTTGGTTCCTGAACGGCCCAACCGGGACAAGGACTGCCGTGCCAGAATATCCACCATACTGACCAAAGCTAAGAAACCACCAAGCAAAAAGAACTGACGCCCACTTTTTCATTTTCGTTCGGCCTCCTTATTGGGTTTTGGGTTATACTTATTGGCAGTAAAGAGCACTTCAACAGTAGCATATATCAGAAAACATGTCAAGGGTCAAAAAAAATCTCACCATCAAATCCGAGCGAAGGCAGAAGCGTAAGAAAAGGCGCCGCATCACGGTTAGCGGCAAAAGCGTTTTCCTTATCGCCAAACTGAGAAACAAGCCCGTTTCCTGACCCCGTCAAATAGTACGAAGCTGATACTGCGTAAGTTCCGATACATTTAGCACTCCTGGCAACTGCGGTTTTTGTTATGCGGTGAAAGAATAAGCAAAATACGTTTTAACATGCTATAGCATGTTAAAACGTATTTTGCAGATTTGCAGAAAAGATACTATCCTGTTTCTGTCTGTTGGTTGCTCTGGTACAACGGACAACGGCCGCATTATGCGCTGGGACAAGTTGCACCCCATCACGCATTATGGCTTCATTACTCGCTGAAGAATGCCGAATGTGATGGCCGCATACAGATACTTTCAAATTGCCGAGCGCATTGGTATACTGGAAAGGTAGGTATGCTAACGAAGATTCTCACAAAAATTGCGGCCAATATCGCTGCGCTTTGGATCGCAACGACTTATATAGCCGGATTTGTATTGACCGGTGGGCCCGCATCTTTTGTTATCGGCGGCATTGTGCTTGCCGGCATTAACTTAATTGTCAGGCCCATACTGAAATTTGTTGCCCTCCCCTTTATGGTGATTACTCTTGGGGCATTCTATATCATCATCTTCATCATTCTCCTGCTTATTGCCGACTTCCTTCTCCCGGCGCTCACTATTACCGGTTTTACCACACTCCTGTGGGGAGCGCTGATAATCGGAGTAATAAATACTATCGTAAGATAATGTAGGGCTACGAAATGCGAAAAGTTACGAAATTACGAAATTATTGTTGTTGCATTTTCGTATATTCGTACTCTTTCGTATTTCGTAGAGAAATCATGAAAACAACTCTGGCCATCATTCAAATTGTCGTCTCCGTTCTCCTGGCTGGGGCTATTTTGCTGCAGCAGCGCGGAACCGGACTCTCGGCCGCATTTGGCGGCGAGGGCAACGTTTACCGCACCAAGCGTGGGCTGGAAAAAGTCATCTTTGCTTCAACTATAGTTCTCGCCGCAGTATTTTTTGCCGCGGCACTAGTAAACATCTTGATATACTAATTTATCTGCCCAACTTTCGGCAGTAATTATGATAACTTAATTTGCTATGGCAGTAATACATGGCTAAAGAAATTTGTCGTACGCCACAAATCTGCAAAAAGTCAGGCAGATGAAAAAAGTTTTTGGCGCGCTCTTCAACGCTTTTCAACGCGCTGTAGCGCCCTTGCCGTTCTCCGGGTTAAACCAGAGGCAATGGCTCTACCTGCCGCGGATTTTATCTACAAGCGAAAAAACGGCGCTGGCCGGCTTTATAATTCTCGCGCTCGCAAGCGGTGCGATACTGGCCGGCCGAGTGTATCTTCGCGTAACAGTAATAAAGCCGGCTTTCGGCGGGACATATCGCGAAGGACTCTTGCAAGAGCCGCGCTTCATCAATCCGATATATGCATCATCCAATGACACCGACCGCGACATAACCCAGCTCGTTTTCTCGGGTCTTATCCGCTACACGCCCTCAGGTCAAGTTGAACCGCTTCTTGCCGAGTCCGTTGAAATAACTAATGACGGCAAAAGCTATACTATTCGTCTTCGCGAAGGCCTGCGCTGGCACGACGGCGAGCCGCTTAACGCTGATGACGTTCTATTCACTATTAAAACCATCCAGAATGCCGAATTCAAAAGCCCCTGGCGCCCGAACTGGCAGGGAGTGCTGATGGACAAGCTGGACGAACGCACCATCAAATTCGTTCTCAAACAACCCTACGCGCCTTTTATTGAAAACCTCGCTGTCGGAATAATACCCGAACACCTCTGGGCAAGGGTTTCCCCTCAAGCGGCACTGCTTTCCGAGCTCAACCTTAAACCGGTCGGGTCAGGACCCTACCGCTTTCAATCTTTCACGAGATTGCCGGAGGGCTCAATTACTTCCTATACGCTCTCGGCATTCCGCCACTTCCATTTGGGCAGAACGCACATCAAAGAAATAGCATTCACGTTTTATCCGTCTGAAGCGGAAATGATAGCCAGCTATAGAAAGGGAGAAATTGACGGCATTTCAATTCTCTCGGCCAAAAACCTGCAAGCTCTGCAAAAAACCGATCTTGCCGTCCACTCCTTGCGCCTTCCGCGCGTTGTGGCCTTATTTTTAAACGGAGCCCAGCAAGGAGCTTTCACTGACAAAAAGGTGCGCCTGGCCCTTGCGCATTCAATTGACGTCAATACCGCTATAGCCAATGTTCTTGTCGGTGCGGCCGAGGCCATATCATCTCCTATCCCGCCTGGAAGCGCGGGTTTTAACCCGGATATTCCAAAAATCCAGCATGATTTGGAAAGGGCAAAAACGCTTCTTGACGAGGCCGGGTGGAAGGACTCAAACAAAGACGGCACCCGCGACAAAACCGAAACAAAAAACAGGAAAAAAGTTGTAACCCCGTTAAAGATTGAAATCGCCACATCCGACTTTCCGGAGTTGGTGGAAATCGCGGAAGTAATCAAAGGAATGTGGAAAAGTGTCGGCGTGGATGTACAAATTAAAGTTCTAAGCGCAACGGAACTGGAATCCTCGGTAATACGGCCGAGGGCTTATCAAACACTTCTCTTCGGCGAGATTTTCGGTCACGATCCGGACCCGTTCGCCTTTTGGCACACCTCGCAGATAAAAGACCCCGGCCTGAATATAGCCCTTTACTCCAACCGCAAAACCGACGCCCTTTTGGAAGAGGCGCGCCGGACTACAGACAGCGCGAAACGCGAGGAGAAATATAGCGAATTTCAGAAAATCGTTGCCGAGGATGCACCAGCTATTTTCCTGTTCAGCCCCATTTCCTATTATGGAGTTCGCGCTCAAGTAAAAGGCGTGGAAATAGGGAAAATAGCCCTGCCCCATGAGCGTTTCGCTAACGCCGAGAAATGGTACCTGAAAACACGGCGAGGGTTGCGCGAAAAATGAGGGTATGCTATACTTCTTAATACAGTTTTCTCTCTAATTGGACGGGGGCTTTGCCCAGGGCTTACAGCCCCGGCCTGCCGTAGGCAGGCATACTCTTTTCTTGTATTCTATTTATTTT
>CAZDKA010000019.1:0-16624 GCA_964505815.1 uncultured Candidatus Saccharibacteria bacterium | reverse complement strand
CATTAGAATCGTCAATCATTCGACGCCGAGTACTTAACACTCCTCCACCACATCGAAAGCGCTCTTTTCAAGCCAAGGACAAAAATGAGATAGCGAAGCTCAACGAGCTGTTTGGCGAGCCACCCCCAAAACCCAGAAAATCTTATAAACACCAGGTCAGCAATCGCGTACTTCCTGCCGACCGCGAGAATATAAGGGTATTTTGACATTGGCCTGAATATTTTTTTTCGAGCTCCTGTGATCTCGGCAATAATATTTTTCGCCGCAACCAGGGCCTGTTGCTCGGCGACCGGAACATTACCGGGCAATGGCTTGCCGCTTTCGGGGTTAACAAAATCAGTATTATCCCCAATTGCCCATACTCTCGGCGCTGCCTCTAAATATTCGTTGACGACAACTTGGCCTTTCGGAGCAAGCGGAAGGCCAAGATTTTTTAACACGGCAACTGGCGTCACCCCGCCGGCCCACACCAAAATGTGATAAGCAATTTCCGATCCATCCCGGAACGTTACCGCCCGTTCATCCACGCCAGCGATCACCCGGCCAGTAAGTATTTTTACGCCAAGCCGCCCGAGGCGGTTTTTGGCCTTGGCTACAAGCCACGGCGTAAATCCCGGCAAAATATCCGGCGCGGCATCAACGAGAATAATGTCGGTGTTATATATCTTTGCATTGGACAGCAGCCGTTCTTTGAGATAGCGAAGGAAATTGTTAAACTCGGCCGAGAGCTCCACTCCGGTAGCGCCTGCCCCGCCGATCACAATGTGGATCGGACTTACGCCCGAAATAACTATCTCCTCAATTTTATTTCTCAAGCGTATGGCATCCTCAAATGTCTTCAATGGCAAGGCGTGTTCTTTCAGGCCCGTAATATTGTAATAATTGGTCTCGGCCCCAAGCGCAACCACAAGGTAATCAAAGGCAACCTTCTCCCCGCTCGCCAGAACAACAATCTTACGCGCCTGGTCAGCGCTTTTGATTTCTCCGCCCACGACTTGAAATCCGTTGCGGCTGGCGACTTCTTCAAGATCAATACAAATTGATGTCTTCAGACAAATGGCGTTGGCCTCGCCCTTGGGGATCGAAGCAATTTCATACAGAGCCGGAGTGTAGACTTGATAAGAAGTTTTGTTCACCAGAATAATCCGACACATTTTGGCAAGCCCTTTCCGTTTTATGATTTTGGCCAACTTCAAAACGGCGGTAAGCCCGCCGAATCCAGCTCCGAGCACAACGATGGTCTTAACTTCCTGCATACCTCTAGTTGTAGTATACCCTGCTTGCAGAAACTTCATCAATTTATGATCAGGAGGTATACTATAGGTCAGTGATCCGCTGGATTTCTAAGATTTCCCCCGCGAAAAAACGCATACTGGTGCGCGTTGATTTTAATGTTCCGCTGGATAACGGCAGGATTCGAGACGATTTTCGAATAAAAGCGCACCTGCCCACGCTTCGCTTGCTTTTGAAAGGTGATAACACTATGACCATTCTCACCCACATCGGCGAGCCCGAAGGCAAAAAAGTTGCCTCGCTCTCGACGCATCCTGTTGCCAGACACCTCTCGCGGCTTCTAAAAAAGAAAGTAACTTTTGTCCGGGATCCTTTCGCGAAAACATGGATAAAAAAAATCCGCGCAGCGCGACCCGGAAGCGTTTTTATGGTTGAAAACATCCGTTTCTGGAAAGACGAGGAGAGAAACAGCTCGCGTTTTGCCAAGGCCTTAGCCTGCCTCGGCGAGGTTTTTGTGCAGGACGCCTTTGGTGTAATCCACAGAGCGCACGCCAGCGTTACCGGCCTCCCGCGCCTCATGCCTTCCTACGGCGGATTACTCCTTAAAAAAGAGCTTGACGCCCTTCGCCCGCTTGCCGAACATCCGCGCCGTCCTTTTGTAGTCGTAATGGGCGGGGCAAAAATTTCAACAAAACTCCATTTGCTAAAATCGTCCATACGCAGGGCCGACCGGATACTCATTGGCGGGGCTCTCGCCAATACCGTGCTCGCCGCACTGCATTTTCCTGTAGGAAAATCACTCGTAGAAAAAAATATGCTGGCCGTAATTAACAAAATAGCTATACAGGATAAAAAGCTTCTTTTCCCTCATGACTTCGTTGTTGCTCGTTCCGCCAACGCTTCAAAATTTTCTACAAAATCAATACACGACATCGGCAAAAACGATATTATTTTTGATATTGGAAAAGATGCCAGGCGCATGTTTGCAAGAGAACTAAAAAGGGCAAAAACTATTTTCTGGAACGGCCCGCTGGGCTTGGTTGAAAAAAAAGAGTACGCCCTCGGCACGCTGGCAGTTGCAAAAAGTCTTCAGAGAATTCGGGCCTATAAAATTATTGGCGGAGGAGACACTGTCGCTTTTTTTGAAAAGCATGGCCTTGCTTCCGGAATTTCCCACTTCGCAACCGGCGGCGGCTCATCATTAATGTTCATTGCCGGCCTGCCACTGCCGGGACTCAAGGCCCTCAAGCAATCAAAATGATTTCCACGAAAGAAAATCAGTCAAATTGGGATGTGAAGACAGGCCCTTCTGCGGAGTTTTTTAAGAGCTTGCATGATGCTCCTCCTCTTCTGGCAACTCTTCTCTGGAACCGCGGCATCACTTCAAAAGACGAGATTGAAGCGTTTCTCAATCCTGACTATGAAAAACATATTCACGACCCGCTGCTTTTCCGTGATATGAAAAAAGCGATCGGCAGAATCACCGAAGCTATTGCCAACTCCGAAAAAATAATAATTTTTGGCGACTATGACGCTGATGGCGTGTGCGGGGCCGCCGTACTTAACGAATGCCTCAAGAAAATCGGGGCGCTTTTCGAAGTCCATATCCCCGACCGCTCAAAAGACGGCTTTGGCCTCTCCGAGAAATCGGTTCGCGGCTTTAACACGCTTGGCGCAAAACTTCTTATCACTATTGATTGCGGCGTTACCGACTACAACGAAATTGAGCTTGCGAATTCCCTGGGAATTGACGTCATAATTCTTGACCATCACTTAGTCCCGCCGCGATGGCCGAACGCCTTTGCGATTATTGATCACAAACACCCCGAGGAAACCTACCCAGAGCATGTTCTTTCGGGCGCCGGCCTGGCTTACAAACTTGTTCAGGCCCTGGCGCGATACGGAAACTTTGGAATTCCTAACGGATGGGAAAAATGGCTTCTGGACCTTGTGGCCATTGCCGCAATAGCTGACATGGTGCCGCTTAAGGGAGAAAACCGATCTCTTACTCACTACGGCCTCAGGGTCCTGAGAAAAGCCAGAAGAGAAGGACTCAAACAAATGTTCGCGATTGCCGGGAAAAACCCCCTGGATGCCGATACTGAAACCATATCGCACTTTATCGCGCCGAGAATCAACGCCGCCTCGCGCATGGATCACGCCCATAGCGCCTTTCTCCTGCTTACCACCGAGAATGAGGAAGAAGCCCGCCATCTTGCGCGGCGTCTTGAAGGAAAAAACGAGGAGAGAAAAGTAGTGGTGGAATCAATTCTTGAAAATCTGGAAAAAAGGATTTCGCCGGAAACGCTTCCCGCAGTTATTTTTGAGGGCTCTCCAGAGTGGCCCGCCGGAGTTCTCGGGCTTGCCGCGACGCGTCTTGTTGAGCGATACTCGCGGCCGGTATTTCTGTATTCCGTAAATGACGAGCTTATCAAGGGCTCGTGCCGTGCTCCGGCCGGAATGAACGTGGTTGAGCTTATGACCAGAGCCGGGGAATCGTTTTCAGATTTTGGCGGACACACTATGTCCGGAGGGTTCTCCGTTCTTCCCGAGCACCTGCGCGAAGTCAAAGAGAAACTGGAGTCGGCCGGAAAAGAAATCAATGTTTCTTCAAAAGCGCTGCGGCTTGAGGCCGACTGCCAGCTCGCGCTGGACAACCTTAACAACGCGACCTTTGAGACGGTGAGCGCGCTTGAGCCATTCGGCCAAGGCAACCCAAGGCCGTCGTTTTTTATACAGGGCGCAAAAATCGCTGATTTGCGAAAAGTTGGGCCTGACGGGAATCATCTCAAAATGAAACTCGGCCCCCGCTACACCGGAGCAATATACTTCCGGGCCCTACAAGGGCGAGCCCCTCGGGCTTTAGCCGGCGAGAATGGATTTAGAATTGGTGATACAATTGATGTGATAGCTGAACTCTCCGAGAATATTTGGAACGGCTCGCGGAATATTGAATTACGCATAATTGATGCCCGCCATGCAATAAATACATCCTAACGCATCTGTTACAATAGGACGGCCTATTGATACAGATGAGAAAACAGGCGCGGAAATATGCTCTCACAAAAAATTATTGTCTACACTGATGGCGGCTCTCGCGGCAACCCGGGCCCTGCGGCTTTGGGCGTGGTTATTGCCGATGAGAAAGGCAGTACAATAAAGACCTATGCCAAGACGCTGGGAAGAAAAACGAATAATGAGGCCGAGTACGCGGCTCTGGTTTTTGCGCTTGAGAAAGTAAAGGCGCTTTTTGGCAAAGAAAAAATCGGGCGTATGGAAGTTGAAATAAGGATGGACAGCGAGCTTGCCGTAAAACAGCTTGGCCACGAATACAAAATGGAGGAAGAGAAATTACAGCCGCTTTTTATGAAAGTGTGGAATTTAACGATTGATTACGGAAAGGTGCATTTTGTCCACATTCCGCGCGAGAAAAACCGCGAAGCCGACCGCCTGGTTAATGACGCGCTGGATAAGGAACAGGGCGGATTGTTTTAAAATAGACTTCCTGTTAGGATACAAATGTGGGAAAATCAACAAACAAATACTACATAATTTACGAGCGAGACGAAAAAGGAGGATATGTCGCTTCAGCACCTGCCATTCCAGGCTGTGTTGTTTATGGAAAAACTCTACAAGAAGCTCATAAAAATATCTACTTCGCTATACAAGATTGCCTCGATACTATTCGTGAATTCCGTCAAAGGCCTCCTAAGGAAACGGTAAAACCAGAAACCGTCAAGAAACTCTCGTTTATCTCGGTTCCGGAATATGCCAAAACTTAAACCTGTTGGCTACGATGGGTTCGCAAGAAAACTAAAGCGGGCTGGCTATATTCCGGTAAGAAAAAGTAGGCATACGGTTTACTTCCATCCCCTCAAACAAATAACTATACCGCTCCCTCACAAACACCCTAACGATATTCCTAAAGGACTGTTACATAGGCTAATCAGAGAAACGAAAATATCTCTGGAAGAATTTAACAATTTATAAATTCGTACAACAAATTACAATCGCAGTATCAACACAAAATCCCGCTAGAAGCGGGATTTTGTTGTTCTCTATCTCTGTAAGCCGAGTTCTGTTGTCCCGCCAGAGGCGGGACCGCTGACTTACGCCGACATAACGCGGACTTACGCAGAAGTTTTTCTGCGCAGGTCTGCGTGCGGTCTGCGACTGTCCGCGGTCCTGTCTCTGACAGGACAGATGATCATCTGTCTGGGCCCGTGATTACTCAACGGGCTCAAGCCCCCCCACCACTTTTATATCTGCAAAGAGTAGTGCAGCCTCTTCTTCAACTCCGTGTAGCTATTCTTGAACTGTTTCAACCTCTTTTCGCGTCTGTCAGCATCACGGCGAGATAGGTACGCTTCATAATATATCAGGAGAAGCGGGCTTCTATAACTTGTTGCTGTACTTTTTGCTGCGTTATGGTCCTCAAGCCTTTTTATTAAATCCTGCGTCTGGCCAATGTAGAGTTTGTTATCTTTTTGGCTTTTCAGAACATACACATAAAACATAGACATAAAAGTGGTGGGGGGTTGCACCGGGTAGGTGTTTTTCTCCGCGCACTGTTGCCAATGCGCGCTGTGGGCTTTTACCCCACTCTTTTCACCCTTGCGCTATCAACGTTTTCGGCTTTTAACCGAAAAAGATGACGTCCGCGGTATTGTCTCTGTGACACTGTCCCGTTCCGATAAAACCGGAAGGCGGCCGTTAGCCGCTACCTCTTGTCCCGCCAGAGGCGGGACCGCTGACTTACGCCGACATAACGCGGACTTACGCAGAAGTTTTTCTGCGCAGGTCTGCGTGCAGTCTGCGACTGTCCGCGGTCCTGTCTCTGACAGGACAGGTGCTCGGACTTTCCTCCCAGCCCCAGTTTTACATCAGAATAACTCTATTGCTCAATCGCTTTTCGCAAAATTAGGCGTAACAGAAATTCAATAATCCGATGTAAAACTGGGGCTGGGCGATCACCCAAGACATAGAACATGGTTAGTATAGCATAGGGATTGGAAAAAAGCAACTGGATTTTGTGTTGGTGTTATTTTTCTTTGCTTTGCCCTATGAAGCTTTAGCGAAGTATGGGGCGGCAAATTCTTTGAATCTTTGAAAAAGAGCCACCGTGCGTTGCGCGATGGCTCACTCGGTGGACGATAAACGCGGATAGGTCAGTCGTAAGTCATCCTCTCGATGCAAGAAGCAAGGACGAACTGATAGGCACCAGCAACCCATCTCTCGCGGTGAACAGCCAGACTACTCACGTCGCCACAGAACACGTCCCACAACATCTTCATGTTGGACCCGCATCTTGTGCAGTCGATCGAGAAGTAGCTGTTGCCCTTGACGCTGGTTTGAACAGCTGCCACTTTCAACTCTCCTCCACACTCGGCGTGGACGAACGAAAGAACTTTGCCGTAGTCTTCATCGCGTATGTCCGCGAATTCGATAGGGGTGGGATAGCTCCCTTTCCGTGAGCTCACCCGTATCGTCATGAATGAGCAGGGTTCCAGCAAGCCGTTCTTCATGAGTAATCCTCCTATTTGGGTGTCGGTACGGCAGCGGAAACGAACTAACACATTATACAACACTATCTACTAAAGCGCAAATTAAAACCGGAAACCTTTTCCAGTTTCCGTTTTCGTAAAAAATCATTATGAAAAAATTTTCTTTTCCCACCAAAAACTGCCAGTTCCGTTTTGAGCCCAAAAATCCGTACGATTTGGTGGCCGAGTCCCGCCTGCGGCGGGGCGAGGCATTGACTTTTCCAACGCGGTGCGAACAGCGGGGATCGAACCCGCGACCCCTGCTCTTGCCCACCCACCTTTTCAATTGCGAGATACCAGAATCGAACTGGCGTCCTCTGCTTGGGAAGCAGATGTTTTACCACTAAACTAATCTCGCATTAAAAGGTGGGAGGGTGAAGGAAGCAGATGTATTACCACTATACTATGCTCGCAAAATTTAATAAGCTGGTCTCTATCAATCAAAAAATAATAACACTGGCTATCAAAAAGTAGACAAGCAAACTAATTAAGTCCTGAACAATAGTTGCAATGGGACCAGACCCTAATGCTGGGTCAGCGCGTCTTTTGTATAAAATACTTGGAATGAATACTGCGAGCACTGGCGCAAATGTGAGATTGATAAGCATGCTCAACCCTACCGTGAGGCCGATTGCTGAAGATGCAAGCGTGTAGGCGGCAAAAGCGCCCAAGAGAACTCCGGAGACGATCCCTAATCCAAATCCGATCACGCTTTCTTTGAAAAGATATTTTGCGAAATTTATTTGCTTATTTTCAGAGAGCGCGCGCACATAAATAGTTTCGGTCTGCGTCCCGACAGCATCGCTCAAGTAAACAATAATTGGAATGAAAAAGGCAAGCCGCACATCAGCAGAAAGGATCGCCTCATATTTGGAAACAATAACGGTGGTAAAAAATCCGCCCAAAAGTCCTAAAAGAAGCCAAGGAATGCGATGTTCAATAAGATGATCTATCCGTTCTTTAATAACATCTTCTTCCGTATATTCGTTTTGTTGTCTTATCTCCATACACTAAATGAAAATCTACTGTAACCGCACCGCAAGCGGTGCGGTATCTTATCTCGAAATACCCCGGCACCAATTTTGCGTGTACTCTCATGGCGAGGCGCTTCACCCATTACGGGATGCGCTATTCGCGCACGCGCCTCGCAAAAGATATCTAACTTTTTTCTTATTCTGGCACCTTCAATGTCAAGATGGCAAAATTGTCGCGGGGTTATTGTTTGTCGTCGCCATTCATCCGCACCGCAAGCGGTGCGGTATTCTGGCGAACAAACAATAAACTGCTTTTCTTCAACCGATCATTTTTTTGATAAGCTGCTGCACTACGGAGGGGTTTGCTTTTCCTTTTGACTCTTTCATAACCTGGCCGGCAAGAAACTGCAACGCCTGGGTTTTTCCGGCGCGAATGTCGGCAACGGCTTTCGAGTTTTCATCAATGACTTTTTTGACGGCTTTTTCAAGCTCACCCTGATCCGAAACCTGCCAAAGACCCCGTTCCTCGGCAATAACCGACGGGTCGGCCCCACCCTCAAACATGGCCTTCAACACTTCCTTTGCCGCGCTCTGGGAGAGTTTGCCGAGGGCTATATAGGTTACGAGCTCGGCAAGATTTTCGGGTGTCACAAGGGTTTCGGCGATTGACGAACTTTTCTCGGCAAGCAGGGCCTGCAGATTGGTTACGATGAAGTTGGCAAGAGTGCGGTATAAATCGGCCGGAGCGCATGTCTTGGCATCGGCCGAGCTCTCGCACCACTCGGTAATCTCGGAAGATGCGGCCTCAAAATAAGCGGCGGTGTCTTTGTCGTAGGCAAGAAGCCGGGCCAGGCCGGGCGCGAGGCCGAATTCTTTCTGAAAGCGCCTGACTTTTTTTTGCGGAAGCTCGGGCAGTTTTTGAAAAAGTTCATCCACCATGGCCTGGCCTATAGTGAGCGGCGGAAGATCCGGCTCTGGAAAATAGCGATAGTCATGCGCCTCCTCCTTGGTGCGCTGGGAAACAGTGGCTCTCCTTTTTTCGTCCCAGCCCCTGGTCTCATGCGCCACCTTGCCGCCGCCTGAAAGAACCTCTTTCTGTCTTTCAATTTCGTAAGCAATCGCCTCGCCGACAAAACGGAAGGAATTGATGTTTTTCAGCTCCACTTTCTGGCCGAGTTCTGCGACACCCTCCGGCCTTAGAGAAACATTAGGTTCTATCCGCATTTGGCCCTTTTCCATATCGGCCTCGGAGGCGCCGAGCGAACGCAAAATAGCGCGCAACTCCTCGGCAAAAAGCCGCGCTTCTTCGTCGTCCTGTATTTCCGGCTCTGTGACAAGCTCCATCAGCGGCACCCCGGCGCGATTAAAATCAACCAAAGAAATTTTTTTCTTATTGTCATGAACCCCGTTAGAAGTCCGATTCGTCAACGAATCGGCAGACGCCAGAGGCGTCTTACTTCTAACGGGGTGAATCAGGCGGCCGGTGTCTTCTTCAAGGTGCACTCTTCGGATACGCACTTTTTTGGTTGTCCCATCTTTCTTAGTAATTTCAAGCCATCCGCCTTTTACCAGCGGGTGTTCGTATTGGGAGATTTGATAGCCCTTGGGAAGATCGGGGTAGAAATAATTTTTGCGGTCAAATTGAGAAAACGGCGGGATGGCGCCGTTCACCGCCAAACCCACCTGAATAACTTTTTCAATGGCATCGCGATTCGCGACCGGCAATGTTCCCGGATGACCCATGCATACCGGGCAAATGTTGATATTCGGATGCTTCTCGTCAGGGTCGTTCAGCGAGTCGCAAAACATTTTGGTGCGCGTTTTCAACTCGGCATGAATTTCCAAGCCGATAACCGTTTCATACTTCATGGATTAAGATTATCACATTTTGGCGAAAAAGAAAAAGCCGTTTAATCGGCTTTGTTGTCGCGCCTTTCAGCCTTCGTTCTGTATTTATTTAACTGGTAGGCCGCAATGAAGAGAATGATCGCGATAAGTGGTTTGCCGGCAAGAAGCGCGAGAATGCCAACTATCACAAGTATTACAACCATGGCCTCCCCCTTATCTCGCTAGAAACATAAAAGATCCTTCTTTGGGCTATCTCCTTTCATAGTTTTGTCAATACTTCAGCGCCGTCTTTCGTGACTATGACCGTATGCTCAAAATGCGCGGCAAGGCCGCCGTCTTTAGTGCGGAATGTCCAGCCGTCTTTATCAAGAACGACTTTCCATCCTAACTCACTGGCCATCGGCTCAATAGCCAGCACCATGCCTTCAATAACCGGCGGCCCAGATCCTCTCCTGCCCCAATTCGGAACAAACGGCTCCTCGTGCAATTCCCTGCCCACTCCGTGGCCGGCAAGCTCTCGGATAACTCCGAAGCCCAATCGCTCAATATATTCCTGAATAACCGCGCCAAGATCTCCCAAACGAATTCCGGGGCGCAATACCGCGACACCTTTATCAAGGGATTCGCGGGTGGCCTCAATCAAAAGTTCTGCCTTTCGCGAAATTTTTCCCACGCCTACGGTTACGGCCATATCAGTAATTAATCCCTGTTGTTGATTGTTGGTTGTTGGTTGTTGGTTACTCAAGGCCGGCCAACGCATGCCGATATCAAGACCGACAATATCGCCCTCTTTCAAGATGCGCGAATTGGAAGGAATGGCATGCACAACCTCGTCGTTTATAGAGACGCAAATAGAACATGGGTATGGTTTCTCACTTACAAGAGCTCTATAACCCTTGAAAACCGGATCCCCGCCGCTATCCAAAATAAGCCGCTCGGCCATGTCATCCAAATTCTTGGTGGAAATCCCGGGCCGCGTTTCTTTTTTGATCTCTTCCAAAATGCGGGCCAGTTTTTGCCCGCATTCCCGCAAAATTTCCAGTTCTTTCTTATTGTGAATTACCATTTCCTTACTTTCTTTTTTAACCCAAGAGGTACTAACGCCTCTCTGGTTTTTTGATGAAAAGGATGATGAGTTTTGTAATCGTTACGGATCGTTATATGCGCCCTCTTCATGATATAGGCAATTTCTCGTTCAATCGGGCTTGATTCTTTGGCCATAAATTCTTTGAACGTCATTCTGCCCTCATCCTGTTTTTCGCTTTGTTTCCGGGCATCTTTCAACGCTCTCTGATACCTAATGTTGTCGGCGGCCGCGATGCCGATAAGGATTCCTTTCCGTTTAATAATAAATTCCTGATATTCTTCTCTGGTGCGCAGCGCCTCAACAATCACCAGATGAGGCTTTTCTTTATCCAAAATCACGGCTGCTCTTCGCTTGAAGGCCGATTCTTTCAAAATCGGGTAGAGCAACGCATTCACGCCAAATAGCGCGTGATAAACCCTGCGATCTGCGGGCAGATATAAAATTTTTGCGATAAGGAGCGGCGCGTCGGCTATACGGACGTGCCGCATAAGGCGGTAATTTTTCATGACGCAATCAACAAAAACATCCTTCCCGGCCTTTCGCTTGCCGACAACCCCGATTATCTTCACTTTCTGCCGCCGCCAAGTTGTAATGGCTTTTTTGAGGCGATTACTCATACTCATGCATGGCGAGTTGAGCGTTAATCTGCTTCATGGTTTCCAAAAGCACGGATACAACTATCAGCAGTGACGTTCCGCCGATGGTTAAGGCGGAAAGTCCGAAAGCTCCTTGCACGGCAAGCGGAAGAACGGCTATAACGCCAAGAAACAGACCGCCAAGAAGAGTGATGCGGTTCAAAATCCGCTGGAGAAATTCGGCAGTGGGGCGCCCCGGACGGATGCCGAGGATAAACCCGCCCTGCTTCTGTAAATTATCGGCAATGGCCTGCGGGTCGAAAGTCACTGCAGTATAAAAATAGGTAAAAGCAAAAACCAAAAGGAAGTATATTCCTCCGTAGAACCACTGATTATTAAGAATATTGATCAGCGCCTGGGAAACGGCCTGAACTTGCTCATTGGGCACGCCGGCAAGAAAATTACCGATAAGCCCGGGGAAAAGAATTATGGAAATTGCAAAAATTATCGGAATAACTCCGGCTTGATTGACTCTTAACGGCAAATGGGTGGAGACCCCGCCGTAGACCCTCATGCCGCGAATCCGTTTTGCGTAGGAAACCGGAATATTTCTCTGCCCCTCGGTAATGATTACTACGCCGGCAATCACGATTAAACTGACAGCGATAAACGCCACATAGGACGGGATATTGCCTGGGTCAAAAGTAAAAATGGTCTGGCGAAGGTCAACCGGGATACGCGACACAATTCCGGCAAAAATCATTATTGATATGCCGTTACCTATACCCTTTTCGCTGATTAACTCGCCGAGCCACATGAGAAAAAGCGTGCCGGCGGTTACTACGGCAAGACTGGTCGCGTAACCAAAAAGGTCTGGCTGAGGAATAATCTGCTGGCGGACTAAAATTATGAGCAGGCCGTAGCCCTGAAGAATGGCCAGCGGCACAGTGAGAAGCCGCGAGTATTGGTTGAATTTCTGACGGCCGGCCTCGCCTTCCTCGTGGTACATCTCTTTTAACATAGGGAAAATCATGGTCAAAAGCTGCATGATAATGGAAGCGGTGATATAGGGCCCGACGCCGAGCATGACCACGGAGAGATTGTCAAGAACGCCTCCGGAGAAAATATTCAGTAGCCCGAAGAACTGGTTTCCGGCAAGAAAGGATTTCAAGCGCAGAGGATCAACGCCCGGCACCGGAATGGTTGCGACCACGCGGAAAATAACCAGCATAGCCAGAACAAAAATGATTTTTTTGCGAAGATCTGCGATTTTGAACGCGAGTAGGATTTTTTGGAGCATAAGCGGCAAACTATTGACACTAAAAAATGACTATGCTACAATTATGCTACATATGGACACTGACCTTTAAAAACTAGTATAAAAAGGAGAGAAACATGGATCTTTTGAAAGATGCCCTTTTATGGATTAGTGCAGCGTTGCTCTACTTAATGATCGGATATCAGATCGGCAAGATTTCGCTTGAGGTATACCGCGACTGGGAACAAGTAGCAGACGGAGACGCCTTGGGGAAATGGGCCACATTGCGTTTTGCTCTTTTCCCAATGAGCACATTAGAAAAAGTAGAGAACGGTTCGCATACGAAGCATCTTGTGATAGCGGCGGCTGTTGCCGGTGGGAAAGAAAATACGTATCTGGCTTTGCACATGTTCCTTTGGCCATTACGAATAGCGTGGTCTGTAGTAATGCTTGCAATCATATTCGGTTCGTCTATGCTTTCCCTACCTGTGGCGCTCGCATGGCGAATGTTAAGGGATCCTGTTGTCGCAATGGTACGATTCTTTACGAAACCGGCGAGCAATCCTCAGACATATGGCTCATCATGAGCCATTTTTTTATTTCATTTTTCCCTTCACACTCTTTGAAACGAGAATGTCTTTAAAGGTAAACTTCTTTTCCGTCTCGCCTTGACCAAGAATTTTTACTTTCGGCGTCTTGCCTTTTATTTTACGGACTAATCCTTTTTTGAGCAAAACCTCGGGGCTGACCGTATCCCCGGACTGAAAATGCTTCTCCAGTATTTCCAAATTAAGCACGGCTGGCCTCTGGCGGAATGACTTAAATTTATAGCCGCGGAGTTTGGGCAGTTTTTTGACTATGTCACGAAGCTGCGGGCGGATTTTATGGCCGGCTCTGGCTTTCTGGCCTTTGGTGCCTCGGCCAGCAGTTGTTCCGCGTTTTCCGCCCCGGCCGATTCTTTGGCCGCGGCGGAAATAAGTTTTGGGTTGAAGGTTATGGAGCTGCATGATTATGGCTTAAGTTCGGATAAGGCCTCAATTGCGGCTCTGGCGTTATTCAGCTTGTTGGAGGAGCGTGAAATGATTTTGGATGAGACGTTTCTTATCCCGGCAAGGTCGCAAACCGAGCGCACCGCGCCCCCGGCAATAATCCCCGCACCTTCGGGCGCCGGCTTTATGAATACCCGGGCACTTGAGAATTTCGCCGTCACCTCGTGCGGTACAGAGCCGGTCTGGGTAAGCGGAACAACCAAAATATGCTTTTTGGCCTGATACACCGCCTTTTCCACGGCTTGCCTGACATCACTGCCTTTGGCAACGCCCACGCCTACTTTGCCTCTCCTGTTCCCGATAACGACTGTTACCCGAAAGCTAAAACGGCGCCCTCCGGCGACAACGCGGGCAACTCTCCTGACATCAAGAACTTTCTGGTCAAATTCCGACCGCTCCTCGCTCCTTCTGGGTCTTGGTCTTCCGAGTCTCATGGTTAAAACGTAAGTCCGCCTCGGCGAGCACCGTCGGCCACTTCCTTTACCAGGCCGTGGTAGGTATAGCCGCCGCGGTCAAAAACGACTCGCGTAATCTTTTTTTCTTTGGCTATTTTGGCGATGAGCTCCCCGACCGCTGAAGCCCGCTCTTTCGGAGTAACTTTTTTCTTTTTTGACTTTTTGGGTTGAATGTCGCTCGCAGCGGCAATGGTCTTTCCGGATTCATCATCAATCAGCTGAACGAAGATGTGACGGTTGGAACGGAATACCGAAAGCCGCGGCCTCTCGCTTGTCCCCTTCACTCGCGCGCGTACTCGTTTATGGCGCCTTTTTCTTTTTTCTTGATTCGTACTCATATTTACTACGAAGTTACGAATCACTACGAAGAGTACAAATAATTCGTAATTTTCGTATTAATTCGTACCTTCGTAGTGGTTATGCGGCGGCGGCTGTGGCTTTTTTGCCCTGCTTCCTCTGCACAGCTTCGCCCTGATAACGAATACCCTTGCCTTTATACGGCTCCGGTTTTTTCATGCTTCGTATACGAGCAGCTGTCGCTCCGACCAAATCCTTATTAATGCCCGAGATGGTTATCACGTTCTTCTCAACAACGAATTTAATTCCTGCCGGGGCCTCCACCCGAACAGGGTGCGAGAAACCGATAGATAACTGAAGATTCTGACCATCAAGAGAGGCGCGATATCCGATGCCTTCCAGCTCCAGTTTTTTCTCAAATCCGCTGGTAACGCCTTCCACCATATTTTGAATGCGCGCTCTGGTGGTTCCCCACGTAGCTCGCATCTTTTTGGACAACAGAGTGGGCCGGACAAGTATTGTGCCGTCAGTAATATCAATATCCACCGCGGGATTAAACTCCCACGAGAGTTCCCCTTTCGGACCCTTGACAATAACGCGGGACGCTTCTTTTTTGACTGTTACGTCCGCGGGGATTTGAATCGGTTTTTTGCCTATACGACTCATGTTTATTGTCTTCTTTTCTTCACTATCTCAGTTCGGCATTCCGTTTTTTCTTCCTCGGGCGGGCGGTGGGATCCCTGGGCTATCACATATGGATAGAGGCGGGAAGAAAAAATGGAATGCCGAGCGCCTTACCATACTTTAGCGATTATTTCTCCGCCGAGCCCAGCTTTTAAGGCCTCTTCTCTTGTCATCACTCCTTTGGAAGTTGAAATAATAAACGTTCCGCGGCCGCGGCGAATGGTTTTCAGCTCATTTTTTGAGGCATACATGCGCCGCGTCGATTTTGAGACCCGCTCAAGGCCGAGAAGAGAAGGCGAGCCGTCCTTGTAGGAAAGCGCCAATTCCAAAAACTTCTTAACCTTCTTACCTTTTTTTTCAATATCTTTTATGAATCCGCGCTCTTTAAGCACTCTCGCAATTCCTGCCTTTAGATTGGAATGAGGAATAATCACGGACTCTTTTCGAGCGCGATAAGCGTTTTTTATGCGTACAAACATATCTGAAATTGGGTCCATGCCAATCCACAGCGACACTAATACACGAATGCGCCCGAATGACTCGAATGCTTATTCGTAAATTCGTGTGTCATTCGTAATTGGTGTCGCTTTTACCATGATGACTTCTTAACTCCGGGTATTTCTCCTCTGTTGGCGAGCTCCCTGAAACAAATGCGGCAAAGATCAAACGCTCTCATGTGGGCCCGCTTCCGCCCGCAACGGAAACAACGCCGCACAATTCGCGATTTATACTTTGGCTTCTTTAATGCTCGTGCTATAACTGATTTCTTTGCCATATTTGTCGAAATTTTGGAGCTCGTGCCGTAGCGAACAAAATTTCGCTACAAATATGAGCATCCCGCTCCAATTTTGCGATTATTATTCTGGCTTACCCCGGCTTATCGCTAACGCTAATTCTTCTGTGCAAACCGCGTGTCCGAACAGGACATCCCTTTTCTGGCGAAGCGGTTTGCCAAGGGATATCGGGCAAAATTAGTGCGGGGTGCCATACATCTTTATTATTTAACCGGAAAACCCATGTGCCTGAGAAGCATTATACCCTCTTTCCTTTTATTAGCCGTGGTAACAACGGTCACTTCAAACCCAAAAATAGACCTGACATCCTCGCCGATCATCTCCGGAAAAACAATATGCTCCTTGACGCCTATCGTCAAATTGCCCCGGCCGTCAAAGGATTTTTCGTCAATGCCCTGGAAGTCGCGGGTTCTGGGAAACGCTATATTTATAAGCCGTTCAAGAAAATCATACATGCGCTTCCCTCGGAGTGTTGCCGCATAACCTATAACCAACCCCTTCCGGGTTTTAAAAGCCGCTATCGCGACTCGCGCTGCTCTCGGAGACGGTTTCTGCCCGGTAATCAAAGACAGGGCTTTTACAATCGTTTCGTGGCTTTTCTCATCGCGGATTCTTCCTACCCCGATATTCACCACAACTTTTTCAATCCTGGGAACGGCCATGGGGCTTTTATAGCCGAATTCTTTCATCATCTTCGGCACAACTTCTTTTTTGTATTTGGCAGAAAAACTTGACATAATTTTACTGATTTGTTAGTATATACGTCGTGCGAGCATCCTAAATTTCCTAGTGAAATGCAACTTTAGTTTTTAATATATCACGTTCAA
>CAZDKA010000018.1:0-16886 GCA_964505815.1 uncultured Candidatus Saccharibacteria bacterium | reverse complement strand
TTCGGCGGGTAAACCCGTCAAGCCCGCGAAGGCGGGATTTCCTGATTACACCTTGTGCAGATTTTTAATGCACGCGACACAGGCCTTGACTCTTTTGCCGGAAGCCAAACCCGCTTTGCCGGCAGGCAGGCGAACCCACTGAAGATTTGGGTATTTTCGGGATCTCTTGGTAAGATTATAATGACCGCGCAAGAGTTTGCGCGTCCCGCCAATTCTTGAACCCTTTCCGCATATTTTGCATGTTCTCATAACAGGGCCCACTCTACCAAATTTTTATGGAATCCGCAATAACTTTTATTTTCTATCTCGTCATCCTGCTTTTTTCGGTAGTAATCCATGAGGTTTCTCACGGGGCAGTGGCCTACGCTCTTGGCGATCCGACGGCAAAATACGCCGGGCGTTTAACATTGAATCCTATCCCGCACATTGATCCTTTCGGCTCAATAATTTTGCCGTTGATTCTTGCGCTCCCCGCGCTTTTCGGCGCGCCGACAATTATATTCGGCTGGGCCAAGCCGGTGCCGTATAATCCCTACAACTTAAAGAACCAAAAATGGGGACCGGCTTTGGTTGGTGCGGCCGGGCCCGGTTCAAACATCTTGGTTGCTGTACTGGTTGGACTTGCCATCAGATTCCTGCCCTCAATCCCGGCGCTTTCCCCGGAGTTTCTTGCGACTTTCACGGGCACCCTTTCGGTCATCGTCTTTTTGAACCTCGCTCTTGCGATTTTCAACCTTATGCCCATCCCTCCGCTGGACGGCTCAAAAGTGCTCTTTGCCATACTACCGTACCAATGGCTTCACATTCGGGACCTTCTTGAGCGAAACGGTTTCTTAATTCTTTTAATCTTCATCTTTTTCTTCTCGCGGTTTCTTTTGCCGGTTATTTTATTTCTATTTTTTCTCATCACTGGCCTCACAAGCTTTTTTTAACAGGAGTGTTTTTCGTTTGTCTAAGCACATTGCACTTACCAGCGGTCGCTGGTAAGTGCAATGTGCTGTTTTTTGGTTCGTTGTCGTGAGAAAGTTTATTTCTTTGCCGCTCCCTTGAAAAATAGGGCGTATTATGCTACTGCTGTAACAAAGCTCGTTGAAAAATCGTGGAGGCCAAAATGGCAAAAATCGTCATTGATACGAAGAAGTGCCTTGAGCTTGCCGAAAACATAAAGCGCTTCGGCGGCGTGCCTCCTGATGAGGAGGATCCGCTTCCGTACGCTTTTCCTGAGTACATTGCCCAGAACGGCTGGTGGGCCACCGTTGCCGTGAACCAGCAGACAACGCCCGTGGTTGGCAAGGCGCTCAAAGGACGGGTCAAAGGGAAGCTACTTCGCGGCTGGGACTACTTGCTGCAGAAAGCAATTTATGAGGCAAACAGAAACCATGACATGTTTACTCGTGAGTGGCTCTGCGGCATGACGCCGGAAGCCCTTCGCGAGATTTATTACGACGAAGAAGAAGGAGACACGCTCAGCCAGGTGGAAATCCGCGCAGCCCTTCTCGTGGACCTCGGGAAGTTTCTTGAGCGTAAGGGCTGGGAGTCGGTGCATGAGGCCTATCTTGAATCCGAAGGGTACATTCTTCGGAGCGATGGGAAAGGCCTTGCGCAAATCCTTGCCGAAGCCAGGGCTTACCAGGACCCGGTGCAAAAGAAGATTTTCTACCTGCTCGCCATCATGCGCAACAACGGCTTCTGGGATTATCAGGACAGTATTTACTTGAGCTCACTCGTAAACTATCACGAACAGCGCGGGCATCTCCGGGTCGGTACGGTACGGCTGCTGGACCCTGTACTTGAGCGGAAGATTCGCGCCAGAGAAAATATAACCGACCAGGAAGACATTGAAATCCGTTTTGCCGTGCGCCGGGCCATTGAGTTTGTCGCCCAGCTTCTTGAAGTGACGCCATCCATGATGCATTACTATTTCTGGAACCACTTCCGAAACTGCTGTAGCCGTGACAATCCCCATTGTTCGGACTGCGGCCAGGACTGTAAATTGCCGGTGCGATACCGTCTCGCTCCAATGCGCCAGTGCATCTTCAGCCAAACGTGCAAGAGCGCTAACGTCCCAACCGCTTCCATGTTTATAGAACCGCGGCTTGATACCACGATTTGGCAGTAGTTTGGCGCCGGTAAGCGATACCGGCTTTTTTTATTTCCCGTCATGTACTACAACTGAAAGGGTAGGTTCTTTGACAAGGAGGGGCCAGTGGCCAAAGTCGGAGTTTTTGGCGCGGTTGAGGTTGATCGCGAACGATGTCGCCGCCTCGGGCGGTTTTTGGACTCGCTCCACTTTCAACTTCCCGAAGAGGAACTTGAGCCGGAAGATATCCCTGCCTCCAATGCCAGAACGTTCTATTTTCTGTTGGTGGCCATCTGCCACCAGACGACGCCCATCGGCAAGCCGCGTCTGGAAGGAACAGTAGACGGCAAATTTTACTACGGCTACGAATATCTCTATGAGCGCTGGATCAGGGCGGCCAAGGCCGATCCGCTGATTTTGTCGCCGGGCTGGCTCCTTACCGCCGAGGCAGGAGATATTATTACGATTCTTCGTGATCGCGAGCGCGGCTCAACCATCTCTGACCCAGAGGGCAGAGCGGAGCTTCTTCGCGATATTGGGAGAAAGATGCTTCAGGACGGCGTCCGGCACGTTGACGAGTATTACGCCATGTCCGGAGGTTGGCTCCGGGATCACGACGGCCGAGCCGGACTGGAAACTCTGTTTTCCCGCTTTGAGGCCTACGGCAAAGACCCGGTCAAAAAGAAACTCACTCTTTTCCTTATTCTCATGAAGCGCTACGGCTACTGGGAATACCGCGATTCCGAAAATCTTGGCGCGCCGGTGGACTACCACGAGATGCGTTTGCATCTCCGGCTCGGAACAGTTAGAGTGCTTAATGAAACCCTGATTAAGAAAATCAATTCAGGCAAAGTTCTGACCAGCGCGGAGGATGTTGCGATCCGCCAGGCGGTTTACGACGCGATCTTTGAAATCTCCCGTTCGTCGGGACGGATTCCTGCCGACCTTCACAACCTTTTCTGGCACATGTCGCGAAACTGCTGCCGGAGAGATGAGACGCACTGCACATCTTGCAGCAAGCACGGCTCTCTTCCTGTGCGCTACGTCGCACTGCTCAGGGACTATCGATGCGCCTTCGTTGAGCACTGCCGGAGCGCTAGCCTGCCTCACTCCGAAAAAATCAAGGAGCCGCTCGTTGATACCGACCTTTATTAGCAAAGGAGGTGCGCGATGATGTGTTGCATGCAGGGTGCGATGGTAAAGGTTCTGGAGCTTGCTTTTCATGAAGCGTGGTCTCGCGAAACTTCTCTGGACGAGAACGGCTGGACTTCGGAGAACCCCGCCTGGGGTCACTGCGCCGTGGCTTCTCTCGTTGCCCAGGATTATATCGGCGGCGAGCTCTTAAGATACGACCTCAAAGGCACGGCCTTTGAGTCCATGCGTTCGCACTACAGGAACCGCCTGCCGAGCGGCAAGATTCACGACTTCACCGAAGAGCAGTTTCAGGGCAATACGCCAGCACTTCCTGAGCCGGTCGTTAGGGCGCGTGAGGAAGTGTTGGACCCTGTCAAATATCCAAAAACTGTTGAGCGCTACAAACTCCTCAAGGAGCGGGTAGCAGAGGTTCTTCGGGCCAAGCTTCCGACGAGCATTCCGGTTTTGCCAGAATAGCGGCAGGCAACTGCCGTTTTTTTATTTGTTTCTCTATAAAATTTGTGCGGGGTATTTCATTTTATTAAGAACATCAACTATAATATAGCCGAGCTCTTTTACAGCCGGAGGGAAATATGAAGAAACGCGCGTTCGGAATGGAAATGGAGTATTCGGTTGCCGCCAAATGCCGCGACAACTCATTCGCAACCGACTTTACTGTCGGCGAAAACTTTTTTGCCGCTTCACTTTTTCTGCGGGATGCCCTTGCCGAACGCAATGCGTTCAGCGGAGCGCTCAAAGAACTTCTTTGGTATTCTCAGAGCGAGTTGGCCAGTTCAGAATACTTCTGGCTTGGCTCAAACGGAGCGCGTTTCTACTTTGATTCTCCTGAGAGAGCCGCGGAGTATTCAACTCCGGAATGCCGAGATCCGCGCGAGATGCTGGTTCACAGCATGGCCGGCGACACCATTGTTGAGGATTTGCGAAAAGAAGTGTTACGGCGTGGTCTCCTCGGACGGAGATTCGATAGCGCGGTTCAAGACATATTCATTTTTCGGACTATCACGCATTTTCGCGCAAATGCCAAGAATAGGGCTGTAGGCTGCCACGAGAATTACACAACCCTTTCCGACTATGATCCCAACGCCTCCGACAATAAGCGCTTCTACCGCTTCCGGGATTTTATGGCGCCGTTTTTGGTTACGCGTCAGATTTTAGACGGCGCTGGCGGAGTCCGTTACAGTCCGGCGATGGGTTGGCATTATGTCGTATCGCAGCGGGCGTTCTTTATTACTCAAAAAGGTAGCGCGGATACTGTGCAAGATCGAGGCCTGTTTTGGTTGCGCCTGAAAGGTAGCGAGGCCCCTCCGGGTAAGATGCGCCTTCATCTTCATTGCGGGGACGCCAATATGTCGCACTTCGGCAAACTCTATGCCATGTGGGCGACCCATCTCGTTCTACGCGCCTGGGAAGAAGCGGAACGAAAAAATTGGCCTTATTCTCCTCATCCGCAGTATACATTCTTGGATTTTCACGCCTTGGCCGCTGACCCGAAGCTGAAAACTAAAGTGCGCCTTATGCGCGGCGACGACAAAGTTTCTTTTTCGGCAATGGAAGTTCAGCGCTTATACGCCGAGTTCGTCAATGCTTATGTGGACGACATGTCCGAAGAAGAACAAAGAATGTTCAATGCCTGGGTCAGCGTGATAGACAAACTTGATAAGGACCCGATGCTTCTTGTAAGAGAACTTGACTGGGTCATTAAGCGGAATTACTTGAGAGAGTACCATGGCGGGAATCTTGAGAGCGAAAAGGCGCAGTTTGCCGCAACGCTCTATCACGACATCTCGGAGCGGGGCATCTACAACCGACTGTTGAGGGCCGGCGCAGTAGAGCAGTTTGCAAGCCCTGAAGAGATTCGCGCCTGCCGCTTAACGCCGACGCCGACCAGGGCCGAGTTTCGGGCGCGCTACCTCAAGCTTCTTCTGGAAGAGCCGGATGAGGTCCGCCGCGGTCTCGACTGGGGAAGTTATGGCTCAATAGACGGGACGCTGAATATGCCCGATCCCTTGGAGAGAACGACCGAGCGCGGCGAGGAACTCCTGGCTCAATTTCAAAAAATGATTAGCCGCAGGAAAAAATCAGGCAGTTAGATTCTGCCTGTTTTTATTTGTTTCTCTGCGAGAATACCTCGCCGCTTTGCGGCGAGGATGAATCGCAGCTAGAAACAAATAACCCCGCACCAATTTTGCCCGGGTCTTCTGGAGAAGCGCCTAGACTAGACAGCTACGGATACTGACCGCGAAGCGCGTGCGCGAATAGCGCGTCCCTCGATGGGCGAAGCGCTTCGCCGTCCATCGCCCCGCAAAATTGGTGACGGGGTATTTCGAGATTACCGCACCGCCCTGCCTGCCGGCAGGCAGGTCTGCGGTGCAGTTACAATAGATTTCATTTGACTTTTTACGCGTCTCTGCTACTATTTTCAGTATGCCCACAATCAGTCAGCTTCTTCGAAGAGGCAGAAAACTGACTCGTTATAAGTCAAAAGCGCCGGCGCTCCAGCGCGGATTTAATGTTTTGAAAAACAGGCCGGTGCCTTACCCGGCGCCCTTCAAAAGAGGGGTATGCGTGAAAGTAACCACGATGACGCCAAAAAAGCCGAACTCCGCGCTTCGCAAAGTGGCCAGAGTTCGCCTCACCAACGGCATGGAAGTAACGGCTTATATTCCCGGCGAAGGGCACAATTTGCAGGAGCACTCGGTGGTGGTCATAAGAGGCGGCAGAGTAAAGGATTTGCCCGGAGTGCGTTATCACATTGTCAGGGGCGTCTTGGATTCTTCCGGAGTTGATGTCAGAAAACAGCAGAGGAGCAAATACGGAGCTAAAAAGCCAAAATAAAAGCGACTCCAATTTACGAATGACACCCGAATGATTCGAATAAATTTTTAGGATATTCGAGACATTCGAGTGAATTCGAGTATTAGAGTCGCTATGTGCGAAGCACGATATGAGAAGAAAACGAGCCACAAAGCGGGACATTCCCGCCGACCGAAAATATCAAAGCGCTCTTGTCCAGAAATTCATCAATTACGTGATGCACGACGGCAAGAAAACTATAGCCGAGAAAGTAGTCTACGGCGCCTTTGACATTGTTGAAAAAGAAGCCAAGCAGGACCCGCTGCAGATTTTTAATACCGCAATTCAGAACGCCTCTCCGATTCTTGAAGTCCGATCCCGCAGGGTGGGCGGGGCCAATTACCAGGTTCCCCGCGAGGTTCGCGGCGAGCGCCGGCTTTCCCTGGCGTTCCGTTGGCTTATTACCAGCGCACGCTCCCGCTCCGCGAGCCCGATGGATAAGCGGCTTGCCGAGGAAATACTGCTTGCCGCCAAAAATGAGGGGACGGCGGTAAAAAAGAAAACAGATATGCACAGGATGGCCGAGGCCAATAAGGCCTTCGCTCATTTCGCCTGGTAAAATCAAGCCACTAGCGACTAGGGTTTAGCCACTAGGTAAACGTTGCTACACCCTATTGGCTAATGGCTATACCCTAGTGGCTAATTTTGAGCGACAACCCGAAGAGAATTTGCCCGACTGGGAAGAGCTCAAAGACGAAAAAATTGACCCCGGCATAAGGGATGATTTGTTAGAGCTTACCAAAATTGATGAGAGAAAATTCTGGACCGACGAGGAGCTCTCGAGAAAACTTGAGCACGACACGACTTTTGCGCCGAGCTTGTGGCTCGGCTATCAGATTCTTTTGGAATCACAGGGCTTTGAAAAGAAAGGGGACATTCTGACGAGATTTGATGAGCTCTCTGATAGTTTCACCGGTCAAAAAGCCGCCTCTCTAAAAGAGCAGATTAAAGATATTAACGAGCTCAGAAAATTTTTATCCTCGCTCGGATTCAGCGAAAGAGAGCTCTCGGCCAAAGAGACCTTAAAGCGCGCCTATTTCGGCTACGCGGACCGTAAAGACGAAGAGGCACTTAAGATGCTGCAGCGGGCTATGCGCGAGGATTCATCGCTAAGAAAGGCGCTGGAGGATTTTGATAAGGAGGCGCGGGGACGCGAAGGACGTGAGTAATAGCAAAAGTTATGCCGAGAGAGTACCCCATTGAGCGTACGCGCGATATCGGAATTATCGCCCACATAGACGCCGGAAAAACCACTGTAACGGAGCGGGTTCTTTTTTATACCGGGGTTTCGCATAAAATCGGCGAAGTGCACGAAGGCACAACGGTAATGGACTGGATGGAGCAGGAGCGGGAACGGGGTATCACCATCACCGCGGCAGCCACCACTGCTTTTTGGCTGCCGACTCACGTCGGCGCGCAGATTGACGCGGATCACAACGCGGATCAACGCAGAAAAGAAAACGAGTACCGCATAAACATCATTGATACTCCCGGCCATATTGATTTTACGGTGGAAGTTCAGCGCTCGCTTCGTGTGCTTGACGGCGCGGTGGTGGTTTTTGACGGAGTTGCCGGGGTTGAGCCGCAGTCGGAAACGGTCTGGCGCCAGGCCGACAAATTTCACGTTCCGCGGATTTGTTTTATCAATAAACTTGACCGGCTCGGCGCTTCCTTTGAACGCTCTTTGAATTCCATTTACGAGCGGCTTACTCTTAACGCGGTTGCGGTAACCATTCCCATGGGTCATGAGCAGGAGCATGAGGGCGTGATTGACTTGATGCGGATGAAAGCAGTGAGATTTGAGGGCGAGCACGGGGAAAATATTAAATTGGAAGATATTCCTTTGATGCTCAAAAAATCCGCTGATGAGTGGCGACACAAAATGGTGGAGCGTATTGCTGAGATCGACGATAAGCTCACCGAAAAATATCTTGAAGGGAAGGAAATCACTATTGAGGAGCTGCGCCCGGCTTTGCGTAAAGCAACTCTGGCCTACAAACTGGTGCCGGTTTTTTGCGGCTCGGCCCTAAAAAATAAAGGCGTTCAGCTGGTGCTTGACGGCGTAATAGATTATCTGCCCTCTCCGGTTGATATGCCGCCGGTCAAAGGCATTAACCCAAAAACGTCTGCGGAAGAAGAGAGGGAAGCAAAGGACGAAACACACTTTGCGGCTCTTGCTTTCAAACTGCAGACCGATCCCTATGTCGGCCAGCTGACTTATTTTCGCGTCTACTCCGGCACACTGAAGGCCGGTTCTTATGTTTTGAATTCAGCAAAAAACGAACAGGAGCGAGTGGGGCGGATTTTGCGGATGCACGCCAATTCCCGCGAGGAACTGAAAGAGATTGAGGCCGGGAATATAGGCGCCATCGTCGGCCTTAAAAATACTCACACCGGCGACACTCTCTGCGACCCCGAGCATCCGATAGTTTTGGAGAAAATTATTTTCCCCGAGCCGGTGGTCGGGCTGAAGATTGAACCAAAAACCAAAGCCGATCAGGAGAAAATGGGATTGGCGCTTCGCCGGCTTTCCGAGGAAGATCCGACTTTCAAGATTAAGGGCGACCCCGAGACCGGGGAAACCATTATTTCCGGAATGGGCGAGCTGCATTTGGAAATTATCGTTGACCGGATGAAACGGGAGTTTTCCGTATCAGCCAATGTCGGCCGGCCGCAGGTTGCCTACAAAGAAACAATAAAGAAAGTTGCCGAGGCCGAGGGGAAATATATTCGTCAGTCCGGCGGCCGGGGCCAGTACGGCCACGTCTGGCTGAGAGTGGAACCCAGGGAGCGCGGCAAAGGGTTTGAGTTTGTCAACGAAATCAGGGGCGGCATTGTTCCGCACGAGTTTATTCCCGCGGTTGAGAAAGGAGCAAAAGAGGCGACTGAAAAAGGAGTACTGGCCGGATATCCTGTGGTGGACGTTGAGGTAGCCCTTTACGATGGCTCCTATCACGAAGTTGACTCTTCCGAGGCGGCGTTCAAAATCGCGGCGTCCATTGCTTTTCAGGAGGCGGCCAAGCGTGCCGGCTTGGTTCTGCTTGAGCCGATTATGCGAATTGAAGTCGTGGTGCCCGAGCAGTTTTTGGGCGAGGTGACGGGGGACTTGAATTCCAAACGAGCCCGCATTGAAAAAATGGAGGACAGAGGGCTCGGTATTAAGGTAATTGAAGCCAAAGTTCCGCTTTCTGAAACATTCGGCTATGTGACTATTCTTCGCTCATTGACCCAGGGCCGGGCGTCATTTACGATGGAATTCGAGAGATACGATGAAGTACCCAATAATATTGCGCAGTTGATTATTGAAGGAAAGAAGTGACGCTCGGCATGCTGTTTCTTTTTCACGCCTCTATCTAGATGTGATAGCCCAGGGATCCCACCGCCAGCCCGATGAAAAATAAACAGCACGCCTTGCTGAGATTTTTCAACTTGGGCTCGGGACATATATACTTCGCGCGCTTCACAAGATGATTCGGAAAAATTTAAACTCAACCTCGCTTCGCTCGGGATTCACACAGTAAATTTTTCCGATTTTGCTCGCTTGCTTCGCTATATGTTATCCGACCATTCGGAATGAAAAATTTTACAGGATGGTTAGCTCGGATTTATGAAAATTGAAAAAGCGGCACAGGTCGAGCTTGGCTCAACGAGGCCGCGAAGATCATCAGTCAAAATCACACCGATAGGTTACAGCAAAAACCTCGTGTCCTACAGAAGTTGAATGGACGCAGAAATGAGAGGCCGGAAGACGTTTTTCGATATAATATTTGTCATGGAGGCGATGCCATTCGTTGATTTTTTCTTCTGTTTCGTGTACTGTCCTGCTGAAAGTGAACAAACGAGTGCGTATCATTTCTGACCCCCTCTCCTTATGTTTTAATGTGCTAGTGTAATGACACTGGTAGCATAGTCCATAAAATCTTGTCAAGCACTTTCGGGAGTGCTATGATTCAATTATGACAAAGCAAAAAAAGATCAAAAAACAAATTCTCACTTTTAATGCCGTATTTTTGGAGGAAGATGATGGTGGGTATAGCGTAAGCGTGCCTGCATTGCCCGGGTGCTTTTCCCAGGGAGATACCTTTGAAGAGGCAGCAGGAAATATAAAAGAAGCAATTGGGCTTTATCTGGAGGGCGAATCAGAAGAAAAAGATTTTTTGCGATCACGGCCTAAGAAAGAATTTATGGTGCCGGTAGAACTTCATGCCTAAGCTGCCTCAAGTTTCCGGAAGAAAAATGGGGCGGGTTTTGGCCCGCCTCGGTTTTATATTCAAAAGCCGCAAAAGCAGTCATATGAAGTTTGTGAGATTTGTCTCGGGCAGAAAAGAAATCATCGTCGTTTCATAAAGCGATAAGAAAAGGCACATTGCTTGGCATCTTGAAACAATTAAATTTGAGTATTGAAAACTTACGCGAATTGTTTTAGAAATAAAAAAAGCGGCACGAGGCCGAGTTTTTATCGGCAAGGCCGCTTAGACTAGCTTAAATAATTTTTATCCAGTAGCCATACCCCGATTAAGAGGAACACAGGACCAACGAGTGGCAGCATGGACAAAAAGATAAGCCAAAAAATTTCATTTTGAGCCTCCGGCACTAACGCATCAACTCTGTTATCTGCCGCCACCATAAAGCTTGCAATAAAATAAAGGGTAGCAAATAGGAGAAAAGAAGGCATTGCTACTTTTGCAATTTTACGGAGCATATTCCTCCTCCTTGTCAAAGTGCATTTGATAATTCGTAGCATAAGTCATAAAATATTGTCAAATACATTCGTATATTCGTACTGATTCGTATTTCGTAAAGTTATGACTTTTCCGTTCAAAAAATTCATAAGAAAAGGAGAGAAGTATATCTTGGTGGAAAACGGCAAGCCGGAGTATGTTGTCATGCACTACGACGACTACGCTGATTTAGTAAGCCGTGAAGGGCTCGAGTCGGGAGAGAAGGAAAGACCACAGGCCGCATCGGCCGAGGACTTTAACGTGGAGACGATTCTTGCCGGGCCCAATCTTCCAGAAGATATATCCAAAATCAGATTAGAAGATTTGCCGTTATGAGACGAAAGCCGAATGACTAAAGACGAAAGCTTTTCACCGTTAGTCGTTTGACTTTTAGCAATACATGGCGTTTGAGCAATTACCAAAAGAAACGGCGCTTGAACATAAAGATATAACAGGCGAGCGTCGTCCAAAACATTCGAAGGAGGTCGCATCCCAAACACGCGCGGAGTTCTTTTTTAATTTAATGGACGAAACACTCCGCAATTATGATGAGGCGCGCAAGGCCAATCCCGCAAAAGAAAAATCGCCTCTTCAAAATTTAGAATTCTTTTTTAAAAAATCCTGGGACAATTTTACCGAGCCCGTGTTTGAGTACGAGGACATGCTTGCAGAAATTATGACCAAGAAGTGGGAATCAGAAGGGCAAAAGAGCCGGGCCTTGAACGGCCTTAAAGAGCGGAGAGCAAAAGCGCTGGAAAACATAAAAGTTGTGATGCCGGACTTTGAAGAGCTTGATTTTGGAAAACAAAGGAAAGCCATAGCCAAACTCTATGAAGGATATGCGGGATTTATTCACGAAAAAGAAAAAAGATTCACGGAGCTGGCCGAGGATATTAACAAAGGATTTGATGATTATTTAAGGATATTTTTGCGGACCGAGCGGAATGAATTTTTGAAGAAAAATATGGAATTGATGCTCATTAGGAAAGAGGGCAGAAAAGAAAGGCGTAGAGCCAGTAAAAACCAGGAGGCGGTGGGTGAAGAATCGAGGGGTTGACGAATAAGATTCCCTTTGTTACTATTCGCTTTGTTGCGCAAAATTCGCTGTTTTAGCGTCTTTTGTTGAAAAGTTGGGGATTACTAAATCAAAGTATGGCACCCCGCACTAATTGTATGACTTTATTGCGGGGATTAGAGATTAAAATGTAAATGGGGGTGTAGCGAATAAGGTGGGCACCCCAGCACTAAATTTTACAACTAATGCCATGGCGATCCGCTTCGCCCGTAACGGTATGTGCCTGTTCGGCACACGCGCGCCGCGAGCGTCAAAGGTTGTTGTTCTTGTCACAGCAACTATTTGCTGATGACGGTAAAATTAGTGCGGGGTGCTCATAATTGTTGCTAAATTTTATTCGCTCCGCTCTAAAATTTATACAATTATGGCAGAAAAATTTGAACGAACAAAGCCGCACTTAAATGTCGGCACCATTGGCCACGTTGACCACGGCAAAACCACGCTCACCGCCGCAATCACCAAGATCCTGCACCTCGCCGGCTATAAAGCGCGGGTGGAGTCGGTGGACCAGATTGACAACGCGCCTGAAGAGAAAGCGCGCGGCATTACCATTGCCCTGCATCATTCCGAGTACGAGACCCCCAAGCGCCATTATGCGCACATTGACGCCCCGGGACATGCCGACTACATAAAAAATATGATTACCGGGGCGGCCCAGATGGATGGCGCGATTTTGGTTGTTTCGGCCGTTGATGGCCCGATGCCGCAGACCAGGGAGCACATACTGCTCGCGCGCCAAGTCGGAGTTCCGGCCATTATTGTATTTTTGAATAAAGTTGACGCGGTTGAAGATAAAGAACTGGTTGATTTAGTGGAAGCCGAAGTCCGCGAGCTTCTCAAGAAATATGAATTCCCAGGAGACAAAACTCCGGTTATTCGCGGCTCGGCCCTGAAAGCGCTTGAAGCCAAATCCAAAGATGATGAATGGGCCAAGCCCATAATGGAACTTGCCAACGCCCTTGATACTTACATCCCCGAGCCGGTTCGCGAGATTGATAAACCCTTTTTGATGCCGGTTGAGGACGTATTTTCAATTGAAGGCCGAGGCACTGTGGTCACCGGCAGGATTGAAAGAGGCAAAATGAAGCTTAACGACGAAGTGGAAATCGTTGGCATTAAGCCGACCCAGAAGACGATTGTTACCGGCATTGAAATGTTCAATAAGTCCCTGGACGAAGGCATTGCCGGCGACAACGCAGGCATTCTTTTGAGGGGGCTCAAGAAAGAGGACGTTGAAAGAGGCCAGGTGCTTGCTAAGCCAGTAAGCGTTACTCCGCACACCGAATTTGAAACCGAAGTTTATATCTTGAATAAAGAAGAAGGCGGCCGCCACACTCCGTTTTTTGCCGGCTACAAACCCCAGTTCTATATCCGAACAACCGACGTTACCGGCGAGGTGACCCTTCCTTCCGGAACCGAGATGGTGATGCCGGGCGATACGGTCAAGCTCGGCGTTAAACTGATTGTTCCTGTGGCTTTGGAAGAGAAACAGCGCTTCGCCATCCGCGAGGGCGGGAAAACTGTGGGTGCGGGAGTAGTGATCAAAATTATGAAATAGAGCGACTCCAATCGACGAATAACACTCGAATGATTCTAATAAGCCATTCGAGTCATTCGAGTGAATTCGAGTATTAGAGTCGCTATGAGGTACTTTGGCAACAAAAACGAAAACACAAGAGGAAATAAAACAGCGGCTGCGGATTAAAGTCCGCGCCTATGATAATAAGATTATTGACTCGTCAGTCCGCCAGATAGTTGATACTGCTCGTCGATTCGGCGCCGAGGTTATAGGACCGGTTCCGCTTCCGACCGAGATGCACAAATACACCGTCAACCGTTCCTCTTTCGTTCACAAAAACGCGCGAGAGCAGTACGAGATGCGCGTTCACAAAAGATTGATTGACATCATAAGCCCGACACCCAAAACCATTGACGCGCTGATGAATCTGAATCTGCCGGCCGGAGTTGATATTGAGATAAAGATGTGATAAAATAAAAGCAATGGATACTATAACTATTCCCAAGAGAATTGCGCAAAAGGATGACCTAGTGGTTATCCCTCGCAAAGAGTACGAAAAACTCTTCCGTTTCTGGGCGGGCGCCGAGAGAATTACCAAAAAAGAAAAACGAAAAATAGCGCAAGGCCTTAAAGAGATCAAGCAAGGAAAATTTGTTACTTCCAGGCAAGTTAAGCATGAGTTGGGATTATAGGCTTGCCGACAAAGTGATTAAGGCACTGAAGCGGTTTCCGAAAGATGATCAGCGGCGAATTTTCGGGATACTGGAGAGCATGAAGTACAGCCCATTTCGCGGAGACGTAAAGCCGATTCAGGGGGAAGCAGATCTTTACCGTCGCAGGGCAGGAGCGTATCGAATCTACTTTAGGCCGGTTTTGGCAGAACAGCTTCTGGACATTCCCGAGATTAGTCGTAAGCAAAGTCGTTAAAGGTCGCCAAAATTTAAAAATTTCAAAAATATGGAAGGAGAAAGAGGATTTTATTATAAAGACGCAAATAAAGAGAGTTCCGAAGAAATGGCCGAAAGATTGCGCCAAGCCTTTTTAGAGTTAAACGGTTTAAAAAAGAGGGAAGAAGAGTTAAATACCGAGATTGCTGTATTTAGGCAGAAGTTGCCACATGGGGAGCCGATGAGAATAAAACGTGAGGCGGACGCAGCTTTTGAGGAAGAGCAAAAATCCGGAGAAAGAAAATTCTATTACCAAGAGAAAGGAAATAAATAATTCCTGATCTGGATCTTTCAATCTTTCCGTTTAACGGTTGGGCGGAATCTTGAGTGATTCAGTGTATATGGTATATGGCGATAACTTTTGTAAAAGTTAAAATTGTCAATCCGGCCGATGAGCGTAAAGAAACGACTGTTCAGTTTATGGTCGGTTCGGGAGCGATTTATTCGGTAATACCAAAAGACGTTTTAAAAAAGCTCGGCATCTATCCGCACTCCAAAAAGAGTTTTACCTTAGCGAACGGGGAAGTAATTGAACGCGGGATCGGAAACGCAGTGTTTGAATACGGAGGAGAAAAGGGGGCATCCCCCGTTATTTTTGGTGAAAAGGGAGACAGCGCGCTTCTCGGTGCAGTGACACTTGAGGCATTGGGGTTTATGCTCGATCCTTTGAAGAGGGAGATTAGGCCAATACCGATGGTTCTTGGCGCGATGCGCCATTAAAGGTCGACCCAAATTAAAATTTTTCAAAAATATGAAGGAAGAAGCACCAGAATTGCAACAAAAGCAAGAGTACGTGGAATACGGCCTAGAACGTGGAGAAAACGTCTTCTTTAAAAAAGGCCTGAGATTAGAAGATGTAACTTGGACAGGAGAAGATGGCCAAGAAAGGAGGGTTGAAACAACAGCTGATAAGATAACTATTCCCGGAAGTGGATGGTACTATGGATCAGGATGGAAGGAGTACAAAAAAGAAAAGAGGCAAGACTTGAATGACCTAAAACTCATGAAAAGGCACGAGACTTTTAGAAGAGGAGGTGCGGTTATTAAGGAGGCTGATGTTTATCAGCTAATAGAGGGGGATATGATTCATCTAGAGGGCGAGACTGCACAAATGGCGTGGAATCTAGCTCAAAAATGGCCCGACGCTACCGATGACGCGCTGGTTGCCCTAATAAAAGACATAGAGCAGATTGAGCGGGAAAGAGAGTTTAAAACAAGAGAAGCAGAATGGCGGTTTGTCAAACAAAGAACGGAAATAGACCCCTTTTCTAATTGAGTCGCTATGTGAATCTTTCAATCTCTCTGCCCAAGGTTTTGGGCGGAGTATTGAGCGATTCAAAGTCGCTTATCGGTTGTCATTATGACATTTAGCCGCTACAGCTTAGTGTAGTTTTTTGGAAAGCCCGTGATTTTTGATACGGCCGGGTTTTCCGGCTGTTTTTATTTGACGCAGTAACCACTACGAAAGTACGAATACTTACGAATAATTCGTACTTTTCGTACTAATTCGTAACTTCGTAGTAAATATTTCGCAGTGAAATTCATTCTCGGTAAAAAAGTAGGAATGACACAGATTTTTGATAAAGAAGGAAACGCCCTTCCGGTGACGGTTGTTAGGGCGCTGCCGCTTACCGCACTCCAGATAAAAACTAAGGATAAAGACGGCTACGAGGCAGTGCAGTTCGGGGGTGGTGTGCGCAAGGAAAAAAACGTAAAAAAACCCCAGCGCGGCCATTCAAAAGAACTGGGATTCTTTGAGGTGTTAAAAGAAGCGCGCGGTATGACTGGCTTGGAGAGAGGAACGAAAATTGACGTTGGCCAGTTTCAAGAAGGCGACCTGGTGCAAGTCGCCGGCGTTTCAAAAGGAAAGGGCTTTCAGGGAGTGGTTAAACGCCACGGCTTTCATGGGGCGCCGGCAACCCACGGAACAAAGCACGCGCATCGCCAGCCGGGTTCAATCGGCCCCACTTGGCCCCAGCGCGTAATAAAGGGCCGCAGAATGGCGGGTCGGATGGGTGGCGAGCGGATAAGCGTGAAAAATTTGAAAATTGCGAAGGTGGATGCAGGGAATAATATCTTGGCGATTAAAGGGGCGATTCCGGGGAGACGCGGCACGCTGATTGAAATTAGAGGATAAAAAAAGGGGGCGGTGAGCCCCGTGATATACTTACAACTTAGTGTGTAGTAAATCCTCTTACTTTCTCCCAAGGGATTGGAATATAGCTGCCATCTTGACTTTTGCAGTGAAAGGAGAATAGATCGTATCCCAGGCCGCCAGTGCAAGAAATTTTTGCGTTACCGTTCAATACGATTTGGCCTTGAGATAAATTAAGTGGCGTGCCGTCGGCTACAAAAACCACTACCTGTCCATCCCATATACTACGTGGAGCCAAGGCAATAAAAAGAGCAAGCCATGCAGTTATTACTAGGGTCAGCGCAAAGACAGCAATCTTTCTTCGCATCTTAGATCTCCTAGTTTGGATGTCGGAAATTCTCTTTTGAAATGCAACTTCAGATAATGGAGTTGTATGAAAAA
>CAZDKA010000017.1:10484-17123 GCA_964505815.1 uncultured Candidatus Saccharibacteria bacterium | reverse complement strand
CTTTTTCATACAACTCCATTATCTGAAGTTGCATTTCAAAAGAGAATTTCCGAAAATCAGAATCCTAACAAAGGAGGGTATCAATGGGACGACGAATAAGCCTACTCCGTACGTTCCTGTTAAATAGTCTCGTAGGACTCTTGTTTCCTCTGCCCGCAGGTGTTCCTATTCTGATGAATATGTGGAGTGGGAAAATTCAGGTCAGTACATTGGGGCTCGTTCTCGCTCATCTTGGCTGGCTCTTCATCGGTGTGGTCTACGGTGCCTTGTGGACGTGGTACTACTATAAGCAATCTAAACGCATAGGTGAGGAGGAACTGTTGGAAGATTACTTCTGGGGTCAAGCTGGCCATTAAGTCTTTACTAAAGCCCAATCGGTCATCCCGTGCGGGCTGTTTTTATTTTCTAAAACAATTTTTGAGTTTCTCATAGACCTTACGCGTTCCAATGCGATAATATGAGATCGTCTGTAAACCCTTTTATTTGTAAGTATTGTTTCCGTATAGTAAAATTATTGCACGAACCCCGTGCTAATTTAAAGAATTATGGACGCTATCAAAACCAAAGCCATAACAATGCCTCTGAATCCCGTTAGAGATTCAAACGTTATGCATTATATAAAACATAGAATATATTCCAAAAACCGGGTTGTTTATTATTCGCCGCTAATCAACGGAAATCTTTGATTTCCTATCTCTAACGGGATGAAAATTTATAACCATCTAACTCATAAAAAAGAAACTTTTCGGCCTATCAAGAAAGGCCGGGTTGGCTTATACACCTGCGGCCCCACGGTTTATAACTACGCCCACATCGGCAATCTCCGAACCTATATTTTTGAAGACGTTCTGCGGAGAACCCTTGAACATTTCGGCTACGACGTGCGCCACGTAATGAATATCACCGACGTTGACGACAAAACTATTCGTGACTCAAAAAAAGCCGGAAAAACACTTCGGACCTTTACCCAATTTTACGAGAAAAAATTCTTCGCGGACGTCAAAAAGTTAAACATCCTGCCGGCCTGGAAATATCCGGCCGCAACCAAACACGTAAAAGAAATGGTGCGGCTGATAAATATCCTGCTCAAGAAACGCCTTGCCTACAGGACCGAGGACGGCATATATTTCGACATTTCGAAATTTCGAGCATACGGCAAACTATCAAGAGTAAAACAAAAAAACCTAAAAGCCGGGGTCAGAATCGCCGCAGATGAATACTCCAAAGAAAATGTTGAGGATTTCGCGCTCTGGAAAAAGAAAAAGCCGGGAGAGCCGTCGTGGCCGGCTTATTTCAATACAGAGCGACCCGCCCGTCCGCAAAGCGGACGGCGCGAGGTTCGCCCAGGCATATTTATGCCTGGGCGACCCGGCTGGCATATTGAGTGTTCAGCCATGTCCATGAAATATCTGGGCCGGACCTTTGATATTCACGCCGGAGCCGTGGACCTGATCTTTCCGCATCATGAAGATGAGATCGCCCAGTCCGAAGGGGCCACCGGCAAACCCTTCGTGAAATACTTCGTTGAAGGTGAACATCTTTTGGTTGACGGAAAAAAAATGTCAAAGTCCCTTGGCAATGTTTATACCCTAGGCGATCTTGAACGCAAAGGGTTTGAGCCGCTTGATTTCAGATATTTTGTTCTTGGCGCGCACTATAGAACTCAACTCAATTTTACGTGGGAGGCGGTTGAAGCGGCGCGAGCCACTCGCCTCAGAATCCTTGATTTGCTTGATAAAATTAGAAGTGGGCCATTCAAAGGAACGCCAGAAGGCGAAAAATTCATCGTTGGAAAAATTGAAAAATATAAAAATGAATTTTATGGAGCCGTGGCAGACGACCTGAATACACCAATAGCTATTGCTCGGCTTTTCTGGCTAGTCCGCTTGCACAAATTTATTGATTCACCTGGCTTAACTAAGCGCTCAGCAAAAATGATATTGAGCACAGCGTATGATTTTGACCGCGTGCTCGGTCTTGGCTTTAAGAAAGCTAAAAAATTAGCTGTCCCGGAATCCATCCGGGTTCTTGTGGAAAAACGCGAAGCGTTGCGCAAAGAAAAAAAATGGAAAGAGGCGGATCACATCCGTGAAAAAATAAAAAAGCTCGGCTATCTTATTGAAGATGCGCCGAGAGGTCCGGCTATAAAAAAGAAAACAGGCGCTTAGGCGCGCCTTTTTACCTGCTCCCGAATAACTCAGACCACTTCAATACCATGACGAGAAGAGGCATGCAGGCAACTGAAACCGCCAACCAAGCAAGCACCTTCTTCTTATTTGGCCATCCCATGATGACTCCGAAAACTAACCAAACATAAAACCAGGGATTGGTAAACTGCCACTTGAAAACAAAGGCGTAGACCTCAAGGAACTCTCGCATTTTGCCCTCCCCAACTTAATGTGTTAACGTGCTACAACATCAACACCTTATCACCACTCCTTCAACCTTGTCAAGGAAAACGCTCTTGGCGTAGGGTATACTTACAGCATGGCTCGCGATTCTAAAAAATCCGAGGGAGCGAGAATCCCTCCGCAAAGCGTGGATGCCGAGATGTCGGTCTTGGGCTCTTTAATGCTTGATAAAGAAGCAGTTTTCCGCATTGCCGACGTTCTCCATCCAACGGACTTCTACAAAAACGCCCACCAGATCATTTTTCAGGCCATGCTTGATTTGGTTGAGAAAAGAGAGCCGATTGATTTCATAAGCATAAAGAACCGCCTGCGGGAAAAAAAGGAGCTGGATGCCATAGGAGGGGTAAGTTACCTGACCTCGCTCGTAAACCTCGTACCCACGGCCTCAAATGTCCATCATTACGCAAAGACCGTATCCAGAAAAAGGGTTCACCGCGACCTGATTGACGCCGCCTCAACTATTTCGGAGATGGCTTATGACGAGAAGCGCGACGTTGAAAAACTGCTTGACGAAGCCGAGCAGAAAATTTTTAGAATCTCGCACTCTTCACTCCCCCAAAATTTTCTTCACGTCAAAGACACGCTGGATGAGGCCTGGCAGAGAATTGAGCAGTCCCATTCAGGAGAGAAAAAACTACGCGGGGTAACTACCGGTTTTGTTGACCTTGATAAAAAACTCTCGGGCCTCCAGCGTTCCGACTTAATAGTGCTTGCCGCAAGACCCAGCTTGGGCAAAACCGCCATGGCTCTTGATATCGCACGAAGTGTCGCGACTACTGCACAATTACCGGTTGGATTTTTCTCAATTGAAATGTCAAAGGATCAGGTGGTGGACCGCCTTATCGCGGCCGAGGCCGAAGTGGATTTATGGAAGCTTCGCACCGGCAATCTCTCCGACGAGGACCTCTCCAAAATACAGGATGCGCTCGCCAATCTCTCCAAAACGCCGATTTTCATTGATGACGTCGCTTCCCCCAGCGTTCTGCAGATAAGAGCTATGGCGCGGCGGCTTCAGGCCGAACACAAAAATCTCGGGCTGGTGGTGGTTGACTATCTCCAACTCATTAAAGGGACGGATGACGTGGAAAGCCGGGTGCAGGAGGTTTCTGAAATTTCGCGGGCCCTGAAGGCACTTGCCAAAGAATTGAATATACCTGTGTTAGCCATTTCGCAACTCTCTAGAGCAGTTGAAATGCGCCATGATGCAATCCCGAAACTATCTGATTTGCGTGATTCGGGTACGATCGAACAGGACAGTGATTTAGTGCTTTTCATTTACCGACCGGATAAAGTCAACAAGAATTCTGACAAGAAAAATATCGCCGAGATTCATATTGCCAAACACCGCAACGGCCCGACTGGTATCGTGGAACTTGGATTTAACGAGAACGTGGTGAGTTTTTATTCGCTGGCCAAAGGGTTTGAGGATGAACCATTCTAGCCACTAGGGTATAGGGTTTAGCCACTAGGGTTACGACTCATACCCTAAACCCTAGTCGCTAGTGGCTAGTGGCTCACCATTATGAGCTATCCACCCCCGATTCAAAAACTTATAGATCTCTTTATCCGCTTTCCGGGCATCGGGCCGCGGCAGGCCGCAAGATTCGCTTTTTATCTTTTGGGCGAGGACCCAAAAACCGTCCGCGCTCTTGCCGAGAACATAACCGAGCTTCAAAAGCGCGTTGGTTTCTGCGCTCAGTGCTATGCCTCGGTTGAACGGAAAGACGTGAGCCGGAACCTGCTTTGCGAATATTGCCGAAGCCGGGAACGCGAAGAGGCTCTAATTATGGTTGTTGAAAAAGAAGCCGACCTTTCCAACATTGAAAAGACCAAAAAATTCAACGGCCTCTATCATGTTCTTGGCGGAACCATTGACCCCCTGGATTCCTCGGCCCCAACCCGGCTCCGTATCAAAGAATTGTTTGAGCGCGCAAAAGGGCTCAAAGAAAAAGACAGCGACGTTGAAGTGATTCTGGCCACCAACGCCACCACCGATGGCGACCAAACAGCGCTTTATCTTGAGCGAGTGCTCAAACCACTGGAAATCAAAGTCAGCCGACTTGGGCGAGGCCTCACCACGGGAACAGAACTTGAGTATTCGGACGAGATGACAATTATAAATGCGTTGACAAACAGGAAATAACGTGCTACCTATTATTTGTTCTTTGCAAAGCTACCGTAACGAGGAGGTAAGAACATGAAGTTCAGCACAAAAACCGCCGATGAAGTCCGAGTGATGCACGAAGAGAGTAAGCGCGCATTATCTTCAGAGAGTCCGCCGGCAGTAAATGAAAAGAGCCCGCTGCGCATAAAGTTTGAAGCAAATCTATACCGTTGGAGCCAGGCGCGGCCGCAGGAGGCCGAGCGACTTGCCAATCAACTCACCATATGGGCCAACGCCACTGAGGAGAAAAAAACGCTTTGGGAACTCATCGAAGAGCGGCTGATGAAACTTGTTGAAGGAAAATATGCTTACTTTGTTATGCGACCGATTGACAGGAACTGCGGCAAAATCAAGGCGGTACCAAACCAAACAGCCCCGGAAGAAATCATTAAATGGCTTTTTGAGTCCCCCATCGCAGATGAATGGATGAACCGCTTCCTGCAAAAATTTTGAATGGCATTTGAAAGGCGCAACGCGCCTTTTTTTCATTATTTGCCTCCGACGAATGTCGGAGCTGCAAATAATAGAACCCCGCGTTCATTTTGCCAACCCATTACACTTATATTTATATGGAACTTTTCGTGCGAAAAGTTCCGTGGTAGGAAAGAAGGGCTAGCATACTGCCGCAACCCGCGTGCGGCTAACCAGAGCATATAACATACAATATACCGCACCAGCTCTCTGATGCGGTATTTCATTTAATGCTATAATCCAGACAATGCTCGCCCCGGCAATTGTAATAGCAATACGCATACTCGTTCCGTTTTCTATTTTGCGCTTTCCGTTTTGGGGGATGATTCTTTCTATATTGGCCGACGCTCTGGATGTCGTAATTTTCAGCTGGCTTGGCTGGGGCATTTTGGAAGGAAAAGGAATTTATCACGAGCTGGATAAGGCCTTTGACATGTACTATCTCTCTTTTGCCGCCTATCAATCCTTGGGCTGGCAGGATGCGTTTGCGAAAAGAACTTCAATTTTGTTATTCGTATGGCGGCTTGTGGGCTTTGCCGTTTTTGAAATCATCCATATTCGCCAGCTAATATTTTTTGCTCCGAACATATTTGAGAATTTTTATCTTCTATGGCAGGGCACACTGCAATTTTTCCCCGCCTCGCGAATGACCACAAAAAAGAAACTGGCAATATATATTGTTATTGCCGCCATTCCGAAAATAATACAGGAATACACTATGCACTACTTGGAATTTCCAACCTGGGCCTTTATAAAACACAATATTTTCCGCTGGCCCGGGTAACAACAACGCCGAGCAGAGATGCTCGGCGTTGTTGAATTCAGGCAACTATTTTCTTGATTTCCACTTCGGTATATGGCTGTCTGTGGCCTTTCTTTTTGCGATAGCGGGCCTTGGAATGATATTTAAAAACAATTTTTTTCTTTTCTCGGCCCTGCATCACCACCTCGGCCTCGACTTTGACGCCTTTCACATGAGGTGTGCCGATTTCAACTTTTGCTCCGTCGGCGACCAGGAGTACCTCCTGAAACGAAACTTTGGCGCCGTCCTTGGCGTCCCGCCCATGGCGAGGCTCGCCCCTTACGGGGGCGGCAATTTTCTCAATTCTTAGTTTTTGACCCGGAGTAACTATATATTGCTTACCGCCGGTTTTAATTACGGCAAAAGCCATACTTTCCGAGTCTAGCAAAAAAAGAATCGCCTGGCAACACGTAAATTGCTATCGCCGGCAAGCCGTTGGTATCTTATCATTTCTTGTCATTTCTTGATACAACTAAAAAGCGGTCGCTTTTTAGTTGTATAATGTCGTATAATTTGGTGCTTGGTGTCCGATAATTTCCGTAAAATCTTGCGGTCGCAAGATTTTACGGAAATGAAAAGCTCGGCGGTGTTTTGCCGAGCAGAGGCGACTATATAAAAATTTATTCAGCGAGAAGCGGCGAAATAGCCCCGAAGGCGCGCGTCTTGTTGCCGGCTTGCTGATATACGGCAAGTGCTATTAAAGCATGTGCATTTTTATCAGCTCTCTGATAGCCGGAGAGGCCGAACACGGTAACAGCATCATTGCCAGCTCTCTGATAGCCGGAGAGGCC
>CAZDKA010000017.1:0-10384 GCA_964505815.1 uncultured Candidatus Saccharibacteria bacterium | reverse complement strand
CAGCTCTCTGATAGCCGGAGAGGCCGAACACGGTAACAGCATCATTGCCAGCTCTCTGATAGCCGCTGCCAAACACAGCAAAGGTTTTTCCGCCCGACTTCTGATAAATGGAAGCAAGAGAATAAACGCCTTTCTCGCCTACCGCATTCCCAATCACGGTGAAAACATGGCCATTGATGTTAAGCGGCAGGCAAAGCGCTGCCAGAATCGCGATTTCTTTCCAGCTAATTCGCGCCCACTTCGGCAAAGGCCCTTCATCATCCACAAAAAACCACAGCGTAGAATACACGAACACCGTTACCGCGAAAAGCACTAGATTTTCCACGCTTTTTCCTCCTTTTTGTTGTTTTTATGTTGCCTTTTACGCTGTTACACTGCCAAAGAACAAATATATAATAGCAAATCCACTATTCTTTGTCAATGGCTTTACGCTCCCCGGCGAGCCGCGCCTTGGGCGGCTCTTCTTCCAGTTCCGCAACCCGGCCGACTCTCTCTACCAGCATCCGAAGTCGCTCATGAGTGTCGGAGTGAGCGCTGGTTGCATCGCGGAGATGCTTGCCTATTTTATCAAATCCGTCCGAGAGCTTATGGGCATCAGTCGAGATGCGCCCGAGCCGCTTTAAAATTTCCTGAGTTTGGCGCCCGACCTGCACGTCGCGAGCCCAGTGCTGAATCATCTGAATCATCATAAAGAAAGTGTTCGGCGAAACAATAACCACTTTTTTGCCTCGGGCGTAACTAGGCAGGTCCTCTTCGGTTAAACGATGCGCCATCTCGTAATACACCGCTTCGGCCGGAACGTACATCAGCGCGAACTCGGTTGTGCCCTCTCCGGGCACCAGGTATTTTCTGGCTATGTCGTCAATCTCTTTTTTGGCGGTAGCCGCAAAACTTTTGGCAAATGAAGCGCGCTCCGCGTCCACGGAGGCCTCGTGCATCCGCACAAAATCATCAAGCGGAAATTTGGCGTCAATCGGCAAAAGTTTTCCGTTGGGAAGATGCAGGAGCGCATCCACCTGCTCGCCTGATGAGAATTGATATTGCAGATCGTAGGTATCCCTCGGAAAATACTGGGCGAGGATATGCTCAAGCGAGAGCTCGCCCCATCGGCCGCGAAGCTTGGGAGTCTGCAGAATTTCCTGAAAAGAAGAAATTTCCTTGACTGAGCCCTGAACCTGCTTGACGTTTTCGGTCAGCTCGGTCACCCCTTTCACGAACGACTGAAACTGCTGGCCGACATTACGCATTGATTCCTGGTTCTCGCGCATTCGGCTGTTCAACTGCTCCTGCAGTGTGCGCGACGACTCACCGAGACGCTGATCAAATGTGCGCATAAACTCGTTGATTTGCTTTTGGAGCATCAATAAGGGCTGGTCAGCGCCCTTATCTTCGTGTCTCTTCTGCAACATTAAAAACAGGCCGGCAAAACCGGCAACAACTACGGCAATCAAAATAATTACCAGAGCCAATTCCATACGCTCAAACTATCATGGCTGCGGCAAGAATGAAAGCTGGAAAATAAACAAAGCGACTGCAATATATACAAGAATTAGAAAAATACCCGTGAGGCGCGAAATCCGTCCGGAGATACGGGAAATTATATAAAGCAACAAGGAAATTCCGGTAACGGCCAGCAAACTTATAAACGCCGGAGTTTTTGTTCCCTCAAGGTGAATGGGCTGGATAACGGCCACCACTCCGAGAACGAACAAAAGATTGAAAACCACGCTGCCGATGGCATTGCCGATGCTCATGCCGCCTTTACGCTCAAGCGCCGAACGGATGCCAAAGGTAAGTTCGGGCAGAGTGGTGCCCAAAGAAATCACAATCAACCCGACGAGAAACGCCGGAATGCCGAAGCGGACCGCCAAGACCTCGGCGGCAAAGACCGCGATGCGGCTGGCAACAAGCAGGAGCAGAACCCCGCCCATAAAAAGAAAAAGTTTTTTAACGAACTCGCCGACCGCTGCAGGCGTTGGCTCAACGGTATTAATGGCATGGTCAGGGATACGGGAAGTTACGAATAAATACCTTAGGTAGGCGAAAAAAATTAAAATAAGCAGAGCTCCGTCAATTCTGGAAAGAACTCCGTCAAGGAGCATTATCAGCGGAGTGAAGGTGAGCGTAAAGACAAAGCTCGCGCCATGAGTGATACGTTCGTCTTCGAGCGTTATTGCCCCGAAAAGCGCGGCAACGCCAAGCACAATCGTTACATTCAAAAGGTTTGCGCCGAGAACGTTCCCGAAGGAAAGCGTCGGGAAACCTGTGAGCGCCGAGTTGATGCCGACGAAAAGCTCGGGAATTGAAGTGGCCGCGGCCATCAGGATAAACGCGACCGCATATTCGCTCATCTTCAAGTAGCGCGCCATCCAAGTTAAAAGCGACACCAGCCAGCCGCTCGTGCGAACCAAAAGCGCGATGCCGACCACAAAAAGAATAAACAGTGAAATATTACTCATGAATTTTTAGCGAAAGATTGACGCAGAAACAAAAACTTGAGCGCCTCGGTAAGCGCTACATTAAATATACCAAAGCCGAAAACGATCAACCAATCTGAGAAGCTAAGCGCAGTGGTATCAAGCAATTCCTGCAGCATAGGAGCGTATACCGCCGCTGCGAGCAACAGAAATCCAGTGGCTACTGAAAGCAGAAGCAACTTGTTATCAAAAAGTCTGTCGCGGAAGATACCGGAACGCAAGTTCTTGATGTTGAAGATGTAAAAAAGTGAGTCGCCGCCGATCAAAGCCATGGCCATGGTGCGCGCATACTCCAGAGAGCCGCCGGAATTATACAACCACCAGAACAAACCGAACGCGGTCAAACTGCTGACCAGCGAAAAAACTGCGATAAGCCAAACCAGCGGCTTATCCAAAAGTTTCAGCTTCTTCTCGGGACGCCCGGCCATAAGTTCCGGACTCCCTTTTTCAAAGGCAAGCGACAAAGCCGGCAAACTGTCCTCAATTAAGTTAATCCAGAGAATCTGCGCCGGAAGCAGCGGCAGAGGCAGATGCAAAAATATGCTCAAGCCGACAACGATGATTTCGGTAAAGCCGTCGGTAAGAAGAAAAGTAATCGTTTTTCTTAAATTTTCCACGATGGTTCTGCCTTCCCGAATCGCGGCAACGATAGTTGCGAAGCTGTCGTCAAGAAGCACGAGGTCGGCGGCTTCCTTGGCAATATCCGTGCCGCTGCCGAGCGCCACACCGATATCGGCGCGCTTCAGGGCCGGCGCGTCGTTAATGCCGTCGCCAACCATGGCCACGGCCTCGCCGTTTTTCTGAAAGGCCTCGACAATTCGCACCTTATGCGAGGGCGATACGCGGGCAAAAAGAAGCGTCCTCGACGCGCGTTTTTGAAGAGCGGCGTCGGTGAGTTTTTCCAATTCTGTTCCGACAAGAACCGCGTCATCAGGAATTTTAATACCGACCTCATCGGCAACGGCCTCGGCGGTATAGGCGTGGTCGCCGGTGACAATGACCGTTCGTATTCCGGCCTCTCGGGAAACGGCCACGGCCTCGCGGATATCGGGGCGTACAGGATCGCGCATGGCGATAAAACCGACGAACGAAAGGCCGGACAAAAGCGCGGGGTCTTTGGAATCAATTTCGGTCGCCTTCGTATTTTTATGGGCTGCGGCCACGACCCTCAGGCCATGCCGGACAAGATTCAGATAGCGCTCGTTTATTTTCTGAAAATATTCGGACTTGAGCGAAGCAGTATGGCCGTCAATATGGATGTTCCCGGAATGCGCCAGAATCTTCTCCGGCGCTCCAACGATAGCCAGCATGTTCTCATGCGGCCCCCTAAGAATCGCCGCGCTAAACTTCCTTGTTTCATCAAACGGCAGCTGGTCAAGGATTTCTCCTTTATTCTGCATATCATCCTTACTAAAGCCGGCTTCTAACGAGGCCTCGGTAAGCGCCCTATCCGTTGGGCGGCCTCTTATTCGATATTCCTCCAGCTCCGCCTCGGGGTTTTCAATCACCGCCTCGCTGGTCGCGGCGGCAAACTTCAAAGCCAGCAAATGCGACTCTTCGGCGCCGGCGCCTTTTATTCCCGGTATTTTGTTTCCGTCGCGAAGTAGTTCTTTTGTTCCGGTAAGAATATGCGAAACCTGCATTCGCGCCTCGGTGAGCGTTCCGGTTTTGTCGGTGGCAACAAGCGACACCGAGCCGAGCGTCTCGGCGGCAAAAAGTTCACGCACCAAACCCTTTTTTTGAAGGATTCTTCTCATGCCGATGGCCAGAATTATAGTCAGCGATATCGGGAGTCCCTCGGGGACAGCCGCCACGGCCAAAGCCACCGAGCTTAGAAACATTTGTAACGGCGCGATACCTTTGGCAACTCCAATAACGAAAAGAGCGATAACGCCAAGCGCTACGATCACTCCAAGATAAAGGGAAAACCGCGCGATGCTTTTCTCAAGGGGAGTATGCCTGTCGTATGCCTTCTGTACGCTCTCGCTTATCTTCCCGAACTCGGTAGCTAAACTGGTGGATACAACCACGGCTTTGGCCGAGCCGTCTTCAACTACAGTGCCCATAAAAAGCATGTTCGTACGCTCGGGAAGCGAAACGTCCTCGGCAAGAACCCCGGCGTCTTTTCGCACCGCAAGCCATTCGCCCGTCAGAACCGATTCATTGACGAAAAGATTGTGCGAAGAAACAATGCGGCAGTCGGCCGGAACTCTCCTGCCGCGCTCAATGACCACGATGTCGCCCGGAACAACTTCGCGCCTCGGGACCTCAAATTCCTCGTTACCCCTTAAAACGACTGCGTGCTCTCCAAGAGACTTTTGCAAAAGACGGAAGGTCTGGTCGGCTCTATACTCCTGAAAAAAGCCGAATGCCGAATTCAAAAGCACCACGGCAAAAATAATGGCCGCGTCCGAAAAGTCGCCGAGAGTCGCCGAGACGGAGCCGGCAACCAAAAGAATGATTATAAAAACGCCCTTGAACTGGTCAAGAATTATGCCGAACGCGGTTTTACTTTTGAATTCTTCAAATTCGTTCGGGCCGTATTTTTGAAGACGCCGGAGGGCCTCCTCCGGCGCGAGCCCCAGAGGTCCGGTCTCCAGCGTTTTATATATCTCCTCAAGATAACTGCTGTGCCAGATCATAACCTTTACGAAATACTCCTTATGAATTCGGAAAGTTCCTTTTGCTTGGCGTCAAAAAGCTGCCGGGTTTTCGCTTCAACGGTAAGCCGCACCAAGGGTTCAGTGTTTGACGGCCGGAGATTAAACCACCAATCCGGAAAATCAACAGTGATGCCATCAAGCCGCGATATCTCTCCTCCTTTTCCAAAACGCTTCAGCGCCGCTTGAATTACCTTCTCTTTATCCCGAACATCAAAATTCGCCTCAGGCGCAGTAATATATTTTTGAAGAGGCCGAATAAGATGCGAAAGTTTTTTCGGCGTTCTAGACACAATTGCAAGCATTTTGAGAAGTGCGTACATACTTGATTCGTTATAGCCGAAATCGCGAAAATAAAAATGATGCGAGGTCTCTCCGCCAACAATCGCGCGCGCCTTTCGCATGGCTGGTGAAATGTTCACATACCCCATTTTTGATCGAATCGGCTTCCCGCCGGCCGCAGTAATATATTCTAGAACTGCCTTGGACGCGGTTACGTTTACCACCACAGAACTTCTGGGACGATCTTTCAAAAACTCTCCGGCAAGGAGTGCGACGATAAAATCTCCGCGCACTTCATTTCCGAACTCATCAAAAAAAACAATGCGATCCCCGTCGCCGTCAAATACGACTCCGAAATCGAAACTACAGGAGGATAATTCGTCTTTGATGAACTCCTGCGCCTTCGGCATCGTTGGATTTGGGTTATGCACCGAAAAACTGCCGTCCGGCGTAAAAAAAAGCGGTTTGTATAGGACGCCTGGGAAATGGGATAAAAGTTTAGGAAGAATAAGCGCAGCGCTGCCGCCTGCAGCGTCAATCACAATTCTTGCTTTGCCGGTTTTTGCGCCCCGAACAAGTGTCGCAATATATTCTTCGTTTATGTCCGTTTTTATTGAAACGCGGCCGGGCGCCCTTCCCTCACCCATTTTATTCCGGCTGGCCAGCTTTTGAATTGTTTTGAGACCGGAAGACCCTCCTATGGGCTCAGTTCCTTTTCCGCGGATTTTAAAGCCGTTGTATTCCGGGGGGTTATGCGATGCGGTTACCATCACCCCGCCGTCGTTTTTGGAGTGAGCGAGCGCAAAGTAAAAAAGCGGTGTTGTAACGACTCCGACATCTACCACTGAGCTTCCCTGAATGACAATGCCCTCAATAAGCGCCTTTTTTAAAACAGGCGAAGATGTTCTGACATCCGAGCCGACAAGGAGTGTCAATTTTCGCCGCTTATATTTTTTGGCAAGAAATACCGCCGTGGCGTTTCCGATTCTCCGAGCCGAGTCCACGTTGAGCTCCTTGGGAACTTTTCCGCGTATGTCGTAGGCCTTGAAAATTTTCGGATTGATAGTCATGCGCGTTTAATTATACCATAGCATCATGCTTAATATAGGCATTGTCGGGCTGCCGAATGTCGGGAAATCAACGCTGTTTCGGGCGCTCACCAAAAAAGAAGTCAATATCGCAAATTATCCGTTTGTGACCATTGAGCCGAATATCGGCGTGGTTGAGGTTTTGGACGAACGGGTAGATAAACTTGCCGAGATTTCGCGCTCAAAAAAGAAACTCTACGCCATGGTGGAGTTCGTTGATATTGCCGGCCTCGTTAAGGGGGCGGCCGAGGGCGAGGGCCTCGGCAATAAATTTCTTACTCATATACGCGAAGTTGACGCTATCGCCGAGGTTGTCCGCGTATTTGAGGAAAAAGAGATTATTCATGTTGCCGGCGCGCCCGACCCGCTATCGGATATTGAGGTCTTGGAAGACGAATTAATCCTGAAGGATTTGGACACGGTAAGTAAGCGCCTGGAGTCATTGCTAAAGGAAGTGAAAAGCGCAAGAAAGGGAGCCCCGGAGGAACTTGCCGATCTGCAAAAAGTCGCCGAGGAACTCAAAACCGGCACTCTACAACATACCAACAAACTTGAGAATGTTGGTATGTCAACAGGGTTGCAATTGTTGACTGAAAAACCTTTTATCTATGTTTTTAATGCTTCGGAAAAGCAAATACAAAACAAGTGGCAACCGGACCAAAAGTTAAAAAGCAGGATCGGCTCGGCTCCTTATGCCGTAATCTCGGCAAAAATTGAGGCAGAGCTTGCCGAACTGCCTGACGGAGAAAGCAAAGAATACTTGAACTCACTCGGCATTGAGAAAAGCGGTCTTACGCAACTTATACAGGTTGGTTATAAAACTCTGGGTCTTATCACTTTTCTCACCACCGGCGAGGATGAAACTAGGGCCTGGACAATTCCGGCGGGTTCAACCGCGCCGCGAGCTGGTCGAGCCATTCACTCCGACTTTGAAGAGAAGTTCATACGAGCTGAGGTTATTCCGTACCAACAACTGGTTGAGGCCGGCTCTTACGCAAAAGCTCGCGAATTAGGATGGCTCAGAACCGAAGGCAAGGACTACGAAGTTCAGGATGGCGACGTTATTGAATTTAAAATATAGCGGCTTGCCCCGTAGTGAAAAGCGGCGTGACACAGTGTATTTTTAGCCAGCTGCATTTTTATTTGCTATCCGGTAAATGTACGAGAAGGATATACGGATTGGTGGAATATTACGCCGCTTTCTACTATGGGGCTTGCCCCAAACTATGCGATATGCTAGCATTTTCCCGTAATGGATTCTGAATCACGGCAATACGAAATCGCGTATCTCATCTCGCCGAATATTTCGGAAGAAGACGTTTTTGGCGTAGCCGGGAAAATCACTACCTCTCTTCAGGACGCCAAAGGGCTTGTCAGCCACATTGGAGAGCCGAAACGCCGGCGTCTTGCCTACCCCATCAAAAAATTAAGCGAGGCCTACTTTGGCTGGACCCGGTTTTCCATGTCTCCGGAAAATCTTGCCGATTTTGAAAAAAAACTGAAACAGGAGCCGGCAATCATACGCTATCTTGTAGTTATCTTTGAGGAATCTCTGCCGGAACGGATATTCAGACCCCGTCCGACCTATACGCCGCGGCCAACCACCCCTCTACCGGAAGAACGGATGAATATTGAAGAGCTGGATAAACGCCTTGAGGAAATACTTGGGAAATAAATGGCTTGGCCCCCGTTAGATGAGCGAGCTTGCGAGCTCTATCTAATGGGGTTGCCAAACCTTTACCCCATTAGATGAGCGCTCCGCGCTCTATCTAACGGGGTGCTCAATTTTATAGTTATTCGCTAACGCTCATAAATAAAATTGGCATGAACTTCAACAAAGCATTCGTACTAGGAAACGTAACTCGCGACCCGGAACTCCGCAAAACTGCTACGGGACAGGCAATTTCAACTTTCGGTCTTGCGACGAACCGCGTCTGGAAAAATGCCGCGGGAGAGCCGCAAAAGCAGGCCGAATTTCACAATATCGTTGCCTGGGGGCGCCTGGCTGAAATATGCAATCAATACTTAAAAAAGGGCTCGCTGGTTTTCATAGAGGGCCGCATCCAGACAAGGTCGTGGCAGGATCAACAGGGGCAAAAACGTTTCCGAACGGAAATTGTGGCCGAAACAATGCAAATGGGGCCGCGCGCCGGAGGCGGCACTGCTAAAAGCGCGGAGCGGGCCGAGGAAGAAGTCGCAACGGTTGAATATCCGCCGGCAGCGGATGAAGAAGAAATTAAGCCCGAGGAGATACCATTTTAGGAGTAACCACTACGAAAGTACGAATCATTACGAAAAGTACGAATAATTCGTAATTTTCGTACCAATTCGTAACTTCGTAGTAAATATGGAGAAACAGTGCTATTTTTGCACAAAAAATCAAAAAGTCATTGACTACAAAAACGCAGAACTTCTGCGCGAATTTATTTCCGGGCAGATGAAAATCGCCTCGCGGAGACGCGGCGGCCTTTGTTCAAAACACCAACGCGGTCTTGCTGCCGCAGTCAAACGGGCGCGCTTTCTCGGTCTTATCCCCTACACCCTCCATCGCTAACCCCATTAGATGAACGCTTTGCGTTCTATCTAACGGGGTTATGAGCCCTTTGCCGCCTCTTTTATTTTTTTCGTAACCTCGTCGGCAATTTTTGGGTTTTCTTTCAGGAAATGGCGGGCATTATCAAAGCCGGAGCCAAGACGGACATTTCCGTAAGAAAAGCTCGCCCCGGACTTTTTCACAACGCCGTGCTTCTCGCCGAGGTTAAGAAGTTCTGCCTCGGGCGAGATGCCCTCGTTGAAAAAAATATCAAACTCGGCCCTTCGGAATGGAGCGGCCACCTTGTTTTTCACCACTTTGGCATTGACCCGGTTACCGATAACTTCCTCGCCTTTTTTTATTTGGGCGGCTCTCCGCACTTCAATACGCACCGATGAGTAAAACTTTAATGCCTTGCCGCCCGGCGTGGTCTCGGGATTGCCGAACATTATGCCTATTTGCATCCTAATCTGGTTTATGAAAATGACTGATGTTTTGGTACGGGCGACGCTTGCAGTGAGCTTGCGAAGAGCGTGCGACATGAGGCGCGCCTGCAATCCTATGTGCTGCTGGCCCATCTCGCCCTCAATCTCGGCTTTGGGGGTTAATGCCGCGACCGAGTCAATAACAATAACATCCACCGAGCCGGAGCGAACCAGAGAATCAACAATATCAAGGGCCTGCTCGCCTGTATCGGGCTGGGAGATCAAAAGATCGTTAACCTTTACCCCGATCCGTTTTGCGTATTCCGGGTCAAGCGCGTGTTCGGCATCAACAAATGCGGCAAGACCTCCTTTTTGTTGGGCCTGGGCAACAATATTCAATGCCAGCGTTGTTTTTCCGCTTGCCTCCGGCCCGAAAATCTCAACCACCCGCCCCCGCGGTACGCCGCCCACGCCTAAGGCAAGGTCAAGCGCTAAAGAGCCGGTGGGAATCACATCAATCGCAACCTTCGGCACATCACCGAGCTTCATAATCGCCCCTTCGCCAAATTTCTCCTGAATGTCCTTGACCGTGTCTTCCAGGGCTTTTATTTTTGATTGGTCTTTTGCCATGATTGTCTAAATTTTAGAGCTTAAGCGAATAAAATTTAGTTACAATCATGAGCATCCCCCTCCAATTTTGCGACCATAGCTTTGTAATGCTTTGGAGGAAAATGCACATGTATAACTCTTGCGAAGCGCGTGTGCGGATAGCACATCCCTTGATGGGCGAAGCGCTTCGCCCTGACCTACCCCGCAAAATTGGCGGGGGACAACATACCTTAATTTATCCTTATTTTAAGCCACTTTTCTGCCTATTGACAAATTCTGTCAGTTTGCTATAATGGAGTTACATGGTGGT
>CAZDKA010000016.1:0-17134 GCA_964505815.1 uncultured Candidatus Saccharibacteria bacterium | reverse complement strand
ATCTGCTGCGCAGATACGCCTCGCGTCTGGCCCCATTACGGGATGCGCTATTCGCCCCGTTAGATAGCGAAGCATCTAACGGGGTGAGCGCACGCGCCTCGCAAAAAATAGCCGACTTTTTTATTATTTTGACACCTTCAATGTCAAGATGGCAAAATTGGCGCGGGGTTATTGTTTGTCGTCGCCATTCATCCGCACTGCAAGCGGTGCGGTATTCTGGCGAACAAACAATAAAAAACTGCCGCGTTGGCAGTTCGTTGTTAATCGCAGGCGTTAAAGATCGGAGGGATGTCTGGCGCTTTTACGGATAGACTCGTGGAGCGCAAAATATTTTTCCGCTTCATCCTGCATCTTCAGAAGCACGTTTTCAAAGCTCTTGTGCGGCGTGGGCTTGACCTCTTCGGGGTTGGCAATAACCACTCTCTTGGCCCAGCCAATGACGAGAAGCACGAAGACCATACCGAGATCGAATTTAGAACCGGTGGATGCGGCGTCATACCACACATGAATTTCGCCTGCATCCAGAATCGCCGAGCGATTGCGGCAACAAATCGTCCAGCCGTGCGGATCGGTCTGGTCGGTGTCGCGCGCCGGCCAGTACATCTCCACGCCATCGGCCTCTTGCTTCTCTACATAAGCCGCAATAGCTTTCTGCGTTTCCGGATTGGAGTTCCTGATAGGGCAAATGAGAAATCCTCTACGCTTCTGCATCAACGCCTCCTGTTTAATTTATTAAAGAGCGCCCTAAAAGTAGCACGAGGCGGATATTTTGTAAACCACCGGATTTTTTGACGGCGCGCCTCAAATTTGCTAAAGATTAAGAAGGCGCTCATTCACAACTTAAACGGAGGACAAAAATGGCTCCTGACAAGCTGAATGAATTTGGAATTGATGCCGAGTTGGGATTTTTGCCGGTGCCGGATCCTTTGAGCTCGCTTCCAGATGAACTTGACTTCATTGACGACTACGCAAATGCCTTGCCGCGTCTCATCCGCGAAGAACGGATACGACAGGAACTGCTCGCTCTTCGACCGTTGAGGGAGCGGCACTACGACATGATGGGAGACCGCCGGGTAAGATTCGCGGCTTTCCGCAATTACTGCTTTTTCGCAAGCGCTTATGTTCTGCCCAAAGCCGGAGAACCGGCCAAAGAGCTCCCAGAAGGCATTGCCATACCGCTCTATCTTCTCAGCGAATGGTTTAGCGTCCCGCCGATCCTGCAGTACTACCCCTATGCGCTTGCGAACTGGAAGCGAAAAGACCCTGATGGGCCGGTTATCGTGGAGAATCTGGAAAACATCGTAAACTTTGCAGACCTGCCCGACGAGCCTGGATTCATTCTTCCGCACGTTGAAATCAACGCCAAGGCCGCGCCGGCCATCCGTGCCTCGCTTCCGCTTTTAGAGGCGGCCGCGAATGGCAAGGCCGAACTTGCCGAAGCGTTTTTGTGCGAAATCGGCTACTCGGTGCAAGCCATGGTCAATACCCTCGCCAAAATCAGAAAATACTGTGACCCCGAGGTTTACTACCAAGAAGTCCGGCCGTTCATTCAAAAATTCACCGGCGTCGTCTATCAAGGCGTTAAGGCCTACAAAGGCGAGCCGCAAAGCTTCGGCGGCGAATCCGGAGCGCAGGATTCCAATTTGCCGTCGCTGGATGCCTTGCTCGGCATTAAGTTTAATGCTCCCGAGGACAACGAAGAACTAAAACGCTTCCTGTACTTCCTGGAAGAGGCGCAAAAATATATGCCGGTTGGGCATCGCAGATTTATACGCTTCCTCCGCAAAAACTCCAAAGTTCGGCAGTTCGTAACAACCTCCGGCCGGAGGGACTTGAAAGAGGCCTACAACTTCTCGGTTGAGAAGATAGCGGATTTCCGATTCAAACATCTCGGCCTTGCGATTGACTACATTCATAAACCCATGCCGCAGGAGGCGTTCGGCACATTCGGAGCTCCCTTCATGAAATGGTTGAACTGGCTTCGCGAAAGTACACTCGCGCATAGGATTGCGTAAATACGAATAAAAATCTATTGTCACCCCGCAGCAAGCTGCGGGGTATTTTACTTTGTATTACCCCAGCCCCAATTTTGCACGACTGCCGGGGCGAAGCGCTTCGCCCGTGACGGGATGGGGCTATTCGCCCCACGCGCTTCGCACTATTCTATCGGTTTTTTATCTCCATGTCTTCATGCCGTTACTTTCTGTCCGGGCAAAATTGGGGCGGGGTTATCTTTCGTTTCCACCATTAATCGCGGCAGCAAGCTGCCGCGTTTTCTGGCGGACGAAAGATAAAAAAACGCCCCCATGAGATGGCGACCTCGGCCCGTTTAGATAACTATCTAACGGGCCAAGCCTATCTCACGGGGGATTTTTCTTATGCGGCTTTGGCGAAAAGAACGCCGGCTTCTTTGACCGCGGGGTCTTTTTTAAAAAGTTCCGCACGGGCCTGTTCGTTGCCTTTACCCACCTCAACAAGGTAAAAATCTTCAGTAGTGATGCCATCAATAACTCCAAACGGATGCAACTTCTTAAGATTGATATTCTGTCTCGTGCAGAAATCGGCGAGGTCTTTGACGGCAATCCTCACCGTCACGATGCCCTCAACGATACAGCCCGAAACATCAAGCGCGCTGGGGTCTTGGCCGGTAAGGTTTTTCGTGCGGTAATCCTTCAGCGTCTTCCCGCCCGAGAGGTCGTCAAACTTGATTTCGGTAATGCCGATAAGTTTCAGGAAATCAATGCACTCCTGACAGGCCCAGTAGTGGCCGAGTAGATACATGACGGCATCTTTGCTCTTGAAGAATCCTTCGTAGTACTTGAGCTTCAGCGTGAAGCCCGGGAAGTGCCAGAGGGATTTTCGCTCAATGTGGCTGATGCCAAAGGCATTGATAGCTGCGACGATTTCAGCATGAACCGGCTTGCAAAGCTCATAATGCGTGCCGGTCTCTTTGTCCATGCGCGGACACTCGGCAACCGGCAGGCCATAGATCTGGTCCTGAGGGCAACACATGTTAACACCCCAGGAAACGACTCTGCCGCCGGCAACTATGAGTGAGGCCGTCTGGGTTTTGAGACAGGTGGAACGGGAAAGGAGCAGACGACCGATTGCGAAGAAATCTTCGTCGGTTTGCGGATTTATGAGGTTCGGTTTTGTGTCTACTACCTGTTCACCCATTGCCGCCTCCCAAAATTATCAACGAACTCTCTACCAGTAAGTAGCACGGCTCTAAAAAGAATTCAACCCAAAAACGCGCCAAGCGCGTTTTTAAAAATTGGGTGGTCGATGGGATTTGAACCCACGATTTCCAGGTCCACAACCTGGCGCTTTAAACCGCTAAGCTACGACCACCGTAAAGCTTCGCTATTTTAGCGAAAATCCGCAAATGAATCAATAATAATCATGCCGCCAATTCTTCAGCGACTTTACTTTGTGCGTTTAATTTCTCAATAACTTCTTTACCAACTTTGTCCACCTTCGCATCAAACGCCTTTTTATCAAAATGCGGGTCCTGTATCTCGCCATAGACAATCACTCTATCGCGGCTGTCTCCGCCTTTTTCCGCCTTCTCGGGCGAACGAAGTGTTACATCAAGCCGAACCATTCGCGACAGCTCGCCTTTTTCTCTTTTTACTTCAATAACTGCGTCGGCGCCGAATTCTTTGTCAACGAGAGAATCAACCGCAGTCCAAAAAAGTACTTTCTTTTGTTCCGCACTTTTAAAACCCAACCCATCGGCAATGAATTTGCGCAGAGCATACGGAAATTGCTTAATGGGCGAAGATGGATCTACCGGCTCTCTGGAGTCGGGCTTAAACGGCTGGAAGCGCTTAATAACCCCAAGCGCTTCGCGAAACGGAACCGGCTTTTTCATATCGCGATAGCGCTGAACAAGGACTCGCTTTTCGCGTTCGTAATCAGGATCGTTAATGCGCACCGCACCAAAAACAAAGCGCTCGTTTACCTTGCCGCTTGATTCAGCGAATTGTTCGGGTGTGCGATAGCGTCCGATGGCCATAACGCGCCTACCAGGACTCGAACCCGGAACCTTCCCGTCCGAAGCGGGACGCTCTATCCAATTGAGCTATAGGCGCACACGCATGAAAATATCACAAAAATTGCACAAAATCAAACCCCATTAGAAGTCAGCGATGACCACTCATTTTCATCACTAACAATATATAAAGTACTGCGAAAATTTAAAAAGGAGTGCGAATACGGCACCCCTCTAGACTAATCTGGGCTGACTTCTAACGGGGCGGGTGCCGGCGCTTTGCGCCGGACAAAATAGTTCATTAACCCTCGCCGTCCTTTCCGCATGAGGGCTCATCACCGATACCAAACGGAAGTGCGAGGTATGAGAAACGAACCACGGGAATGTCACACTCCAGCAAGACGTAAATGCTGTCCAGATTGCCGTGCGGGCACCACACAGGTTCAAGCCGCATTTTTGCAAGCATGCCCAAGCCAAGCTTATCCTGCTCTTCGTCGTCCATCTTCACTGCGATTTCCAGAGGAATCCTCTGAAGATTGGCGGTGATGTCGTCGGGTCCTTTAGGGGCCTTGGGCTTCGGCACAATGATTTTAATGCCGGGCTCTTCCCAGCTCTCAAGCGTGATAATTGTCTTTCCATTCAGGGCAGTGAAAATCTTCATGGGGCCTCCTTTTTGCTGTAAACGTGCTTGATGAGAGTAAACCACGAGTTATTGAGTTTTGTCAACAAATCGGATAGAATGCGCATAATGGAAATGCCGGAGAAAGCGATGCTTAATAATAAAGAAACGAACGAAAAATTGAATATGCCGGAAGAAGTTGAAAGTGCCGTCGGGAAACTGGAAAAAGCCGGTTTTGAGGCCTACGCAGTCGGCGGATGCGTGCGGGATTTGCTTATGGGCAGACACCCCGAGGACTGGGACGTTACCACAAATGCAACACCAGAAGAAATCCAGAAAGTTTTCCCGAAAAGTTTTTACGAGAACAAATTTTTTACGGTTACGATTCGGACCGGATCAGAAAAACCTGAGCTCAAAGAGATAGAAGTAACTACTTTCCGTAAAGAAGGCCTCTATGAAGATAAGCGGCACCCCTCGGACGTCAAACCGGCAAAAAATCTGGAAGAAGATTTATCACGCCGCGACTTCACCATAAACGCAATGGCGCTCGGCAGGAACGGCGAGCTTCGCGATCCTTTTGGCGGTAAGGCCGACCTTGAGAAAAAAATAATCCGCGCCGTCGGCGACCCCAAAGAGCGCTTTAGCGAGGACGCTCTGCGTATGCTTCGCGCCGTTCGCTTTGCCGCAAAATTCGGTTTTGAGATTGAGCCGAAAACACTCTCGGCCATCAAAGAAAACGCCGAGTGGCTCCAGGCGATTTCCAAGGAGCGAATACGAGACGAATTTGTAAAAATGATAGCCGGCTCAGGCGCCAAATCGTCAATTGAGATGCTTCACCAGATCGGACTCCTGGAATATTTTCTGCCGGAGCTTGAAGAAGGGATCGGCATTGAGCAAAGAGGGCCTCACAAATACGAAGTTTGGGAGCACAATCTGCGGGCCCTGGAATACGCGGCCAGAGAAAATTATCCTTTTCATGTGCGCATCGCGGCCCTGCTGCACGACGTCGCAAAACCGAGAACAAGAGAGCGCCGAGACAACATTTGGACTTTCTACGGACATGATGTAGTTGGAAGCAAAATGACGCTCCAGATTTTAACACGCCTGAAATTCGGCAGGCAGGATGCGGAAAATATTGCGCGGCTTGTTCGTTGGCATCTTTTCAATTATAAGCTGCCCAGAGACGAGCAGTACTACAAAGAGCTTACGGCTTTGGGCGAAGAACCGAGAGACATTGAGGATTCCGAGGCTGATATGCAGGAAACCACGGATTCGGCCATCCGCCGGCTGATTAGAAATGTGGGACAAGATCAAATTCACGACCTTATAAAGGTCCGTATCTGCGACCGCATCGCCACAGGAGTCCCCAAAGCGGTTCCTTACCGCCTGCGCCATTTTCAATATCGGGTTGAAAAAATTCTCCGAGAGCACGAAGCGGTAAAAGTATCAATGTTAAAAATCCGCGGTGAAGATGTGCTTCGTATTTTGGATATTCAGCCGGGGCCAAGAGTCGGGCATGTTTTAAACTCACTCCTTGAAGAAGTTCTTGACGACCCGAAGAAAAATAAAAAAGATTATTTGGAAGACAGAACGGCTGAACTTGGAAAATTGTCGGATGAAGAACTTGTTAAATTAAGAGAGCAGGCTGAAGCTAAAGTGGAAGGAATTGAAAGCGAACGAGTGGCGGAGATTAAGAAAAAGTATCACGTGAAGTAAGAGAGACTCGCCTACGCGGACTTCTCAACGGGCTTTGCCCGCCGAAGCCCGCTACGGCAGGCGAAGGCGGGGCATAGTATACCGGTAGTACGCGCCCTTCGGGAGGGCGTAGACTGGGTTCGATTCCCAGTGCCCCGACAAAATGAAAAATCCTTTTAATGAAAAGCAGTTGGAGATTTTATCGGAGCTTGGACTTAGTAAAATCCAAGCGGTTTTGTATTTGACCTCATTAAAGCACGGCATATTGTCAGTTTTGGAACTATCTAAGATTACTAAAATCAACCGTCAGCAAATTTATGCGGAAGCCGAAAAATTAGTTGATCTAGGAATTTATGAGCTAACACGAAAGCAGGGAAGAAAATATATTCCCGCAAATCCAGCCAAGTTAGTGAGAGTTGGGAAGAAAAAGATTGATGAAACGGAAGAAATTTTAACGAAATTGTCCACGATTTTGCCACAATTTGAGGCTCTTTCGACGCCCAAAAAAAATAAAGTCGTTGTAAAATATTTTGAGGGCTTGCCCAAAATTCGCGAAGCCTATGAGGAAGAACTAGAGGCGTCGAAAGATACAGAGGTTTTATCTTTTGCTGGCTCGATTGATGACGTGTTTGAATTTTTTCCAGAATCATATTGGGATAAATGGAATAAAAAATTTGTGAAATATAACTCAAAAAGTCGGATGCTCGTTCACAACTCCGCTGTTGCGCGCAAAACCGCCGAATATGATAAACAATACAAACGAGAAACCCGATGGCTCCAGAATTTTCCTCTCAAAGTAAATATTGATGTTTTCAATAATACGGTTCTTGTTGCCTCTTTTTATGACGAAATCGCTATTTGGATTGAAAGTCATATGCTGGCACAGTCGTGTCGCATAATATTTAATACGCTTTGGGAACTCGCAAAACCTTTTAAATAGCGAAAATGTTGTAAGAAAATTTACAACAAACTTACCTAAAATTTCCCTTATATTTACTAATATTTTGAGCGCCTTCACGGCGTTTCTTTGTTTTTTGTTACGCAAATTGGCAAAACGCGAGAAAATTATAGCGGAACCTAAACAATAGAAGAAAGGAGGTTCATTATGCCGCCGAGTGGATTCAATCGTAACGCCGTGAAGGGCGCTCTCGTCTTCGTGCAAGGTTGCTATGAGGACCTGCTGGGCGATGTTCGTTCCGGCAAGTTCAAGACCTACGAGGAAGCGATCCAGCATGAGCTTGCGCTGATCGAGAAAGCCCTCGCCAAGCTCCACATCGACGCCGAGGGCAACCTCGTCGAGCGATGATCTCAACAGACCCGAGCAAGTCTTAAAACTGCTCTTTTTAATTTGCCAAAATTTTGATATATTCATGTTGTTATTTGGATTATCGTTGCCACCCGTTTCGTTATGGGCAAACGCGAGAAGGAGGGGGTTGGGGGGAGGAATTCTCGCGTTTGCCTGCAAATCTACGAAATTGCGTCAACAATTCCGTTCAAAAATGATTTACGCTAAATTCATAATACGCGAGAAAGGGCTGAATAGACTGGGTCCGATTCCTAGTGCCACGACATTATGAAACTTTGCAAATTTTGAGACGACCTTTCCAGCCGCGCCTGCGGCGCGGCTGTGAGGCCACCGCGCAATCCAGCAACTTTGTATGCGAGCAATTCATCGGCGTCCAATTTATGCTCGTTTTCATGCGCTCGTAGCGCTTGGTTTTCTTTTTGGAATTGTGTATGGCGCCTTCTCTCTTGTCTTGCCAATTCTCGCTGATAAAGTTTTTGCGAATATAGCCATACTTGGTCTTGTATTTGCGCTTCCCGAACTTTTTGGAATTTTTCTTGATATTCCACTCGGTGCCTTCGCAAATCGTTTTGGAAGGCGCCATACCATTTTTTATTCTGGGGTTCTGCTCGCCATTTCTGCTTTTATTTTCATAAAATTTCCAAATCCGTTTCTGTTCCTCTTGACCTTAATTTTTTACGAATTGGCTACGCAGGCATACATTATTCCTGCAGATGCGGAATTAATGGCACTTTCCCCCGGCCGTCGCGCTGGGCGTTTCAACGGAATTACGGAGGGCTTCCATAATTTTGGATATGCGCTTGGTCCGATGATTGCCGGATGGCTCTTGGTTTGGAGTGTCCCTTCGGCACTTTGGTTTGCGTTTACGGGTTCTGTGGCGATGATACTGATAAGCACTCTCTTTCTGCCGCGAGAAAATAAACCAGAGCCATTCTTTTCATCAATTTCTGATGTATGGCGGAGGGACAAAGTTTTTCTTTCTGGAATCAAAGAATTTAGACGATTGGGCTTTATCGGATCATACCTCGTTTTCCTCTTTTTTATATCAGCAGTCCATTGGGGGTTTATCAATATTCTTGAACCAATTTACACCACCAATTTAGGTTTCGATGAAAAATTTGTAGGGCTCATTTTTGCCGGATTTACATTACCGTTTCTTCTCGTAAGTTTTTACGCCGGAAAATACATTGATAAACAAGGCGCGAAAGGAGTTACGGAAGCTGGCCTTTTTCTTATGGCAATTTCAATGGTTGGTTTTGGGATGTCCGTAAATCCGATAGTGCTTTTCCTCTTCGCGCTTGTTCATGGAGTCGGTGAGGCGCTTTTGCTTGTTTCTGTGATGAGCATGATAGATGAACTTTCGTCATATCACACCAAAGAGAGAATTTCCGGCGTAAAAGTTTTCGCCGAAAGCGCCGGATTTTTTATCGGCCCCTTGATTGCGGGTGTAGCGGTAGCGTTTCTCAATTTTTCTCCAACATTTATTTCTCTTGGTTTTGCAACACTTATACTCGCCCTCGTTACTCGGTTTATTTCCTTTGACCTCCGCAACGCTTGAAAAATCAGAATACACGACAATAGAAAAGTCCCGCTTGCGGCGGGACTGGATTCTGGCAACGAATTTTTTGTCTGGTTGAGATCTGGTACGGAAATTTCTTTTTCAAAAACCGGATGCTCATCCCTTGCTTCCCGCTCTCGCCGGGGTCAACGGACTGCAAACGGTTCCGCGAAGAAGTTGAGAAGCATCTTTCGGCTCTGCTCAATGAGCCGTTAGCCGGACCGGACGGCAACGAGAAGAGAATCCAGGGCCTGCTTGCTCCAACCCGCTGGAATCACAACGGCTGCCTGACAACCGCTCTTCTTCTTTCCGACGCATTAGAGCTCAGCCTTGGGTGGTACCTCGGCGCGCGACCCACGGCGTGGCTTGGCAAGAGAAACAAAATTCTCATAGTCCTGCCGTCGGTCAGCGTGGAAACGATAAAAATTAAAGCCCTGCTTGAAGAGAGCATGGCCAAGTTAAGCCGCGTATAACGCCGCCGTCCTCCGACACGTTCGGAGGCGTTTTTTTCTGAAAAATCCTCACTCAAAATCCTTACTCTAATGTTCTTGAGAACATTAGAGTAAGGAAATGCAGCGGCTTGAATAAACAAGTTAAAAGATTTATAAAAAACGTATCCGCCCGTAGCTCAGCCAAAAGAGTAGTGGAAAATCTGGTTTGAGTTCGGCTGTCCTGTATGATATACTTGGAGGTGCATGAAAGCGTTAGCGCAAAAGAAAAAAATCGCGATCCGATTAAGAAAATTGGGGTGGAGTTACAGAGAAATTCAAAAAAGGGTGCCCGTTGCAAAAAGCTCTCTTAGCTTGTGGTTAAAAACCATACCCTTAAGCGCCGAGCACAGAAAGAGGCTTTATACCAAGCAGATTGCCATTCTAACATCTGGGCCCAATAGCCAGAGAGAAAGAAGGAGGCGCGAGGTCGAAAAAATCATTGAAGCGTCAAAAAAGGAAATTTCTTTTCCACTTTCGGAAGAAACTTTCCGTCTGATGGGTGCTGCTCTCTATTGGGCAGAGGGTAGTAAAACAAAGAAATTCGAGTTTACCAATTCCGACCCCTCTTTTATATTATTTATGACAAATTGGGCTGAAAAGATATTTAATATTACAAGAAAATCTTTCAGGCTACGGCTGAATATTTACCCGCAACAGAACGAGATGAAAATTAAAAGATTTTGGTCAGAGCTAACCAGAGTCCCCTATGAAAATTTTGGAAAGACATTTGTAAAACCGCTTAGTAAAGGTTACAAAAAAAATAACTTGTACTATGGAACGATCAAGGTTCTGGTGCCGAAAGGGACGGATATGAGACATAGAGTTTTTGGATGGATTGAAGCCACGCTGAAAGATGTTGAGCCAGATACAAAACAAACGATTAAAAGATGGTCATCACTTAGAGAAGTCCCCAGACCCGTAAACTTAATACCCGCCCGTAACTCAGTTGGTAGAGTACCCGCCTCTTAAGCGGAGTGTCGCAGGTTCGAATCCTGCCGGGCGGAATATCAAATCAAAGTTCGTGCTATAATTTTATTGTTTGTTCGCCAGAATACCGCACCGCAGAGCGGTGCGGTTACAATAGATTTTACTTATGAAACCCGTATCACTCTTGTCGCTGGTTTTTCTTTTAGTGCCTCTGACTATTTTTGCAGGCCATGTGACTAAACCGGTAACAACCTTCACGACGTCAGCCGCAAAAACAACTTCGGGGCAGGCCATAACCCTCTCCTGGGCAACAACGGGGCTTTCCGGCGTAAATATACAAATCATCTGCAACGACCCTGTTTTAGTATCTTCCCCAAGCTATGCGGGTAACTTCCCCTGCTCACAACCGGTCTTTTCCTCTCCGCTTGGCGCAAATAGCTCCCTTACTTTAAATTTCACAAATTCTTCGCCAGATGATAGACAAATAAATTTCCTGCTTCTCGCTTCATTTGACGGCACTACGTATGATGCCGCGCACGGTTCCTCACTCAACATTACGGTCAGCAGCGACTTAGTTCCGGACCCGGTTGTCAGTTTTTTTAACGCTTCGTCTACTGATGCAATAGCGGGGACTGCGATTAAAGTGGCGTGGAGCGCTCTTTATGTAAAAGGCGTCAATATAAGAATTGCTTGTCATTCGACAATTACTGTTGCGACATCATCTTTAAAAGACGCTCTTGATCTTCCGTGCGATTCCAATGCCTTTACAAGCGACCTGCCGCAAAACGGCACCCAAACATTCTTTTTCAGAAAAGTCAGCGCGTATTCCGAGAGTATTCTTTTTACCATTGTCCCAGCGCCTCAGGGCGGAGGGTACGATCTTGTTCGGAGGAAGACATTTTTATTTAGCGTGAGCCCGGCCGCGTCAACGCCGCCGCCAGCGCCTCCGCCACCACCAGTGCCTACGCCAGCTCCTCCACCCGCGCCGCCTGCTGCGAAACCAGCACTAGCTCTACCCCCAGCCGTAAAACTTCCTGCTCCTACGCCAAGCCCAAAACCTTCTACGGTTATTGAGCCCAAAGCGCTGCCTCCGCCATTGCCCCAGCCCGAGCCGCAACAGATTGCTCCCAAAAAAACGGCGGAGCGGCTTTTCACCCCACCGCCAGCTAGGCCGCCTCGGCAAGAAAAAAAGCCGTGGTTCTTCAAGCGTTTTCTGAATTTCTTAGGAGACCTCCTCGGGCTCGCCCCGCCGCCGAGATAACAGAATTATTGGTGTCTGTAAAAACTTACGCGATCGCGTAAGTTTTTACAGTATAAAAGTCCTCCGCAAGCATAGGATTTTTCGTCATTTATTGCGAGAATGGTATTTCTTGTGAACTTCGCGGAGGGTTTTGTCGGTGACATGAGTGTAGATTTGCGTGGTTGTGATTTGCGCATGGCCGAGAAGCTGCTGAACTGATCTTAAATCCGCGCCGTTTCGCAAAAGGTCGGTGGCGAAGGCATGGCGCAGGCCGTGCGGAGTTATTTTTTTGGAAATGCCGGCCCGGGCCGCGTATTTTTTTACAAGGCGCTGGATGGAACGCGGGGTGAGGCGCAAATCTTCGTCGCTTTTTGCGAATCCTCTTTTGATCCGGATGAAAAGCGCTTCGTCAATGTCTTCGCGCCTCTCCAAATATTTTTTTAACGTGTCTTTAGCCCGCTCCGAAAGAAATACAAGGCGTATTTTATCGCCTTTGCCTCGCACCGAAAACTCATCGCGCCTTAAATTAACCGAGCCGCGGTTCAGTTTTGCAAGCTCGGCGACGCGAAGGCCGGTCGAAAACAAAAGTTCCAAAAGCGCGCGGTCACGAAGGACGCCCAATGTGCTTCCTTTTGGCGCGTTGAGTAATCGTTCCAATTCCTCCGGTTCAATAACATCCAGTTCGCGACTTGGCATCTTTCCGAGTTCAACTTTTTCCGGTGATAAACTCTTGATGTCGCGCTTGGCAAGATATTTCAAAAAACTCCGTAGCGCTATAAGATGATAAAATTGGGTCTGTTTTTTGAGTTCCCGCCTGCCTCCTGCGGGCGAGGCTCCCGCTCCAGCGGAGCGAGGCTCGTTCACAACAGAACGGCGCCCCGCGGGGGCGACGCCCAGCCGGTTCAGTTTTAAACGGTAGTTGCGCACAGAGTCCTGAGTAATATCTACAGGCCTCCCAACGCCGGAAAGCGAAATGAATCGCCGTAGATAGCGATCGTAATTCTCAATGGTTTTTGGCGAACGGTTCTTTTCAATCTCCAGATATTCCAGAAACTGCTTCTCTAATTCTTTAAGCATCATGAGTTTAATAACTCAATAGCTATATTCATCAACAATCAGGCCATCTTTATCTCTCAGGATGACACGGTCATGCGAGCGATCAAGAAATTTAGATCCCTGTTTTAAAAAGACGCGCCAGGTATCCGTAAAAAATGAACTAGAGTTGCGATGGTCCTTGACGCAGCCGCTGTAGTTAAGATGCTCTTGGGAAAATTCAACACACGCATTGCCGGCCGCCGACTCTTCAAAACCTATTACTACCTGACGGCACCGTCGTGTGCGCTCAATAACATTGATGCAGGCGCCGTTCAATTGCTTTGCCAAGAGTTCGTTTAGAGAGAATAAAGGACATGTTTCCTTAAGCGACGGATTAAATGAATTAGACTCAGCAAGATAGCCAGTACAGATATTCTCGCGGAAAGAACTTCCGTATCCGACGCCGCTTGTAATAACCACTTCACCTCCTGGTGGAAGTTTAATATTGGTTGACGCGGTATCAAAAAATACAATGTTGAGTGCCGGAGGAATAGTAAGGCGGCCGCCTCTGTTGTTTTCAATACTCCAGCCGGAAAGATCCATATTCGCTACGCGAGCGCCAGAAAATGATGACGAACTAACTCTACGAATAATCACATGCTCACTGGCTGGGTCAATTTCTCGATATGCAACCGAGGAAATGAGTACATCATCCTTGAAGGGCGAGGGTTTTGCCTGCGGTAAGGCGAGGGCGCCGGGAGGCGTAGTCACTGCCGGCAGCTGGCTTGAAGAATATGCTTCGTTCAGCTTAAGTCGCGTTGCCGGACCAACCCTGCCTACCCGAGGAAGCGTCTTTCGGGCTTGGAAACGTTTAACGGCTTCAGCGGTGCGAAAGCCGTAATACCCGGTGATCAGCCCCTCCGGGTACAAAATTTTGTCAGCCGCCAGAAATTCCTGAAGTTTACTGACTTCGTCTCCGGTTGAACCAACATCCAAATCCCGTGTAAAAGTCGCTTGCATAGATGTTGGTGCTGGTAGAGGAGCGATTCTTGGTGAGAGGATTTGTGACGGCGTTAAAACAAAGGGCGGTGGAGGAGCAGGAAGTGGAAGGGCATCGGGGGGTGGCACAACAGGCGCAGGAGGCGGACTCTGGATAGATACTGCAGCGCCTCGAATAAAACGCACACTGCCGAGCTGGGGAAGTGAGGGAGTGATCTCGGCGGGCGCAGTGCTTGACGCACTCTCAATTTGCAAAGAATCGCCGGCGCGTAGAGGTACCCTCAGCTCATCAAGCACTAAATGGAGTTGAAATTTACTGTCAGGTTCAAGCTGAATCGAGCCAATGTTTAACTTCAATTCTTTTGTTTTTTCTGATATGTCTATGAGAAAGTCATTCCTGCTAAGAACAGTGCCGTCAATTTTTTTGACAAGAAGCAAAGGTAGCGCTCCGATGTTAGAAGAGGTTGCACTCGAAAATAACCATCCGAATTTTATCGGCAAAGTTGTCAGGGTAAGCGTAGTTGTAGAATTATTAGTGAGGATGGCTGTGCCAAATTCAACGCTCAATCCAGGGGTGGAGGTTGCCTCTATGCTGGTCACCTCGAACCATCCGTGGGTATAAAATGATAGATCTTTAGAGGAGGCGTTGCCGGCCCGATCCTCAGCTGTCAACTGACAGGTATAGTGACGATGCGGTCTTACCTCGAAAACAAGACGACCCTTCTTCGGGGATGAAAAAATAGGATTATTGCAAACAATCTTGTAGCTGGCCGGCTCATCTGTTTCGGCATCAACAATGCTTACTTCGGAAAAGCGGGTAATACCACGGGGTGTTTTCAAAAATACCGGTACCTGCGTATCTGGAGCTGCCGGCTTTTCGGTAGCTACTGGTTTTTCCGGAGCTGCTGGTTTTTCAAGAAGCTCATTGATAATGCCTCGTGTTATAGAACCGAAGTAGCCGGTTTGAGAAATTCCATGGCGCGCTTGGAATCGTTTTACTGCCTCACGGGTGAGCGGGCCGAAAAATCCGGTTATTTGGCCTTCGGGATAAATATCGGGGCCTTGGTTTTTAAGAAATTGCTGTAAATCGTTCACTGCCTCGCTTTGCACGCCCACAAATAAATCGCGGTCAAACGCAGCAAATGCTACGACCGGCAGAAAAAGTAAAATAGCAACTATGGCCTGCCTCATGCTTTAAATTATACAAGAAAACTCTCCAGTAAAAAGCTCCGATAACTAAAACGCCCATTTTACCGAACGTTTTAGCGATATGGTGCGGTCAGCGAGCATTGCTACTTTTAATTTTGAGGATGCGGGTAGGGAGAATCGAACTCCCGTTTACTGATTGGCAACCAGTCGTTCTACCACTAAACTATACCCGCAAAATTAACTTCTCACTTAAAGAAGGCAACGGCGTGAATGACGGTAGCAATTGCTATTAAAACGATGCCGGCTTTCTTTATCCTGGTTACAAAAAATAAAGCAAGGCCCGCGCCAAGAATGATGTGCGTCGCATTGGCAAGCCCAACATTAGCCGACCAGAAAGCATACGTCCTTTCGAAAAACACTCCGATGAACGGCAAATTTTTTAACCAGAGATCTAAATTCATAGTAAATGCCGGGGGCCAGAATCGAACTGGCGACGCCAAGCTCTTCAGGCTTGCGCTCTACCACTGAGCTACCCCGGCAAAACAAACATACTCTACACAAATTTTTTAATTTTTTCAATTATAAATCCGTGTGCTCTATTCTATATCCGTCGTCGCTCGAACGCATCTGTACGGTATGAAATTGCACTGTAGTACCATCTCCGAACGCGAATCTCTTTACCATAAGATAGTCGCTCGGTATAACTGCCGCTTTCTCTCTCTCCAGGTCTTCCGGCCCGAACCATTGCACTTTGCCCTCATCCCGCTCGCCCGCCTCGCCGGAAAAATGCCGAAGACCGCACACCCATATCAAGAAATGTCCTGTAACCGCGTCGGTTTTGTGGTCGCGCAGAACCTCTGACACAATCCCGCGAAGCCCGGAAAATTTTACTTCAAGCCCGGTTTCTTCTTTCAGTTCTCTTTCAACCGCGTCGGAAATGTTTTCTCCGTACTCAAGTTTTCCGCCCGGTATTGACCAGTAATCCTGGTATGGATCTTTTTTGCGCCGAATCAAAAGACATTTGCCGTCTTTTACCACCGACCCTACGACAATGTTCAATGGTCGATCGCTCATAGAATATGGTGGACGGTGCAAGACTCGAACTTGCGGCCTCGTCGGTGTAAACGACGCGCTCTACCAACTGAGCTAACCGTCCGACAAAATAGGAGTGCGCGGGAGAGGACTCGGTCACAGCTCTCGTCGGCTTCCGCCTCCTCGGCCGCGACCCCGCCTCGCGGTGCGTCTCGCCAATTGCTCGACGCACATCGCTCCGGGCTTCTCCGCGCCCCCTCGGCGCGGCCCTGGGAAATTCTCCACTCGTCGGGGACTCCTCGCTGAATTTCCCGTTCGGAATGAAGCAGTTCATTCCGAACCCTCACGCAACGCGCGCAGGCGCGTTGCTTCCTGCTCGTTCGCTTCGCTCACTGCAGTATTCTTGAATTAGTTCGAACGCATTTTTGCCCAGAAAATTCGGGGCGGCTTCGCCGCAAGATTTAACAATTTCCAATTTTCCTTTGACGGCAAACTTCTACTTATGAAACTTCAATATCAATTATTCAGTGTATACACACTTATTGGCAACGCACGATGGTTTAGGGGCTGGAGCGCACTCGTCAATCATAAGAGAACAGCTTTGGTCATAGACTCGCATTTTTTCGTAGAATTTGTTTTTGTCCACTGCCTTATTAACAAAATGGAAACATCCAAACGCTATATAACTACCTCCCAAATTCAGTACATCGCAATCAGAAGCATTCTGGCAGTAATTAGCTTGAGTCAAATCATTCTCAATTTCATTATAAAGATTTTGACAAGCAGTTTTGCTTGTTGGGCTTGTATTGGTTTGCACACCCTGCTGTGTCGGGCTCGGATTATTCGTGGTCGTTGGTGGTGTAACTTGGGTTGTGGGCAATGGCCCAGTTGGTGTAGTTGTTACCGGCTTACGCAGAGCAAAATAGCCAACGACAACCGCGAGTACGAGAATCAAAGCAACCAGTATTGTATTTCTAACCATTTTTTGATTCATACAAATATTATTCCTTCAACTTTATGGATTAAAAATTTTCCTTTTCTTCTTTCCGTTAAAACATGGTTCGAGCCGATTGTTTTTCCGGGCTCTTT
>CAZDKA010000015.1:0-17584 GCA_964505815.1 uncultured Candidatus Saccharibacteria bacterium | reverse complement strand
ACTCCTTTCACCTTTTTTAATTTAACCATCAGTTTTTCAAGCGCCTCTTTGGAGCGAGCGCTGATTTGAATCACTATCAAAGGATACAGGCGGTTTTTGGTTTCACTGGCGATACTTTTCATATTGATTTTGTCTTTAGCCATGACCGCAGAGATGTCTTTCAAAAGTCCGATGCGGTCCTTGACGGTGAGTTTGAGCTCAACATCGGTGCCGCTTTTTTTCGTGAAAGCCCGCTCTTCGCGCTCTTTCCGCAAAAGGGCCGTGATGCGTTTTCTGGCCGCGGCGGTTTTCACAAAGCCGAGCCAATCCTGACTCGGACGCTTGTTTTTCTGGGTGAGAATTTCTACTACGTCGCCTATAGACAGGCGGTGGTCAAGCGACACCATTTTGCCGTTTATTTTAGCGCCCACTGCCGTATTTCCGATGGCGGAGTGCACCTGATAGGCGAAATCAATCGTGGTTGCGCCGTCCGGCAGGTCAATAACGTCGCCTTTCGGGGTGAAAACGAAAATCCTGTCCTTGAAAAAATCAATTTTCAGCGATTCCAAAAAGTCCTCCGGATTCTGGGATCCTTTCTGCCATTCCCTCAACTGCTGGACCCAGGCGAGATTTTTGTTCTTCGCCGGGCCGGAAGCTTTTTGCGCTCTGCCGGTTTGCTTTTGTTCGCTGTAGGCCCAGTGGGCGGCAATGCCGTTTTCGGCCTCATCGTGCATTTCAAGAGTCCGGATTTGAAACTCGGTTATTTTTCCTTCGGGCCCGAAAACCGTGGTATGTATGGAGCGGTAGCCGTTGGGTTTGGGCATGGCGATATAGTCCTTGATTCGCCCGGGAAGCGGCCGCCAGCGCGAATGAATGATGCCGAGGCCTCGGTAGCAATCCTCAATGTTTTTGACCACAATCCGCACGGCGACAAGGTCGTACATTTTGCCTATGTCCATGTCATGGGCGAGAAGTTTTTTGTAAAGAGAGTAATAATGTTTGGCCCGGGCGTGGACATCAAGAGGGGCGAAGCGCTGGTTAGAGAATTCCTCGCTGACCATGGGTATCAAGCGCTCAACGTAAGCCTTTCGTTCCTCCAGAGTTTCTTTCGTTTCCCCGAGGAGCCACCGATGCTCTTTCGGATAAATATAAGGGAAAGCCAGGTCCTCAAGCCGGCCCTTAACTTCTCCGATGCCGAGGCGGTAGGCGAGCGGCGCATAAATCTCAAGTGTTTCAAGCGCGATTCTTCTTTGCTTTTCAGGAGCCACGTGGTTTAGGGTCTCCATGTTATGGAGCCGGTCGGCAAGTTTTATCAGAACAACCCGTATATCCTCGGCAACGGCAAGAAACATCTTTCGCAGATTTTCGGCACTGCGCTCCATTCCTCTGTAGCGGATTTGGTCAAGCTTGGTAACGCCTTCAACCAGAAAAGCCACATCATCGCCGAATTCTTTTTTTATGTCGTCGATGTTCGCCGCAGTGTCCTCGCAAGTGTCATGCAGGAGTCCAGCGGCAATGGTTTCTGCATCCAGCCGCATGCCGATAAGCCGTCCGGCCACAGCCGCGGGATGAACAAGATAGGGCTCTCCGGATTTCCTGAGCTGTCCGTCGTGGGCGATTGCCGCAAACTCATAAGCGCGCCTGACCAGATTGATTTCCGGCTCGGCTCTGTTCTGGCAAGTCAATCCGGCAAGCAGGGAAGAGAGCAATTCGTTTTGTAGTTGGTTGACGGCCATTTTGGGGCTATTGTATGCTTATTCAGGTGTTTTTTCAACCTATTTCGCACACGCCGAGTTTTTGATTGACTCGATTCGTATTGTGAAAGATCGGTTACCAGAGAGTTGACAAACAGCGGGCGCGGCAGTAATTATAGATATGCTCTTTAATTTCGGATGTTTAAAATCACATGACAGGAGGTAGGCATGGACTGGATTATGGCAAGGGATGAGAATGGGCACGACTGGTTCATTGACCCTGATACGCGAAAGGCCTTTCCGGCTATTTGCGGGGGAGAAGAGGGCAGCTCTGTCTTGGTTCCTGTTACGGAGACTTGCCCGAGGCACAAGACCAGCGAGCTTCGGTATCTTTACGATGGTGAGTTAGATAACCAGTTCGGAGTCGCGGTGATGTACTGCCCGGCCCTTGAGTGCGATTATGTGAATTCTCGTGCCATTGGTTTGGAGCCCGGACCCCTTGATGCGAAGAAGAACGAGCTTTTGCTCATGACCGCCGCGCGCCAGAAGGTGTTCTTCAAGAAATTCGTCGAACACTTTGTCGGCAACGGAAAGTGAGTAGAGAACGATGACTGACCGATGCCCATCGTGCGGAACATGGCATCTCATCTATGATGCGCGGCTCTGCGGAGCGCGTTGCACGAAGCCGGGATGCGATTTTCAAGAGCAGCTTTTGTACGAAGCATATCTTCGCCGCTACGCCGATCGGAGCCGAATGGTTGTTTTTCCACCTGAACTCGGCGGCGGATTGCATCCAGACTGGAAAGGATTTGCCGGCATTTCCTAAATTCAAAATTTAGAAACCAAAAACGCCCTTGCGGGCGCTTTTTTATTTCGGTTTCTCTTCAGTTGTGCCACTCTCATCTTTTTTTCGCGGGTCGGTCCAGCTTGCGTATTTGCAGTCGGGATAGCGCGAACAGCCGTAAAACATTCGCCCTTTGCGGGTTCGCCGTTCAACCATCTCGCCCTCTTTGCATTCGGGGCATGGCACACCTATTGATTTCGGCGGCTCTTTCGGAAGCGCTTTCGCGTTTTTGCATTCCGGGAATCCGGAGCAGGCCATAAATTTTCCGAAGCGGCCGTATTTTATGACCATGGGCTTGCCGCATTTATCGCACACTTCATCAGTGGTTTCCACAGGAGTTTGTTTTGCGACTTCTTCATATTTCGCAGCGATATTTTTCGCAAAGGGCTCATAAAATTCTTTGATAACCGGCCGCCATTCGCGCTCTCCCTCGGCAATGTCATCCAGCTCTTCCTCCATTTTGGCGGTAAATTGTATATTAACTATTTCCGGAAAATGTTCAACCAAAAGCGAATTGACCACGGTTCCGATTTCAGTCGGGCGAAGCCGTTTTTGTTCGTCTTTTTCAACGTAGCCCCTGTCCTGCACCGTGGACATGGTCGGAGCGTAGGTTGAGGGCCGGCCGATGCCGTAGGCCTCAAGCGCCTTGATGAGCGAGGCCTCGGTGAAACGCGGTAGGGGTTCGGTATGGTGTTCCAGAGGCGTAATTTTTTCCAAGACGAGTTTGTCGTTTTCATGCAGCTCGGGCAAAACAATATTTTCAGTTTTTATCGGATACGCTTTCAGGAAGCCGTCAAAGTGCATGACTTGGCCGTTGGCGCGGAAAGTATAGTTCCGCGTTGTTCCGCGTTCCATTCTGCGCGGTTCTGCGGCGACATCAATAGATGTCGCATCAAAAAGAGCCTCAGCCATTTGGCAGGCCATGAAGCGCCGCCAAATTAAATCGTAGAGCCGGAACTGGTCGCGCGACAAAAATTTATTGATTGACTCAGGAGTTTTCGCGGGGTCAGCCGGACGGATTGCCTCGTGCGCTTCCTGGGCGGTTTTTGATTTTGTTTTGAAAACTCTCGGGGAGGCAAGGGCGTAGGGTTTGCCAAAAAGTTCTTCAACAGTTCGGCGCGCCCCCCGTAAAGATTCAGCCGAGAGATTTACCGAGTCGGTGCGCATATAAGTGATGAGACCGGTTGAGCCGGCCTCCCCCAGCTCCATTCCTTCATACAACTGCTGGGCGATGACCATGGTTTTTTTTGCCGAAAACCTGAGACGCCGCCAGGATTCCTGCTGAAGAGTTGAAGTGATAAAGGGCGGCAGCGGGCGCCTGGTAACGGCCCGTTTTTCAATTCTGGCAACAATCCAATCAGCACCCTGAAGTTCATTTATTATGCGCCCGGCCTCTTCGCCGTTTTTTATTGCGAGTTTTTCAAGTACTTTATCGCCGATTTTTACCAGTGAGGCGCCAAAGGCCTCTTCCGCTACAGATCTTTTTAATAGCGCCTCAATTGTCCAATATTCATCGGATTTGAATTTTTTTATTTCTTCTTCCCTTTCGACCACAAGCCGCAGAGCCACTGATTGCACTCTTCCGGCCGAGAGGCCGCGCCTGACCTTTTTCCATAAAAACGGCGAGAGTTTGTAGCCGACGAGCCGGTCCAGAACCCTGCGCGCCTGCTGGGCGTTGACCAGTTTTAAGTCAATAGAGCGCGGGTTTTTCAGCGCTCCTTCAATCGCGCTTTTGGTGATTTCATGAAAAACTATCCGTTCCACCAGCGGTTTCGGGTTTCGGGTTTCGGGTTTCGGGTTTCCGAGGCCAAGGGCTTGAACGAGATGCCAAGCAATAGCTTCGCCCTCGCGGTCCTCATCAGTCGCCAGTATTATTTTTTCAGCTCCTTCGGCCTCGGATTTAAGACGATTCACAACTTTGCGGGCCCTGGTCGGGATTACGTATTGCGGCTCAAAGTCCTTCTCGGTGTCAACGCCAAGTTTTGATTTGGGAAGATCGCGTATATGTCCGTATGAAGATTCAATAATAAAATCTCCGCCGAGGAAGCGGGAAATCGTTCTGGCCTTCGTGGGACTCTCAACTATTACTAAACTTTTAGACATATTTTGAAATTAAAAATCAAATATCAAAAATAAAAATTTTAGTACCGCTTTATTTTTTTATTTTACTCTGACCCACGTGCCCCCGCCCATATTTTTAATCCTTCCTTGTAATTCTAACATTGAAAGTTGAGAAATTACATCGGCTGTGTTCATGCCGGTCAGGCGCACGAGCTCATCTACAGCTCTCGCCCTATCAAGATGGCCAAGCATATTACTTTCTTCGCGACCGGTCAAGCCGTTGTCCGTGAGGTCCGGGGGACTTTTTGTCGCGAGACCCATCTCTTCTATCAGGTCGTCGCTTGTTGCCGCAACACTTGCCCCCTGGCGGATTAGCGAATTTGTCCCGGCCGAGTACGGAGAAAAAATAGGTCCGGGAACCGCCATTACTGAACGCCCCTGCTCCAGGGCAAAGTGAGCGGTTATGAGAGCGCCTGATTTTTCCGCGGCCTCCACGACGAGCACCCCTTTGGAAAGTCCGGCAATAATGCGGTTGCGCTGGACAAAATTCTGGCGGAGCGGGGGCATGCCGAGCGGATACTCCGAGATTACCGCCCCGCCACTATTAACGATTTCTTCGGCAAGCCGTATGTTTTTGGGCGGGAAAAAAGATTCGCGGTCCAGCCCCGAGCCGATAACGGCGATGGTCCTCAAGCCGTTTTTGAGAGAGGCGCGATGCGCGGCTTCGTCAATACCCATGGCAATGCCGCTGGCTATCGCAACTTCAGCTATGGGGGCAAGCCCGGCAACAATGCGCTCCACGGCCGAGACGCCGTACGAAGTCGCTTTGCGGCTCCCGACAATGGCGACGATATCTTCTTTGGCCAGAACCTTTCCTTTTATATAGAGCCACAGGGGCGGAGAAGGTATTTCTTTAAGCAGTTCCGGAAAATCCGGCTCGTTTTGTTCAATGAGTGATACGCCTTCGCGAAGAAGGCAGGCCATTTCACTTTCGGGGCTGGTTTGTTCGCGGCTTTTTTTGACAGAGGTCGCGGTTTGAGGCGAGAGTCCTGCGGCAATCAATGCCCCTTCGCCCGCGCACCATGCCTCCTCATATGAATTGAAATATATTTTCAATTTCAAAACCGCGTCATAGCCGACGTTCGGGGCAAGAAGCAAAGCGTTTAAGAATTTTTTATCGGCAAGGCCGTCCGTCATAGTTACCAGTAGTAATCGCTAATATACGAATAGGGGCGAAATATACGAATTAAGGAATTCGTGAGACGGTATTCATAATTCGTATATTCGTATATATAATTGAGATTCGCGCCTTATGCAAATACATATTGACAGTCATTATGCGTGGGGGGTAAACTGGCGGCAAATCTACCCATCTTGCAGAAACATCGGAAAGTAAAAGGTGGGGAGCATGCATTTTGACAATCCAATAGTCAGGGAGGAAAAAACATGAACGTTGAGTTTCGCCGCCTGCATGATGAGTTTAGCGAAAAATACAGCCGCACCAAGAGCGAAATCTCAAAAGTGGTGGTGGGTCTGGACGACGTCATCCGCGACATCTTCGTTGCCATACTCGGCAAGGGCCATCTCTGGCTTGAGTCAGCGCCTGGCCTCGGCAAAACAACGACCATTGAAACGGTCGGAGCGGTGATTAACGCCCGTTTCCGCAAGTTGACGTTCAATGTCAACATCATGCCTGAAGATCTGACCCATAAGGTCTCCCCGCACGAGGTCGGCCTGCGCATTGATCCCGGCCCGCTGCTTGAAGCCGAAATTTTCTTTGCGAACGAGCTTAACCGCGCCACGGAAAAAACGCAAAACCACCTCATGTCGGCAATGGAAGAGGGCACCACTGACTACAGAGGCGATCTCGTGCACTTGCCCGACTTTCGGTTCTTTATCGCCGACACCAACCCGGTGGAAACAGCTGGAACTTATCAGATTCCCGAGGCGCTTGCCGAGCGGTTTCTGATGAAAATCCGGATTGACTTTCCGGAGCATGAAGCGCTTCTGCGCATCGCCGCCTCATCCGAGGACAGGAAGATGCGCGAGGTCGGCGTTGAGAAAGTATTCGGCACCGAGGAGCTTCTTGGATACGCCAACGCCATCTTTGAGTGGTACAAGCCCTACTTCGGAGAGAATTCCTGGACGGTTGAATACGCGGGCTCACTTGTTGAGTGGATCAGGAAATCCGGATTCGTTGTGCTTGACTTAAACGGCATTCCGGCGAGCCCCTCGGTCAGAGGAGCGGAAGACATCAAAACCGTTGCCCGCGTCTATGCTTTCTTTGACGGCAAGGAGGTTATTCTGCCGCGCCACATGAAGAAAGCTGTCTTGCCAGCCCTTCGCGGCAAGTTCTTCCTGAACCGCGAGGCAATCGTAAGTGGCCTGACTCACGACCAGCTCATTGCCATGGCACTTGAGAAAGTACCTGTAGCAAGGACGCGGTCATGAAAAGGGTGCGCTTGCGCCTGAAGAAACTTTCCGAGACCTCAACCGTCGGGCGTTTCTCTTCACGGGAGACGCATTTGGTCGGGTTTGATTTTGAGGAGGTGAGGCCTCTGCGTACGGGAGATCACCCCGCCTCCTCATCTTTTGATCCGCTGAAAAGCGTTCTCTACAAAAGATACTTTTTGCGCATCAAGCGCTCGGAACGCGCAGCCCGGATTCTTTTCGCGCTTGATTACACGTTGTCAATGTGGACGAGTCCGGGGGACCCCACCAAGGGCTCGGTAATGCAGTATATTGTCGGCGAGCTTAGCGAAGGGTTTGCCGAAGGAGCCAACGAGTTGGGATTCGTTCGCTGGTCCTCGGCGGTTGATGAATATATGTCTCCGGTTGTCGGCGGAGTACGCGCCAGGGAGCGGCTTGCCGAGCTCTCACAAAGCGCTCCGAGTCCTCCGCCGACCAAGACAAAACCCGAAAAACTCTTTGAGTATCTTCTGACTATTCCTCGCAAATCGTCCATCGTTTTTGTTTTCTCCGACTGGTACGATACGGGGGATTTCGGCGAGGCGCTTAAAAAGTGTTTGGCTGAAAGATTTGACATCGTGCCGGTGATTCTGACTGACGAGCGCGAGACAAACTCTCCGCGCTTTCTCGGAAACATTCTTCTTCAGTCATCGGAGTCGGGCGAACAGTGCTTCGCGGCCGGCCCCTCCCGGGTAAGTTCCAGAGAAGCCACTTTTCGTTCGCTGGGGTTAGCTTTTATCACTATTGATATCGCGTCCGGCGAGGACGAGTGGGATAGGGTCTTTGACGAATTTTTCGCGCTTCGCGAAAAGGAAAGGAGATAGCCATGAGGCATACGCTTGTCATGATGCTGGTAAGCGCGGCAGTAACATTCTCTTTTGTTTCTCCTGCCTATGTGCAGTCGAACGGCAGTGAAGTGCCCCCACAGGCCGTTTCTCCAGAGACGCCCAAAGAGAAGGCCAAAGAGGAGCGTTTTGTTCCGACTTTTATTGAGACCGAGTTTCTCGTAAAATCCGAGCGGTTTGTGACCGGAGAACTCGTGGTGGTTGAGGGCGTTGTCGCCTTTGACCAGATTTTCTCAGTTCACTGGGACGAGTTGACTCCGGAACGGCTGCGTCTCGGGCCTTTCAAGGTGGTGAAAGTAACAGTCGGTCCTCAGCGGCCGAGCTGGAAAAGCAAGGACTTCTTTGCCGATGAGCGAAGCGTCAGAATAGTGCTGGTTCTTGAGGACAAAACAAAACGTGGCAAGATGACCATTCCCGCCTTTTCCCTTGGCTACTCATGGCAGGAAGGCGAAAAGATTTCCGCCAAGCAGATGGAAATCGGCCCGTGGGAAGTGGAGCGGGTGCCGATAAAGCTTTCGGTCTCGCTCACACCAAGCGTCTTGCACCTTGGCGAGAAAGCCGAGCTCGTCGTTAGGGTCGTGCGCGACAAGAACGTGAAAGTTTTGAACCAATTTCTCGGTGTTCTGAAAGACGACAAAGCGCCCGAGGCGGCCAAAGCCGAAGTCCGAAGATGGCTGAAGTCTCTGGAGGTGAGAAAAGAGTCGGCGTTCAACATTGACTCCCCGGACATCAAACCTTTTACGGTTCTTGAGCGGGCGGTTCGCGAGGTTGAACGTAACGGTTCCAAAATCTCTATCTACACCTACAAGATCGCCTATTATCAGGAGGCGCGAAAAGAAGTTCGTCTGCCTGATGTGAAGATTTGGTACATGCTGGAAGGCCGTGAGAGTTCGGAGAGCGGCTACAAAGACCCGCAGTCGATCGGCGTTTCCGGCCTCGGGCTCTCAATCGCATCAAGGTTGGCCGGCAAAGACCGACGGCTGGATGGCCCCGCATTCCCGCCGCAGGTCGGATACGGCTTGGCCGTAAAGTATTTCTTTGACTACGGTCTTTTCGTGAGCGGAGTTCTGGCACTTGTTGCCGGTTCAACCATGCTCTTTCGCCGTAAAGGCAGGAAGGGGCGCAATGTTGCCAAACACGAAAAGCCGATTCAATTCCGTAAGGCATCACACGAGATCCTATTTTTCCTATCAAGAAGTTCAAATATTTATCCGGTCCGGGATGGATGGGTGTTGAGCAATAGAGCGGTTACGATGCTTCGCGAGCGGCTCTTTGCCCTTATCGGAGCGGTGCTTGCCATGAGTCATGAGGAAGCCCAGGCGAAAACCGCCGATGAGATGGTTGAGCTTCTTCTCAAGAGATTCAACCGCGCTTACATTGAGCCGGTGACAGAGCTTCTTTTCTGGTGTGATCAGGCGCTCTCGCTTTCGGAAGTACCTACTACCGAAGGAGTTCAGCTCTCCGGGGTGATGCTTAAGAGAACCAGGCCCTTTTTCAATTCAGAGTCCTATTGGGATTCACTTGCTCAAATTTGAAAAGTGAGATAATCTTCCCGCAAAGCTCCTTGAAAAGGAGGGGAACATGACGTTTACGCAAAGCTTACTGCTTCTTGCGCTCGTCCCGTTTCTCCTCCTCTTTTTTTTCCTTAAGAAAATTGAGAGGGGAGGGGCGGTTTTTGTTTCAAGCCATCGTATCGGCAAAAAGAGCCCGTGGCTCTACTTTTTTACGCGACTCCTTCCAAAAGTCATGTGGCTCGGAACCGCAGTCGCCGTTATAGTTGCGCTCGCGCAGCCGATGAAAATGGTGTCCAAAGAGGGGATTGAAATACAGGGTCGAATCAAGTGCATCTCGTTAGATTTTTCTACCAGCATGCGCCAGACCGGTCGTTCAAAAACCGGCCGCTCCTCGGTTGATGTTATCAAAAAAGTCACTATGCCTTTTATTGAGAAGCGCGCCGCGACCGACTTTATCACCGTAATTATCTACGGCGGAAAGTATTCTGGGCTGACCGGAGGCGATGCGACGGTACTCGTCAGACCCACGCAGAACGCAGACTTCATCAAAAAGCAGATTAAGAACGCCAACCCCGGCATGGTCGGGCAGTATACTTCAATAGGCGAAGGAATCTTTACCTGTCTTTCCTCCATGCTTGATCAGGAATTTGCCAATCACGAGATAGACCGTTTTCGTCTGCGCGAAGGTCTGGAAAAAGACGACTGGACCTACCCGCAGCTTGTCGCCAGGAAACTCGGCCGGATGAAGAACATGATTATCGTTCTCTTTACCGACGGCGTGAATAACGCCGGCATTGAGCCGGTAACCATGGTGCAGTTTACGCGCCTACTCGGCATCAAGGTTTACTTCAGCGTTTTGGAGTCAAGCGGCAACACCGGCGTTTCCATGTATGAAGAAACAGTAAGGCGCGACGCGTTGAGAAACGCAGTCCGCACCACTGGAGGATTTGACTTTGCGACCGCTATAGCCGAAGATGTTGAAAAGCACTACGATCAGATTGACAAGTTTGAGTCGGCCAAAGTCCGCATCATTCCGGAGACGGCTACCGTGCCCCTCTGGCGAGAGTGGCTTTTTGCTGCTATAGTGCTTCTCGCCGCAATGCTGATCATTGAAATCGTTTTCATCAAGCTGCCGTAAGCAGAGAAAGGAGGAAGGCAATGAAACGCGTTTTTGGGGCAGTGCTTATTCTCGCGGGACTTCTCGCGATGCTTGTCGGCGTTGGCTGGCATATCTTTTCTTCGGATCGCGAGGCGATAACGAAAAAGATGGTCTCCGGAGATTACACCGGAGCGCTTGACGCGATTCAAGCTCTTCGCGCCAATACCTTGTTTCAGGCCTCTAGCCTTCTTCCGGGAATTGAGGAAGAACTCGGTGTCAGCGAGGCCTGGGCGCTCTACCGTATGGGCGACAAGGAACGCGCCGCAAAGATTTTCCGCCAGCTTGCCGATGCCAGGAATGTCGCACTTGGGGCTTCAGCCCTTTTCAACGCCGCGACCATTGAACTCTCACCCGAGAACTTTGATCGGGCGATTCGCGACTACGAAGAGGTGCTGAAGAAAACGCCCGGACACGTTTCCGCTCAGCGTAATCTGGAAATCTTGAGGCAGATTGAAGAGGAACAGAAGAAAGAGCGGGGTGAAGGCCAGGATTCAAAAGACGGCTCGGGACAAGACAGCAAAGAAAGCGAAGACGGCACAAAGAAGGGTACGCGAACAAAAGATAAGCTGGAATACCGCGACAGCGAGGGCGGGGATCAGCCCGGCTCGCCGATTCTTCGCTGGTAGGAGGGGCCTATGATTTTTCAGCACCCCGATTACCTTTGGACGATTATGGCGGCCGGTGCCGCCATTTTTCTTGGCTACCTGATACTTTTGTGGCGCAAAGTCCGCATCCTGAAACATTTCGGCGGTAGGAAACTCCTCAACCGGCGGGGAAGCCATGTCGCTCACCCCTGGAGAGAAGTTGTCAGAGCTCTTGCCGTTGTTCTGGTTTTCATCTTGCTCTCCGCCGCCTATTGGGCAGGGCCGCAAATCAAAGAAGTGCGTGAGATCCCTATTTACGAGCGGGCCGAGATTTGCTTCGCGATTGACGCTTCCCGGAGCGCTCTCGCCCGAGACATCGGCTCTCTGGGGAATATGTCGCGATTCAATTTCGCCAAAGAGATAGTAAAAGCGGCCAAAAAGATTGTAGACCCGGAGGATGCCCCATGCCTGATTTTCTTTGCCGGCTCGGCCATCACCACGGTCGCGGTCGGCACCTACTTCGGATACATTGACATCGGCTGGGAATATATCCTCTCTGACCTCCGTTACGCCGACGAATATTTCGTTGAGTACGAAATTCCTCAGGGGTCAAGCTTCGTGCCGATGATCATGAAGGCGCTATCGGCTTTCTCGGATAGCTCCACGCGGAAAATCCTCATGGTAATCTCCGATGGCGAGCCGGAGCGGGGCGCGGATATCAGCGTTGAACAAAGGCGAACGGATGAGCTTGCCGCGGTCAACCAGGCCAAGAAAGCCGTGGCCGAGTTCCGTAAAGGCCGGGAACTCGCTATTGAGTTCATGGGCATCGGCGACATCACAGGAGCCTCCCCCATTCCGAAAAAGATTGCCAGAGACGGCAGTGTTCTCAGCTACTACACCTATTCCTCCGGCTCAAAAAAGGGCGAGAAGGTCTTGACCCGTCCTGATCCCGCCTTTCTTCTCTCGGCAGCACAGTCTCTGGGCGGCAAGTATCGCCATGTCCGGAGCTTGGATGAAGCCAAGGTTGAGCTTTCCGCCATATTTGCCAGCGAAAAAAAGATTGTTTCGTGGGAAAAAAAAGAAGAAATGACCGAGGCCTGGTCTTACTTTCTCCTGACCGGTCTCGTTCTCCTCTTTGCAGTTCCTTTTTTGAAGAGTCCCTGACGCAGGGACTTTTTTATTTGACTTTATCACTTCATTTTGCTACAGATGAGTCAGTTTTTCGTTCGTTAAAAAAGGAGGATGCAATGCGCGTTAAAAACTGGATTTTCATGGCGGCAACGGCAGTTATCCTGGGGATGTTTTTCATTCCGGTAACGATCGCGGTTCGGGCGGAATCGGCGTCTAAGAGCGTAAAAAGCCATGGCATTGCCATGTACGACGACCTGAAATATGATTCCAGTTTTAAACATTTTGACTACGTAAATCCTCAGGCGCCTAAAGGCGGCCGGGTAACGCTTTCAGCCATTGGTACTTTTGACAACCTGAATCGGTTCATTTTGAAGGGAGTTGCGGCGGCGGGGAGCAGTTTGCTTTTCAGTACTCTCACCGTGCCCTCTCACGACGAACCCGCTTCTCAATACTGTCTGGTCTGCGAAACCATTGAATTGGCTGAAGACAGAAGTTGGGTGGCCTTCACTCTTAGGCCGGAAGCGCGTTTCAACGACGGCAGCGCTATTGCGGTTGAGGACGTTATTTTTTCCTTTGACATTCTTAAGACCAAAGGCCATCCGTTCTATCGCCAGTATTGGCATGATGTGATTCGCGCCGAGAAGGCCGGCCCGCAGACGGTGAGATTTATTTTTCGTCCGGGCGCGGCGAATCGCGAGCTGCCCATTATTATCGGCAACGTTCCCGTGCTCTCCCGCGCCTACTGGGCGAATCGCGATTTTGAAAAAACCACTCTTGACCCGTTAGTGGGCAGCGGTCCTTACACGGTTGAATCCGTTGACCCCGGACGCTCCATCACCTACAAGCGCGTGAATAATTGGTGGGCGGACAATTTAGCGGTGAATGTCGGCAGATACAACTTTGCCGCCATCAAGTATGTTTACTACCGCGACATCACCGTTGCTCTTGAGGCCTTCAAGGCCGGCGAATACGACATCAACTGGGAGACGAGCTCAAAACAGTGGGCAACAGGATACGAAAGTTCGGCGGTAAAGAGCGGCCTAATTAAAAAGGAAGAAATTCCCGACGGTTCGCCCGTTGGCATGCAGGGTTTTTTTTTCAACACACGCCGCCAGATTTTTAGCGATCGTATAGTCCGTGAAGCGCTTGGCTATGCGTTTGACTTTGAATGGACGAACCAAAAGCTCATGTACGGCGCCTATCAGCGCACCAAGAGTTACTTTGAGCGCTCGGAGCTCGCGGCCAAAGGTCTCGCGAGCGCCGAGGAATTGAATATTCTTGGAAAATATCGCGGTCGGATTCCCAATGAAGTGTTCACCAGGGAATTCCAGCCGCCGGCAACTGACGGCTCGGGAGACATCCGTCAAAATCTTCGTACTGCCGTTGCTCTCTTGAAAAGCGCGGGTTGGGTTGTTGATCCGAAGACGCGGCGCTTGGTCAACAAGAGTATCCGCGACGAGCGGGGTAACCCGCTAAAGATGGAGTTCGAGATTCTGCTAGACAGCCCGGCATTTGAGCGGCTGACGCTGCCTTTTGTCGCCAATCTTGATAAACTCGGGATTACCGTAAGAGTTCGCACCGTTGACGATTCGCAGTACGTGAATCGGCTGCGCAAATTTGACTTTGATATGATCATAGACGGAATTGGAGGTCAAATTGCTCCCGGCAACGAACAGCGTTCTTTCTGGAATTCGACGAACGCCGACACCGAGGGCGGCCTCAACTACGCAGGCGTAAAAGATCCGGTCGTCGATGAGTTGGTTGAACTCGTAATTTCTGCTCAGGACCGCCAGAGCTTGGTGATGCGCACTCGCTCGCTCGATCGGGTGCTGCTCTGGGGTCACTATATGATTCCGCATTGGTATGTCGCGCACAGCCGCGTTGCTTACTGGGATAAGTTCAGCCGAGCGGCCGTCAATCCGAAGTACGGGATTGACTTCTATTCATGGTGGATTGATCCCCAAAAAGAGCGTTTACTCGCTCGATAAATTATTTGTGATAAGCTCGCCAGACCAGTTCTGGCGATTTTCATTTGACAAAAGCCAAAAATTTGTTACTTATTTAGGCAAGTTCCTTGTCAAAAGGGAGGCGAAAATATGCGGACATACATTATGCGGCGGCTCTTGTTTATCCCTCCGGTGCTTTTTCTCATCATGGCTGTCAATTTCGCCATTATTCAGTTTGTGCCCGGCGGTCCGGTTGAAAAGGTTATCGCCAAGATTACCGGCAAAGACACTTCGGCGACCCAGCGCATTACCGGTGAAGGTTCTTCCGAGACGCTTGGGGAGCGCCAGTCGTCGCGCGGTGGCGCGGCAGAGAGCAAGTATCGCGGAGCGCGGGGCATTGATCCGGAACTTATTGCGGCGATTGAGAAGCAGTTCGGTTTTGACCGCCCGGTTCATGAGCGCTTCTGGCTTATGATAAAAAACTACGCTCGTTTTGACTTCGGCGAGAGCTTTTTTCGCGACAAGAAAGTGACCGACCTTTTAGTTGAAAAGCTTCCGGTTTCGGTCTCGCTCGGCCTTTGGTCAACGCTGCTCATCTATCTGATTTCGATTCCGCTCGGAGTGAGGAAGGCGCTCAAGGATGGCAGCGCTTTTGACGTGACCTCGAGCGGCGCGATCATCGTTGGCTACGCGATTCCGGGATTTCTTTTCGCCATTCTCCTGATTGTGCTTTTTGCCGGCGGCTCTTACTGGAAAATCTTTCCGCTTGGCGGGCTTATGTCCGAAAACTGGGGGACCCTTTCTTTCTTCGGCAAGGTTGCCGATTACTTCTGGCACATGACCTTGCCGCTGGCAACGCTCGTCATAGGCGGTTTCGCTGGCCTGACCATGCTTACCAAGAACTCGTTTCTCGAGGAAGTGAATAAACAGTATGTTATGACCGCCCGGGCCAAAGGGCTTTCGGAAAGAACCGTGCTTTTCAAACACGCTTTCCGGAACGCCATGCTTTTGGTCGTCGCCGGATTCCCGAGCGTTTTTGTCGGAATCCTTTTTACCGGGAACCTTCTGGTGGAAATCATCTTTTCGCTGGACGGCCTCGGCCTTATGGGTTACGAGGCGGCCATTAACCGCGACTATCCGGTCATGTTCGGGACGCTTTATCTCTTCACCCTTTTGGGTTTGGTCATGAATCTTGTGGGCGATCTGATGTATGTTGTGGTTGACCCGCGGATTGATTTTGGGAAGCAGGGAGAATAGTCATGAAGAACATTTTCCGGCTTAACCCGTTCACCCGGCGCCGGCTGCGCAATTTCCGGGCCAACACCCGCGGTTACTGGTCGTTTTGGACATTTCTCGTTCTCTTTCTTGCGAGCTTGGGCGCGGAGTTGATTGCCAACGACCGCCCGATTGCGGCCAAGTATAACGGCCAATACTATTTTCCCGCCTTCGTTGAATATTCTGAAACAGAGTTTGGCGGCGATTTTCTCACCGCGGCTGACTATCGCGACCCGTTCGTCAAGAACCAAATCGAGAAACACGGATGGATGCTGTGGCCGCTTATCCGCTATAGCTACCGGACCATTGACTTTGAACTTTCCCAGGCGGCACCTACTCCGCCGGATAGCAGGCATTGGCTTGGCACTGATGACCACGGCCGAGACGTTTTGGCCGGCCTGATTTACGGCTTCAGAATATCGGTGCTCTTCGGTCTGACTCTGACGCTTTTAAGTTCCGCCGTCGGCATTGCTGCCGGCGCGGTGCAGGGTTACTTCGGCGGCTGGGTGGATCTTCTTTTCCAGCGCGGCATCGAGATTTGGTCGGGATTCCCGGTTCTTTATCTCCTGATCATTCTTTCGAGCATCATCGAGCCGAATTTCGGATGGCTGTTGATGCTCATGCTTCTTTTTAGCTGGATGTCGCTTGTCGGAGTGGTCAGAGCCGAATTTTTGAGAGGACGCAAACTTGAATACGTCATTGCCGCACAAGCCCTGGGCGCTTCCGAAATATCGGTGATGTTCAAGCATCTCCTGCCGAATGCCATGATTTCTACGTTGACGTTCCTGCCTTTCATTTTGAGCGGTTCGGTTGTAACGCTTACCTCGCTGGATTTTCTGGGTTTCGGTCTGCCACCCGGTTCGCCGTCGCTCGGAAACCTTCTTGCTCAAGGCAAGGCAAATTTGCAAGCGCCGTGGCTTGGCATTTCCGGTTTCGTTGTCGTTGGTCTCATGCTGAGCCTTCTGATTTTTATCGGCGAGGCGGTGCGAGACGCCTTTGACCCGAGAAAAGCCGTATAATTAATTTAGACCCCGGCCAATGTCGGGGCTTTTTCATTATTTGCCTACGAGCGCAAGCGGCGGCGTAGCGCGATTAGCTGCAAATAATGAACCCCGCAGACGGGAGCTCCCGACTCAATCTCGCTTCGCGAGATTTCGCGGGAAGCTCTCGCGTCTCGCCACCAATTTTGCCATGCCATACAAAAGCGGGTTGGAAATAAAATAGATTATTGATAAATATTGCGAAGCGCGTGCGTTCACCCCGTTAGATACCTCGCTATCTAACGGGGCGGGTAGCGCACCCCGCGATGTGGCCAGACGCGAGGCGTATCTGCGCAGCAGATCGCCCCGTCTCCGAAGCGCTTCGCCTCTGCATATAGCGCAAAATTGGTGCTGGGGTTGTTTTCCTCTCATTTTCCACAGCGGTGTTGACAGGAATAGAGCCCCGCCATACACTATAAGCAATTAAATACCGTCCTCAACGAATCCTGGAAAGGAAAGGGCAACCCCCCACCACTTTTGCTCCGAGCAAAAGTGGTGGGGGGCCAGTCTATCCCTAAGGAGCTGGTTTTTTCAGTTCTTTGGGTCTTTCTGGGGTTTTTTGTTAGGATAGGGCGGTAGCACTTTGAAATTTTAAAACGAAAAGGGAGGGCGCTATGCGTGAGTTGATTCGGCGTTCAGTGCTGATTATTCTGTTACTCCTGCTGCCGGCAAACACTTTTGCTTGGCATGAAAGACTTTCTCCGGAAGATACCGCAATAATTGCCGGACAGAGTAAAGTTTTTGCCGAAATTCTTTCTTTTTACGCTACCGAGTCGTTAGTTAAGCCGGATAATCTACTGGCCTGCAGCCAAGAGATGCTACGGATGAAGCCGAATGAGAATTCTTGCCGCGACCGGCACTCGTTCTGGCGGCCCAGGGAAGATAATGCGGATTTTCAGATTGAGCTTAGTGGAGTTTTTGGCGGCGTTGGCCTTGAGATTGCCATGCAGGACGGAAAGGTAGTTGTTGTTTCGCCCTTGGATGGTACGCCTGCATATCAGGCCGGATTTAGGCCCGGAGATGAAATTCTTGAAGTTGACGGT
>CAZDKA010000014.1:0-17635 GCA_964505815.1 uncultured Candidatus Saccharibacteria bacterium | reverse complement strand
CTTTCGAGCAAGGGATTTTAAGTCCCTCGTGGCTACCTGTTACACCACCCCGGCAAAGGTGCCGGCGGGACTTGCACCCGCGCATAAGGGTTTTGCAGACCCCCGTGTTAGCTACTTCACCACGGCACCAAAAATTTTTATAGTACAGGCCATTGTCCCTTTTCTTTTATAACCCGCCTTGCCTCGCGAATCAGTCTTTCAATCACCGCTTTCCACTCGTCCTTTATTTTAAAGCCAGCGGCCAGCTTATGTCCACCGCCGCCGAAAGCTCCGGCTAGTTCCGAAACGTCAACGCCTTTATACTCCTCCGAGCGCAAACTCCCTTTTATGTGGCTCGGGTCTTCCGCGTCCTGGCTCAAAAAAACTGCTGCGCGCGATTCGGCAATAGTATTCAAAACTCCCGAGAACTCAACCATGGCTTCTCTGCCAACGCCGTATCTTGCAAGGTCCTGCGCTGTAGCTCGTGAGAGCGCTAAGCCGCTTTGCGGGTCGAGATGTATGCGGTTTAACGCCTCGCCCCAAAGCCGCATCAGCGACGGGTCTTTTTTACGGAATGTTTCGCGGAAAATTTTTGTGAGATTCGCGCCGGCTCTCATCATCAGCCCGGCGATTTCCAGCGATTCAGCGTTGGTATTGACGTGCAAAAATCCTCCTGTGTCAACAACAATGCCCGCCAAAATACAGGTCGCGATTGATGGCGTGATGTCCGCTCCAACATGCCGAAGCAGGCGCTGCACTAAAACAGTGGTCGATGAGGCGGCCGGATCAATCACCTTAAACTCCCCGCTTTGACGTCCCTCGGGATGATGGTCAAAAGTTAGAATGGCAAGCCCGGGCCGCTCCTCCACCCATTTATCAAGCCCTAATCTACGGAAATCCGCGTAGTCAAAACCAACCAAAAGATCATACTCGCCCTCAGGAATGTCTCGGCGCAAAAAATCCAGTCCCGGCAAAAATTTAAGATACTCGGGAAGTTCGCCGTTAACGAACGCCGTTGCTTCTTTTCCCTGATCCCTAAGCCAAAAAAGAACGGCAAGCATGGCCGAGAGGCCATCTGCGTCCGGATCCTCATGAGTAGCAAGGAGAATTCGTTCTGATGACAAAAGGCAGTGAGCCGCTTCTTCAATTTTTTTATCCAGATGGTCCATCGACGTAACACTCAACATTACTCCGCGGACCTGCCAATTGCAATAGTCAGGAATGGTTGCTGTTGCGGCGGTCTTCGGCGAGCAGCTCCTCAACTCTCTCACGCTTTTCTTCTTCCTCGTCAACGACAAAAGCAATCCTCGGCACCGGCCTCATGCGAAGGGCCCTGTTCAATCCGTGCTGGATTTCACGAATTTCGCTCCGCAATCGGGAAACGGTCTCTTTGCGCCCTGTCTTATCCGGCGAAAATATAGTAACGAAAATATTTGCGTAGTGAAGGTCGGGTGAGGACAGGACGCGCGTTACTGTGACCAGTGTTCCTTCCGGAAACTGAACATGCCGGTGAATAATATCCGAAACCACTTCTTTTATAAGTTCGTTAACTTTTTCAATCTTCCTCGTCATGAAAGTGACGGCCGGATCTCTTCCTCTCCAAAAATATATAAAGTGTCTCCCTCGGCAATATCAATGCTTGCCTCGGCGAGCACCCCGAACTTCAAGCCCTTTTTCACTTCATCGGCATCTTTCTTTTGCTGCTGGAGGCCGTGGATTGTGCCTAAGCCGATTTTTGTTTTGTTCCTTTCAATATCAAACTTCGCGCCGCGCTTAATAATTCCTTCAAGCACCTCGCCGCCGACAATTTGCTTGCCTTTCTCTTTCTTGAAAAGAGCCAGAATTTTGGCCTGTCCCAGTTCTACGCGTTTTATTTCCGCCGGAACAAGCTTTACGATTTCCTTCTTAAGTTCATCTTCAATTTCATATATAATATCGCGGGTGATGACCAGAACGTTTTGGGATGCGGCCAATTCTTGAAATACCGGCTGTATTTTCACTCGGAATCCGACAATAATAGTGTTTTTGGCGCTTCCGGCAAGTTTTACGTCTGATTCGTTTATATCCCCGGTCTCGCTTTTCAAAACTCTGGTGCCGACTTTTGCAAACTGCAGTTTCTCTAAAAGCTGCTCAATCGCCTCTTTAGAGCCGAGAACGTCTGTTTTAAGAACAATGTTTAACACTATATGTTCTCCCTCGGCGGCAAGCTCGGGACGCACTACTACCTTTGCTTTTGACGCTGCTGCAAACTCCTCGGCCTGACCCTTCTCTTCAAACACCTGAAACTCGGCGCCAAGCGAGGCCACCTCGGATAGATTATACAGAACAGCCGGCATCGCGGCATGAACCTCGCGAACCGGCTCGCCCCTGAAATTTTCCAAGACACGGATTGGCGTAACCGCTCCCTGAATCACCAGAAATTCGCCTTTGCGAAGAACGCCGTCGCGAACGAGCAGAGTCGCGGCCTTGCCCCGCCGCGGCTCAACGTGCGATTCAACCACAACTCCTGTGGCGGGGGAATCAGGATTCCACTTTAACTCCTCAAGCTCAGAGGCGATAAGCAGAGTATCCAATAGGGCATCAACATTTTTTCCGGTCTTGGCCGATATTTCAACCGCCGGAATTTTTCCGCCGTATTCTTCTACAAGCACATCATTTTCGGCCAGGCCTTTTTTTGTTCGCGCGGGATCGGCGTTTGGCTTATCAATTTTATTTATGGCGACCACAAACGGAATACCCGCTTCTTTTATTATTGCAATCGCCTCTTTGGTCTGCTGTTTTATGCCTTCCTCTGCCGAAACCACGAGAATAGCGATGTCTGCAACCCTCACTCCCCGTAAGCGCATCTTGCCAAAAGCCGCATGCCCCGGAGTATCCAGAAAAGTGATTTTTTTTCCCTTGTGTTCTGCCTCGTATGCGCCGATGTGTTGGGTTATTCCCCCGGTTTCTTTTTCCGCGACTTTGGCCTCGCGGATAAAATCAAGAAGCGTGGTCTTGCCATGGTCAATGTGGCCCATCACGACAATGATGGGCGCCCTCTCATGATTTATAATTTTTTCTTCTGTTGTCTTTTTTGGCATCTTATTTGCTATTTACCGACTGCGTCTTCCAGGACTTTTTGTTCTTCGCCGGAAAGAGGCTGTTTGGCCTTTCCGCCTTTAATTTCTTTGGCGTAGATTCTCGCACCCTCACGAGTGTACAGAGACGAAACTATAATTCCGTTATTCTCGCCGTCAAGCAGGGCCAATGAAAAACTCTGGTCGCCTCCTGTGTCGTGGAACGGATTAAAGCGGAGAAATCCGACTTTTTGTACGCTTATTTTTGAAACCCGCTCTAACGGTTCAAGGCGTTTGGCAATATTGCCGACGAGCATTTCGTTTTTCGCTCCGCGTTGAAGCACGTCTTCAAGCAGTTTCCCCTCAGGAGGGGCGTTTTTCCCAAAGACCCGCGTCCACTTTTTCCGGAGGTCTACGATTAGCCAAAAAAGAGCGAACGCGATAACCGCTATTCCTGCCGCGATCCACATCAGCGGATCTTGTAAAAATTGATTCATAACGGAGGGTAGAGGACTCGAACCTCTAAGGGCTTGCGCCCGCCGGTTTTCGAAACCGGTGCATTGCCATTCTGCCAACCCTCCGCTTTGCGTGGGACGAGTGCGGATAATTCAATCTCTCTGGTATGCTTCCTTAAACTATAAAGACGCCAGTAATTATAATCGGATTTTTGACAAAAAACAATGTGGCGCTCCTTATTCTAATGTTCTTGAGAACATTAGAATAAGGAGCGGCTATGCAAAATTACTATTCTACTTTTTTATGTTATGTATCTAAACATCAACATTATGCGTGAATAGAAAAACTCCGACGTTACGTCGGAGCTATGGCTGTAGATTTTTCAAGCGAAACTGCTGAAGAACTTTGCGATGCGTCACTACCTCACAGCCGCAACGAAGACGTATGTCCTCGTCCAGACGGGCAAGCCGCAATAATTCCTGCTCAACAAGTTCTGTAAAGAACTCCTTATCGCGTTCTAAGGCACTAACGACAACGGGTGTCCCGCTTCGCAGGGTTTCAAGCCACATGGGAACGCTTTCGCTCCCGGCATATGCTTGCAATCGGGAGTTTTGTTGATTTTCATCAATCGCGACATACACAACATGCACATCCCAGTCGGAGAACCGCCATTCACTTTTCATATCTCTTGCCCTCCCTTACCTTCCGGGCATGAGCCAAAGCGGAATGCCGCGAAGGTCGGCGTCCGGCAGAATACTCTCCGCTCGGGAGACAAGAGCCCTGACTCCGCTCCCCCCAAAAAGGCCTTTGCGGAAACGATAAGGAACGATCCTGGCACGTCTCGCATCAATCCCGGCAAGACCGCAGACCGAAAGAAGCGCCCCGTAAAAGGAACCATGCTCATCAACGACGCCAAGCTCAAAGGCCTGAGCGCCGGAGAAAATGCGGCCGTCGGCAAACTGCTTGACCTGTTCTCTCTCAAGATTTCGCGAAGTCGCGACAGCATCGCAAAACTGCTCGTACACGTTCATGACCATGTCCTGGAGAATCTGCCTGTCTTCCTCCGTCATCTCTCGCGTCGGCGACATCATGTCTTTGTGCTTTCCGGATTTGATAGTCCGCACTTTGATCTGAAAACGCTCAAGCACTGCCGAATACTCCATGGTCTGCATGATGACGCCGATCGAGCCGGTAACGGTGCCGGGCTGAGCGATGATGCGGTCTGCGGCAAGCGCCAAATAGAGCCCGCCGCTTGCGGCAACGTCTTCCATGAGCGCGACAACTTTGGTGCCGTTGTCGCGAATCCGCTTAATCATGGAAAAAAGCTCTTGCGAAGCCCCAACCGTTCCGCCGGAACTGTTGATGCGAATGATGAGCGCTTTCGGCCTGAGAAAACGAACTTCGCTCAAAGCGTTCCACCAAAGCATGAACGGACTCTGCTCGCTTGAGCCGTGCTTCAGCACTCCCTCAATATTCAGAACCGCGACAGCGGAAGGATGCCACTTCAGGAGAAGCTGCCGCTTTAGGCGCTGGCCGAACATCTGCCAGAAGATAAGAATCATGAACAAAGTCGTAAAATCAATCGCCGCCCATGCAATCCAGGTCATGCTTTTCTCCTTATTGTCAGAGAACAAAAGTATGCTTTAGGTGTAGAACAAAAAACCGGCAATGTCAATTAAAACAGGGCGGACACGTCTGGTTGACAATCAGCTCGATAATTTGCTACGCTATTTCTGCTCGTTAAAATATCATCAAAATAAACTCAGGGAGGTGCTACGTGCTAAAAACACGGCTGATTCTCGCTGCGGTAATGCTCGGATTTGCGCTCGGAGGATTCTTCATCCACCAAAGCGATATGGATTTTAGCTTTAAGTTGCTCTCCGGGGCTGTCGCCGGTCTCCTCTTCCTTGCCGCTCTTACCCTTACGGGTATTACGTTCTTTATGCTTGACGAAAAGGGACAGATCCCACACGGGTCTTTTGTCTGGCGCTATTTCGTTTCCGGTTTTTACACCACAACAAAGTGGACGCCGGAAGGAAAACCGGTGAAGCAAATTCGGGTACCGGAACGGCTCAAGCTATGCCCGGCCTACTGGATGATTTTTATAGGCCTGCTTGGTCTGTCGCTTGCCGTTCTCGCCGCAGGAGTTGCTGCCTACCTTATCGGTCTTTTGCTTGTCTACGGCCCGCCCACTGATAGCGACATAAAAGTCCTGGCCCTTCTCGTGGCCTTAGTGGCTATCGTCGTGGGAGTTCCACTCCTTCTAAACAAGTTCAAGAAGTACACTCTCATGAAAATCTGGTGGTCGTTCGTAGCGCTTCTCGTAGTTGGCGGCATCATCGCCCTTGCCATGACACTGAATATGGAAAAGGGTATGAGCGCGGGACAGGCGGCAACTTTCGTCGCAATCGGCTTCGTAAAGGTCATTCTTTGGATTGCCGCCGTAATAGCAGCATTGGTGGGAGTGATCGCGTCCATCGTCGGTATCATCTACTTCGCCTCCATAATTTTGCCAGGGGTTCGTGATTCTCTCATCGGGCGGCTGATTACCGCGATGTATCGCGGCCTCTGCCCGATCATCCCAATCGCTCCCGCACCACAACCTATTCCGCAAACAGAATCAGAAAACTAAAACGAAAACTACCCGCTTCTTTCGGGATTTTTCTTTTCAAACGCCAAAGTTGCCCTCGAACCGCAAACACCCACAATGTACACAGTTTTGGACGATCGTCCAAAACTGTGTACATTGGCAGAAATCATAAATCAGGTTGCGCTTTGTTATTCTACTCCCTCGAGGAAGAGATGCTTGTCAAATCCCCCTCTTTCTTCGCGCTTCTTTTTCTGAATCTCTAAAATTTCTTTTTTGGAAAAACCTTGCACCCGGATAAAAGCGTCTAACACTTCGTAAATATCAGTAATTTCCACTTTCTTGTCCTCGCTTTGCCGCATTTCCTGGACTTCTTCCAAAAGTTTGTTTTCGAGCGCGGTTATAAATTCTTCGTCGCTCAAGACGCGCGTTACCGCTTTCTTGCCGTCGGCGGCAATTATCTCCGGAATCTTATCGCGAATGAGTTTACGAAAGAGTTTCATTTTGAAGAATTTTTCGGTTTTGCCATCTCCTCTAATGATTTAATATTAGTGCCTCTCTTCTGATTTTCGGATTCAATATTCTTGAGAATTGAAAAGCCGTGGTCATTAGACTCTTTAATTTGTTTGTAGGTATTGTCGTCAACAAAATATACTTGAACTCCGTTTTCCAGCATGGCGTCCAAAGCAGACGGATACTCAATTTTTTTAGTTGGTTTAACGCTGGTTTTAGAAGCCCATTCATATTCACCCAAACCCCTTTTTGGGTCTGATTCAAATGTGTCGCTCGGCAAAACGTAAATATGTCCGCCTTTATCGTTTTTAATAAACTCCTCCCGTGGAAATGGAATGAGAACATAAAAAGTATCGCCAAACCTGCCCGCAGACCACTCTTTTTTAACTTCTGCCAAAAAAGCAGAAGCGGTGGCCAAATCAGGCGTGGCATAAACCATCGCCCCAAATTCTTCCCCCGTTCCTTTGCTTATTCTCGGCTCAAATTCTTCAATACCTTTATGAGGAGAACCGTGATAAAGAAATGGGGGCTTTTCTTTCGAGGGCAACGGTTCTCTCTGTTCTTTGTTTTCCATAGACAGTAGATATAAATGGATTGATATGGACCCGATCGGGGTCGAACCGACGACCTCCAAGATGCCATCTTGGCGCTCTAACCAGCTGAGCTACGGGCCCGCAAAATTTCTTAACTTCTCAATTTTTTAATTACTTTATTTATCTGCGGTCCTAACGGACGCGCATTATTGATGATAAAATCCGGATGGGTGCGAAATTTTTTCTCGTGCCACTTCTTGCGGATAAAATAAACCTCAACCGCGTTTCTTGAATATATTTTTAGGAAAATGTCGTGGTTTGAGTAACTCCGGCTTCTCAGATGCTTCAAAATTAGTCTTTCGGGTATTTTAATTTTAATCAAGAAAAGCTTTGCGCCAAATCTTTGAGCAAACCGCTTCATTTCTCTCTGGCGTTTCGGATTTACAGCATCGAAATCAGCGATCACCGACTTCCCCGCTTCAAGTGCGTCTCGCCGCAGGCGATTGGAAAGCGAAATGGCACGCGAAATCGGTTTTCCTTGCCGCTTCAACTGAAATCGTACCGCGTCAGTATTAATATGTACCGCGCCTAATTTCCTTGCCAAAATCCGGGCAACATACGTTTTGCCGGAGCCAACCGGACCGATAAAAGCAATAAGGAATTTACTTCCAATAGACATTACGCCCTTCCGCGGTCTCCAACTTTTGGGGATACGACTAAAGTGAGGCCTCATAAGCGTTTTCGAGAATTCTTGAGGCGCTCCCTTCTACTTCCTTTTGAAGGACCCCCGGTCACTGGATTATGTAGACAGTATAAGAGATTTTGAGGACTTTTTCCAGAGACTGAAGCACCTCGGTCTGGCAAAAATTGGAAAGTGACAAAAGTGACACGACCTTGGGGTATTGGCGTGTTACATATTGAAACAAAATGAGACAAATGAGACACAAAACAGGATGTTTCAAAATTACCGTTTCGCGTGTCTCGTTTTCAAAATAAGTTAGATAAAATAAGGATAACCCAATGCCTTCAAAACGAGACACTACGAAAAACCCGTGCCTCATTTGCCCTGTGTGGCTCCTTGTAGCCTTGTATGGATTTCGAAGTTATCAACTCATCCAGTCCGGACTCCCTAGTGGGGTTACGTTATCTGACAAGTTCGACGAGGGGGTGACTCGTTTCAGCAAATTTTATAATTTTCATTGAATTGAATTCCACAATATTTCAAATATTGACCTTCTGGTTCTAGAGAAAGAGTCATTCTCTACAATAAATATCATGTTATTAAATCTGGGTGATATGAAAACCACGATAGATTCAGTTATGATTTCCGTAAACGGCAGCTTATAAATCGGCGGTAAAAGCTTGGACACTCTATTTTCTCGACTGTCTTTGGCTATAATTTGTCTTGCATAGGCCGAGGCTGTAATAAGCTGTTTACTTAATATGCCGAGTTTTTTCTTTTTAGCAATTATCTCGTCAACTATGTACTTCTCTTTTACATAATCTAAAAAATTCTCTCCCTCAGTAATGATTCTATATTCTTTTTCTTTCGTATTCAAAATCATATCCCATACTTGCTTAAAGCCAGCTGAGCCATAGAGAAAATAAACTCGGGGTTTTTTATTTATACGGCCAGCTGTATCTTCCAGTAGTTTTAGTGATCCCTCAAAGTTTGATATTCTTTCCTTAGCATTGTAGAGCAAGGTTGCGGGTTGTTCAGGGACATAATACACTTTCTTGCCTGTTTTAGTACAAATAAGAGCGCCGGCTTCTACGAGTTCGTCAAGGATATAATAGAGAGTTGTTCTTTTAATTCTTGCTTTTTGAGCCAGTTGCTGGACGGTTGCCTCTCCCAATTCTAAAGCAGCGAGGTAAATCTTCGCTGCTTTTGTAGTTAAACCAAGATTTTTTGTAATTTCTACTAAATCCGCCATATGTGATCGTTATAGCGTGCGCAATCTAGTATGTCAAACATTGTCTAAAAATTAGACAATGTTTATTGAAACATAACCAGCCTTTTGTATACTTGGGGTAGCACTTTCATAACAAGGAGAACATATGAAATTAATACTGTTTGGCGGCGTTCAGGGTGTTGGCAAAACAACTCTTTTGTCCTGGCTCAAAAATAAATTTGCGGGAAAGATCAAGTTGTTAAATCCGGGTGGGTTATTCCGACGCTACTTTTACAACAAGAAGATAAAAACCACTAAAGAGATTGAGGAACTGATAGCGAACAAGCTAGAAAAAATGCCTAATAATTCTGTAGTAGTTGTTCATTGGCATTATGCAGTTAGGCGGCCATCAGGGTATATCCCGCAGATTAATTTTTCCCGACTTAAGCGGATAGCAAAAAACGGCAACATCGAGAAAATAATTTTGCTCTTGGTAGAAGCACCCGTAGATGCGGTGCGCGAGAGACGCCTAAAAGACCGCCGAGCGAAGAAAAGAGCTCTCTCCCGATCAGTGATTGGCAAAGAAATTGCCGCTGACGAGGAATTTTTGATCAGACATCGGGTTCTTTTTTCTCAAATACTTGGTTGCCATAACGTTGTCATATTCCGTCTAACCAACAACGACTTACGGACAGCAAAACTTCTTCTTTGCAATTTCTTCAAATCGCTGTTGGGTTAACACAGGAGGAGATAATTCTCCTCTTTTTTATGTCGAAAAGTTAGACAAAATCTATTGTAAGCCGTCGTTTTTATTCTTACCATGAAGATAGAGGCATGAAAAACTTTATTTTTGTCGGCTTAGGGCCGCATGCAAAAAGAATATATTATCCCTTCCTGGAAAAACATCGGGCGCATTATAATATTCGCCTAAAACTGCTTATTGAGCTGGAAAGCCAATCACCGAATGTGATCAAATTTTTGGATCAAAGAGCGCTGCAGCCAGAAAAAATATTATACATTTCAGACAATGAAACAAACAGAATAGGGGCAACATTAGATGAAACTGCAAAAAAAGAACTGGACTCTCTGGTCCAAAACGAAAAGTTAGACGGCATTATCATATCCACCGAACCAAAGGCGCACAAAATTTATGCCGAATGGGCGCTTAAAAACAATGTAAACATATTAATGGACAAACCCATTACCGCCCCCCTTCATCCAAGTACGAATATTCAATCAGCCCGTACCATATATCAGGATTACTTGGATCTGGAAAATTTGCTTAAACAAAGTAAGGCCAAGTTTTATGTGGTTTGTCAGAGAAGAAATCACAAAGGCTACACCTTTATTAAAGAATATTTAAGAAAATTTGTATCCGATTTTAATATCCCTATCTCGTACATTGACATATACCATGCGGACGGGGCCTGGAGTTTGCCACACGAGTTTAATAAAGAAAATCATCCATACAAATACGGGTATGGGAAACTGATGCACTCCGGCTACCACTTTGTAGATTTATTTTCCTGGATCGCACAAATCAATAATGGTCTTCAAAAGACACGTCCGGATGCTGCAAAAATATATACGGCAAGATTTACTCCCAACGATCTTTTCAACCAAATAGATGAAAAAGCATACACCAAGTTTTTTAATCACCAAACCATTAAAGATTTCTATAAAACATATAAACGTCAAAATTATGATAAGTTTGGCGAACTTGATGCCTACGTCCTTGTACAGTTGATGCAGGGCCAAAACGTTATTACGACTGGATCAATCAACTTACAACAAAATTCTTTTTCACGAAGAGGGTGGTTTGATTTGCCGGAAGATACCTACAAAGGCAATGGGCGGGTGCGGCACGAAAGAGTTAATATACAGGTTTCTCATCTTTTAAATATCCAGGTGCATTCCTATCAATCGTACGAACCCGGTAAAGACATAGCAGGGCCGGGAAGCATTGGGGGCGAAGATCATTTTGATATATTCATTTTCAGAAATAAAAAAATCGTAGGTGGACCGGCTTTTGCCAAGATCTCCATTGGAAAAGAGATGAGAAAAGACAACAAAAAAGACTCCTATTATCTAGGACACAATGAAAGGGCGAGGGAGATCACTCTCCTGAATTTTATTGAGGGCAAAAATGACGCATCAGAGTTTATACACCACGATTTTACTAATAAACTCCTTTCAAATATATACGCATCGATCGCCCAGGGAACGCAAACTGGCAATGCACAATTAAATTTTAAACTTTAAAAAATTATGCCAAACAAAAATATTACACAAACAAACTCGATCGAGCCGACGTCATATCTATGGCGCAGATTATTTGCAGAAAATCAACTACCTATAAATGGAGTAGTTGTAGAAGTGGCACCAGGATACGAACCGAAAATTGGCAATGCCTTAGCCCTATTCGGCTTTCATGGAACTATCTTTTTAATTGAGCCGGATCAAAAAACGGCTTGTCACATTCAAAATATATACCAACAGATTTTACCCCATGCGATTGTTAAAATAGTTATCAAGTCATTACAGAGGGTGGAAATAGGAGTTGATATCCCTTGCGGGGCAGACGCCTTGGTTGCTAGTCACCCCTTTGATGATATGGTTATTGCTTCTATGGTGGATCAAATACGACTCTTTTCTGAAGAAAAAGAGGGCGGGGAGAACATGTCTCCTACTATAAAAAAGCTTTACGACGCTTTAAAAGACAAAGATTACGCACGTGGTATAAGAACTACGGTAGCGACTTGGAAACATTTCATTTCAAAGTCAAAACCCAACTATTTTATTGCCAGCCAGTATCCAAGTCACACGCTTATTATCAAAGGACTTACAAAGCGTCAGAATAGTGGATTTGCGGTACTTAAACAACTGAAAAATTTTTACAAAAAATCTTTAGTACAACAACGCCAAGAGTATTCCTTCGGCTATAAAGGAGATCCCGAATGGTGGATCATTGTCAAGAAATCCTACAAAGACTTAGATTTTAGTTTGAAGTGCAAGCCCCTCGCTATAAAGCGATTGGGGAAATCAATTTTTGTTACTCAGCAAGCAAGGCGACTAGATCCGAAAGAATACGATATAGTATATGTCGACAATGCATATTTTAGAAACTTGGGATATACCCCCTCAAAATATATCCGGGATTTTGCAATCGTGCTTAATAATGAAGGCCCTTTTGCTTCCAAGAAGATAACAACATATGCTGATCGGCAAAAAGACAAAACGGATATTAGTCTTAGTGGGAATCACGGTTCTGGAAGAGCTGTTTACTATGGCGATAGATTTAATATTCTCGGGGTTGGTAAGACAACGCTTTGCAAAAGTACTATCCCTAGCCATAGTACTGGCAACTTGGAACTGATCGGAGCAATACGACGACTCGTTCTATCGAAGTGGATTAATTATTTTACACAAAGAGCGCCAGCACACCCCGTGCTTATTGCGCTCAAAAAAACAGTTCATCGCAAATGGAGCAAAAATCCAATTCCTCTGGCTCTGCTAGTGCGAGTAGACGATGGCACCCTGGATAGGCCTAGCCACATTGAACAATCGCCGCATCTTTCCGTCAATTTCCAAAAAACATTAACTGAATACGCCAAGCTTGATGCGGAATACTTCGCTTACCGAATCATACTCGGGGCATGGTCAACAAATAATTATTCTTTAGATGGTCACGCGATCGATCTTGAGTCCGCATCTTTTGTAAAATACAGAGGGCCTTATTATACATCTACATCCAAATACCCGCACAACCGGTTTGGGTATGAAGGCCTCGGATTTCTAAGAATTTTACATCAACTTGCTGATATAAAAAATATAAAAGATGAAAAAATAGAAAATAGCTTTTACAAAGAACGATGCCAACATCTGGGTCGGTGCTTTTTATCACTTCTTGGCGTTAATGATGCCCTTGCTTCCACTTTTTTCTTTAAACACCAGAATTTCGTTGAGGGCTTAGCCAATCAATTTGAAAATTTGTCCAAAAAAGTAAGCTCCCGGAAAACGAACCTTAATCTCTACGCGTCTATTCCGAACGACGAAGACCCAAGCTTGCTAGACATGCCTAATCTGTTTAAAAATCTTGCAAATTTGTACAAATCTTCAGATGCGGAAACGATCGCATTCAAATATTTGATAAGAAAAACAGCCCTATCACAGATTGAGACTGGCGCAACAAGTACATCCACCAGCCAAGCGGAATCGTTCATAGGTGATCAGGTAATGATAACTCACAATCACATGGACAATTTTATGAAAGAAACAAAAAGCTTTATCCACGCTCTTTTTCAACTGCTTGCCTCTCTTGATTTAGAAAAATGTTTGGGTACAAAAAGGGGCTGGGACTATCGTCTCCGGACTATTAATCAGAGTTTACCTACCATGTTTGAACTTAACACAACACTTAAATCTTTAGCAGAATCATATCGCACTGGAAGCATAAGTCCCGAAATTCTTGGCTCAAGAATTAATAAACTTTGTGAACTACCGAAAAATTTGACGAACGAGGTTGCGCCAAAATCTTTCATGAGATATAATTGTAGCACGATAAAGAGAGATTACTCTTAAATAACAATAACGATAAAAATATGAAAGAATATTATCAAGAAGAAAAGCGGCCCGACAAGGTTGTGGTAAAAAATCGTGGAGAGGCAACGGCAAGAATTTTGGCAACATTCCGACACGCCCAGAAAGAAAACTATTCCGAGTTAGATTTCCACAACGAAAAACATCCTGAAATGGTAAGGAAAAAAGCGCTTGAGTTTGCTAAAATTCTCATGCACGAAGATCCTGCACTTGTTACAAAAGATACGCTTGCGGATATCGTGAATTCCGCGGCTTCGCATGATTCCGTATTGAATGTGGCGCACGGCGAGATGATTACACGTTTCCGAGGATTTTTTGACATAGATACCCCGGCGAATGTTCGAGCAATGATGACCGAGCACGGGGTAACAAAAGGAAACGAATGGCTGAGTGCTGAGTGGCTTGAGTATGAGCTTGACCGGTATGTCGGAGCAGATGGAAATCAGATATTTGACTCTAAATCCAAAACTGAAATGATTGATGCTATCGCGGCTACATTTCCCGAATTTGACTTTGTAGCTACAATACCAAGCCAAGACTTCAAACAATACTTTGGCAACGCACAAACACAAGAAACCGGTTTGGAGAAATATCGAACAGGTATAAAGGTATGGCAGCCGCATCTGAAGGCAGAAAGTTCTATTACTGCTCTTGCCATTGCCACTGGAGATTTACGTGGGGAGGTTTCTAGCGACAACTATGAGGACTATCGACAAAGCGGCAATGGCGAATTTCGAGAACTTAATGAAGGACTTCGATCGGCAATTGAGAACGATGCTGCAACAATCCCGCCTGATCAAAGAATAAAAGTGGCCGAAAACATGCTCAAGTGGCTTAAAGCACAGGTGACATTCGCTATGTGGCAGAAAGTACTTTTTTGGGAAAGTATTAATAAAAATCTCCTAATCGCGGGAAGTCAAAAATCCACGGAAATAAAAGAAGCCCTTAAAGACCACTATGATTCTAATTTCGACACAAACATTTTGAAAGCAAAGGAACGTTACGAGCGCCTTGAAAAGAAATATGGGGAGGTCGGCGAACAGCGAGTAGGGCATCTTGCTCAGATGACTGATGCCGATTTTCAGGAATTACTTGATGAATTAGGATTTCTCGACCACGCCATTAAGAACTATTGAAGTTAACATCTCATCGAGCATATACGAACTAAACAAAAAAACCGCATAAATGATCCGCGGTTTTTTGTTTTGAATACAACGATTAACACGTGAGTCACGTGAACATCCGATGACTTGCCTTCCTCGTCTCTTCGTCGCCTGATGTGGAGGTTTGAGTTGCCAATTTCGACCACTCTGGACGCCCTCGCGGGGTTGCGTCATCCATTGTCTTGTATGGCAAACCAAATTAAGGGGTCGGCAGGCGCGGCGACCTCAACCAATCCACCGTTGCCAGTAAAGGTCGCCTACTGTCTGTACGCAAGAAAGAGTACAGAGAGCGAGGAACAGCAAGTCCTTTCTACAGATAGCCAGATCAAGGAGATGATCAAGATCGCCGAACGGGATGGGCTCGAGATCAAAGAAATCAGGAAAGAGAGTCACTCCGCCAAAGCAACTGACCAACGTGATGTGTTCAATGAACTGCTCAAAGATATAAGGAACGGCAAATTCAACGGCATCCTCACGTGGGCACCAGATAGGCTTTCGAGAAATGCGGGCGATCTCGGTTCGCTCGTTGATCTCATGGATCAGAAGTCGCTCATCGAAATACGAACATTCAGTCAGAAATTCACGAACTCACCGAGCGAGAAGTTCATGCTGATGATCCTGTGCTCGACGGCAAAGTTGGAGAATGACAACAAATCGGAGAACGTGAAGCGAGGATTGCGAACGCGGTGCGAACAAGGCTTGCGCCCGAGCATGGCTCCGACTGGATACCTGAACGAAAAACGCAAAGACGAGGCGTGTGAAGTAATTGTCGATCCGCATCGAGCACCAATAATAAAGCAAATGTTTGAGGAGGTCGGTAATGAACAGTGGTCTGGCCGGAAACTCTATGCGTGGCTGAGGCATGAGGCGAAGTTCAAAACCGCCACTGGCAAATTTCTGTCACTCGGTAACATTTATATGCTTCTCAAAAAGATCTTCTACTATGGAGTATTCGAATATCCGGTCGGGAGCGGCAACTGGTATACCGGGCAACACACGCCGATTATCCCGAAAGAACTGTACGACCGGGTGCAGGAGCAACTCGTGCGAAGTGAGATCAACAAGGACAATAAAGAATTCGCCTTCACGCGATTGATATCCTGTGGAATCTGCGAATCGGGAGTTACGGCCTGCGAGAAATACAAGAATCAGCTGAACGGGAACGTGCATCGGTATGTGTACTATCGCTGCACAAGATCGAAGAACCCTCACTACGAGGAGGGATATATCAAGGAGGAATAAATCATCGAGCAGATCATAAAGATTCTCGATACGCTGGATATCAGCGAGTTGGGCATCAGACACAAATTCAAAGACGAGATCACGCGATACAACAAGTTTAGGAAGATCGCCTTGGGCAAGAGCCGGGAGAAGAATCCCGAACCGGAGGAATTCGACGCCAAGGCATACGCGGTTTATCTGCTAACCGAGGGATCTATCACGGAGAAGCGCGAGCTGTTATTAAATCTCAAGAGCAGACTTACGCTCAAGAACCGGGTGATCACAATCGAAGCCGGAGTGGAAAAATAATCGGAGAATTATTCTGACAAAAACAAGACAGCGAGCAATCGCTGTCTTGTTTTCCGCCCTTGCAAGATGGGTTACAAGGTCGTCTGCACGGGTCAGGAACCAAAGTCCCCTGAACCGCGCCCTGAGTTGTGCCCCCACCAGGAATCGGACCTGGATCTAGAGCTTAGGAGTCTCTCGTTCTGTCCATTGAACTATAGGGGCGAATTATCACAATTTATCATAAAATTGCATATTTTTCCAGTCGTCGTATAATTATTCTAGATTCTAATCTTATGACCCACGAGGAACAGGTAATCCAAACAGTCAAAAAAGCCCTGCCGGCGGTGGTCAGCATTATTGTCGCCAAGGACCTCGCCGCTCTTGAAACACAGGGCTTCCCGTTTTTCGGCATGCCCGAGGAGCTTTTTGAAGAATCCGAGGAAGACATTCTTGAGCGTCTGCCCAAAACCGACGACGGCAAAATTCGGGTAGGCGGCGGGTCGGGATTCATCGTTGACTCCTCCGGCATAGTGCTTACCAATAAGCACGTTGTTATTGACAAAGACGCCGAATACACCGTGATAACCCCTGACGAAGAAAAGTACCAGGCGCGCGTTGTTGCACGAGACCCCATAAATGACGTTGCCATTCTGAAAGTTGCTCCACCAGCTGGCGGACTCCCGACTCTGGAGCTCGGCGATTCAAACAAAATCATTCTCGGCCAGTCGGTCGTTGCTATCGGCAACGCCTTGGGCGAATTCAAAAACACCGTATCGGTGGGAATTGTATCCGGCCTCTCGCGCCTGATTACCGCAGTCACCGACATGAAAGGCAACATGGAGCGTTTAAGGGGTCTGATTCAGACCGACGCCGCGATTAACCCAGGGAACTCCGGAGGGCCGCTTGTCAATCTGAAAGGCGAAGTTATAGGCATCAACTCGGCGGTTATCTTCGGCGCCCAGAATATCGGCTTTGCCATCCCAATAAATAAAGCCAAGGAAGACCTTGAGGACATAAAAAAATACGGGCATATCAGAAAGCCATTTCTTGGCGTCCGCTATCTTATGCTCAACAAAATCATTCAGCGGAAACTCAATTTAATTTTTGACCACGGCAGTCTTGTGCTTCGCGAAAAAGAGGGCAGAGGGGTTATTAGAGGAAGCGCGGCGGATCTTGCCGGCCTTCGCGAGGGCGACATAATTTTGGAGGCCGCCGGAATGAAACTTGATGACAAAACTGCGCTTGAGGACGTTTTGGACAAAATGAAAATCGGGGACATGATAAAAATGAGGGTGTGGCGCTCCGGCAAAGAGTTTGATACTGAAGCCAAGTTGGGCGAACGTAGTTA
>CAZDKA010000013.1:0-17765 GCA_964505815.1 uncultured Candidatus Saccharibacteria bacterium | reverse complement strand
TGGGATCCCTGGGCAGGAAACCCATGAGCCTCCTCGGATGCCCGCCCTTTTTAGAGAAGGCTGTTCCCGGCCACATTATTGATCCTACCGCCAACCCGAGGCATCCTCACGGGCTCATGGGTTTTCTAATACAGATAGAGGCGGTGGTTCAAAAGTGTTAACAACGCGTTAAATTCCTACAAGTAGTCATATGAATACGAAAATAGGGTTGGTTATTGTAATCACTCTGGCTGTAGCAATTGTTGTTGCCGGAATTTTCGTATGGCGGACGCCGAGCGCGAATAATGTGCCGGAGGGTCATATATCCAAAGAGGCTCCCGAAGCTGCCGGGGTAATGCACAAAATTCTAATGAAGAGTAATGGATTTGTTCCTGAAGAATTAACTGTAAAAGCCGGAGAGGAGGTTATATTCATAAATGAGGACCCTGACAAGCACTGGCCGGCCTCGGACATTCATCCAACTCATACCCTCTGCCCGGGCTTTGATGCGTTGAGGCCCGTGGGAAAGGGCGAGAGCTATTCTCATGTTTTTGAAAAAGCGGGAACATGCCCGATGCACGACCATATTATGCCGTCAGTGCGCGGCAAGATAATAGTAAAGTAAGTTCCTATGACTTATTTAACGTGGATTTTGGTTGGCGTTCCTGGGCTGGCTGTTGCCTGGGTGGTTTTTGCCTACAACCGTTTTGTCCGGCTTACTAATCGCGCCAAAGAGGCCTGGTCGGATATTGAAGTGCAAATGAAGAGGCGTTATGACCTGATTCCCAATCTGGTTGAAGCAGTAAAGGGCTACGCAAGCCACGAGAGGAGTGTTTTTGAAAAAGTGACCCAGGCGAGAGCCATGGCCATTGGCGCCAAAACCATACAAGAACACGGACAAGCGGAAAATATGCTGACCGGAGCCCTGAAATCTCTTTTCGCGGTTGCCGAGGCCTATCCGCAATTAAGGGCCGCTGAAAATTTTGTGGAGCTTCAGCGCGAACTCTCGGATACCGAAAATAAAATCCAGGCGGCACGCAGATTTTATAACGGGAACGTTCGGGACCTGAACATTGCCCTTGAATCCTTTCCTTCCAATGTTATCGGCAGAACATTCGGCTTCCAGAAAATGGAACTTTTTGATCTTGAGGAGGCTGACGCCGAGAAACCGGTTCAGGTATCGTTTTGATTGATATGGCAACGCTCTATACCCACAAAGCCGCCAATATCAGGAAAACATGGCTTTTGATGGCCGTGTTTTTTGGTGTGGTTATAGGCATTGGCTGGGTTTTCAGCCAGGCCTACGCGAATCCGGCGATTCTTTATGTTGCGGTTATTTTCAGCATTTTTATGAATGTCACCGGCTACTGGTTTTCTGACAAGATTGTGTTAAAGATGCATCGGGCCGAGCCGGTGGATGCAAAAGCGAATCCGGAGCTTTACCGTGTTCTGGAGAATCTTACCATTACCGCCGGGCTTCCGATGCCAAAATTTTATTTAATTCGCGATCCGGCGCCAAACGCGTTTGCAACCGGTAGAGACCCGGAACACGCTGTAGTGGCGGTTACTTCGGGACTTCTTCAACGGCTCGACCGTTCGGAGCTGGAAGGAGTGCTCGCCCATGAGCTTTCGCATATCGGCAACCGGGACATGCTGGTTTCTACCATAGCCGTGGTTCTGGTAGGTTTTGTCGCCATAATTTCGGATATATACGCGCGCACACTTTTATGGGGCGGGGGAGGCGATCACGGGCGCGACCACGGCAGAGTAAGGGCTATGTTTATGATCGTCGGGTTTATACTTTCGGCTTTAGCACCTCTGATTGCTTCTTTAATTCATCTTGCCATATCGCGCCGCCGTGAATTTTTGGCTGATGCCTCGGGGGCCTTGCTTACTCGTTACCCTGACGGACTGGCCTCAGCACTCAAGAAGATTGCGGCAAGCCCGGATACATTAAAAACCGCAACCAACGCTACCGCCCATCTTTTTTTTGAAAATCCGTTTGGAGCTGATCGCGGAACGCTGAAAAAAACGCCGTTTTTGCTTAGAATTTTTTCCACACACCCGCCGATAGAAGAGCGTATACGGGCACTAGAACAAACTAGGGTTTAATAAGTATTGTAGTGAGTCCCGCCCCGTTAGATTCCGCCCCGCGGATATATTTGAGTGCCCTGCCCGCCGACAGATTATATTATACTTATTTTCATATAGAACTTTTCGCACGAAAAGTTCCGTGGTAGGGTGGTGGGGTAGGTAGTAGGTTGGTGGGGTGGCAGGATGATTACATTATGAAAAAGATTGAGAAAACTTTTAAGGCGCTGGCCAACAAAAAAAGGCTGGAAATCCTCTCTTTTCTTAGTAAAAACAAGAGCGCGTCGGTGGGCGAGCTCGCCGAAAAAATTAAGACCTCGGTTAAATCCACCTCCAAACACCTCCTGGCGCTTTACCACGCCGATTTTCTGGAAAAAGAGCGCGTGCGCGGTTTGACTATTTATTCTTTGAACGATAAGGTTGGGGGTACGGAAAGTTCGTTACTGAATGTATTGCGGAAACATTTTTAGCGCACAATCTATGTGGAACAATTCGCACGAAATGTTCCATACGGAGAGGAGGAGTCGCATAGAGGCCTAGTGCGGGCGGCTTGTTCCCGATTTGTCCAAAATTTCAAGTTCGCAAATGCAGAAATTTTGGTGACAAATCGCAATCCCGCTTATGGCGGAGGGTTGGCCGAGCGGCTTAAGGCGCACGCTTGGAAAGCGTGTGGGAGAAATCCCTCACAGGTTCGAATCCTGTACCCTCCGCCATGGGCGGGAGAAAGCGTGCAACCCTTTATCGGGTTCGTGGGTTCCTCCAATTTTGTCCAAATCCCTGATTTGGTAACAAAATCGAGAGTCCTCGATATTGCACATGCAATATCGGGAGAATCTCCCCCCTTCCGAAGACAACATTTTTTACTTGCCTGTCGTAGCTTTAGCGCGTGTGGGTCGAGGGACCGCCTCAGCCGAGGCGATTGCGAGACCGGGTTACTTCTGAGTTTTATGATTATATATTATGAGTGAACAAGTTCCTAAAATTGAGCAGGCTACTGAATCGAGTATCGAATCTAAGGAGGAGTTAGTCGTGAATAAAATTTATCAGTTTACTCATCCAATTTTTCACGCAACACATTTTCCACATCAGACAAATCGGAAAGAGTATAGAGAACTAAGGCAAAGGTGGACAAAGGCGGTCGAAGAAATTGAACACGATGATCACGCGTTGTTGTTTTATGTTACAACTTTTACCGTACAGGAATTTCAGGATCTTGCTAAGAAACGGCGTAGTGTAACCGGGGAGGAGGCTATGCCGTTTACAATCCACGAACAGCTTATTATGAATGAGCTTTCACGGATAAAATCTTTAAAAAAGAAACTGAAAGATAGATTTTTAATGCTCTCTCCAGATAAAACCAGAGACGAGGAACCAAATTTTATAAAGGAACGAGAACGTCTTGAGGCGATACTGAAAAATCGGCGCTTCAAACTGCCGGACCCGGAGGATATTACAATCAGCTGTTTTGGTGAGTATCTCGAATCTTGCGTAAAAGCAGAAGCACAACACCTCGCCCAGTTATTAGGCGTACCACTTGAGATACCTCGTGATAATGGTGGACCGTATATCCAACCAGCTCGAGAGCTTTCGTTAAGTATTCACGATGTAGAGGAGTTAAATAAGGAATCTTCTTGAGACCGAGACACTTAAATTGAGTAGTCAAAACAAGGCTCTAAAAACCCTTAACCGCCCCGCATTAAAAAGTTCGAATCCTTTTATCACATGAATCCCGTTAGAGATCCAAGCCCTATGCAGTACGAACAACAAAAAATATCTTGCAGAAACCGGACTTTTTTCTTATTCGCCGTTAACCAACGGAAATCTTTGATTTCCTATCTCTAACGGGATGAACTCGCCAACTGAAGAAATAAAGTCAAGATTGGACATCGTTGAGCTTGTCGGCTCGTATATTCGGCTGCAGCGCGCCGGCTCAAACTTCAAGGCGCTCTGCCCGTTCCACAAGGAAAAAACGCCGTCTTTCAATGTTTCCCCGACGCGCCAGATTTGGCATTGTTTTGGGTGCGGAAAAGGAGGCGATCATTTCAAGTTCGTAATGGAGATTGAGGGCCTGGATTTTCCGGAGGCGTTGCGCATGCTCGCTAAGCGTGCTGGCGTGGAACTTAAGCGCGAGGATCCGAGAGTGCAGTCCGAACGGAACCGGCTGTATGATATTTTGGAGGAGGCAACGCGGTATTTCCAAAAAAATCTTCTAGGGGTTACTCCGGTGAAGGCCTATTTGAAAAAACGAGGCGTTGCAGAAAAAACCGTTGAGCACTTTAAAGTCGGGTTCAGCTTTGATGCCTGGGACGGACTGCTCCGTCACATGCGGCAAATTGGGTTCAAGGATAGCGAAATAGAGAAAGCCGGACTTGCGGTCAGGGGAGAAAGCGGCAGCTGGTATGACCGGTTTCGTTCGCGCATTATTTTCCCTGTTGCCGACTCATCTGGCCGGGTGGTAGGGTTTGGCGGCAGGATTCTGGAAGGCGGGGGAGTAGCCGGCAAGGGAGGCGGGCCTGCCGGTCAGGCAGGCGAGCCGCCAGCCAAATACATAAACACCCCGCAGACGCTGGTCTACGATAAATCCAGAGTTCTTTACGCTTTTGACAAGGCCAAAGATTCCATTCGTAAAGCCAATTCCTGCGTAATCGTGGAGGGCTACATGGACGCGATTCTTTCACATCAGGCCGGCGTGACCAACGCGGTTGCGGTTTCAGGTACCGCACTTACCCCGTTTCAACTCCAGACACTACGGAGATTAGCCGACACCCTGGTGAGCTCTTTTGACAGAGATACCGCAGGCGAGGCCGCGACAAAACGAAGTTTGGACCTTGCCGCGGAATTTGATTTTGAGCGCAAAGCCGCCGTACTCCCCAAAGGTGTTAAAGATCCGGCTGACCTTGTGCTGGCTGATCCAAAAATATGGGAAAAAACAGTGGAAGAGGCCGTGCCAATTGTGCAATTTTATTTACAGGAGGCGCTTGATGCGTATAATCCCGAGACGTCGGAAGGAGCAAAGGCCATTGCCGCAAAAGTTCTGCCCGAGATTCGCACTCTTACCAATGAGGTTGAGAGAGCGCACTGGGTAAAGAAATTATCTCACGCCTTAGGAGTTTCTGAGGAGTCAGTATGGCAGGAACTTGCAAAAACCAAGAAAGAAGGCATGGGGTATGTATACGCCGAACCCGAAGGCGAGGCCATATTTGTTAAAAGCCGCAGAGAAAATCTTGAAGAACTCTCTCTTGGCTCGTTGGTGCTTTTTGCGAATCTTCGTTCTAACTTTTCAGATACTCCGGCCGATATTTTTATGAAAGATATCCATCGCGACCTTTTCAAGAAAATGGTAGAACGGCAGGATACCGTATCGCTTTCAGACGAGCTTAAAAGCTACGTCAATAATCTTGCTTTCCGGGCCGAAGTATTTCTTGAAGAGACCGAGGACAAAGAATCCGAGGTGCATTCCATATTCCGCGAACTCCGGGCCGAGCATCTTAAATATCAGAGAGACCTTTTGACCAGAAAAATTGTTGAGGCCGAGAGGACCGGGAACGAAGCCCAAGTCGCCGACCTCGCCAGGGAGTACAAGGGTATTTGCGATAAACTTTATGTTCTGCCGTTTATCAACAAAGCCGATTAGCATTCCTATGCCCAAAGCAAAATCAGCGAAAAAGAAAGAGGCGAAGAAAAAGAAAGAACTGAAGGCGAAGAAAGCCGTTTTTAAGAGCAAAAAGGCCAGAGCCGATGAGTTTAAAGCCATTGAGGCCAAAATTGACGCACTCATAAAAAAGGGCCGCGAACGCGGTTTTGTCACTTATTCGGAAATTCTTGCCGAATTCCCGACCATTGAAAACGATGTATCTCTTCTTGAGGATCTGTACCGCCGTTTTGAGGAATTGAGCGTTGAGGTGTTTGACACAGGAGAGTTCATTTCAATTGCCGAAGATGATGGAAAGGCCGTAAAAAAAGGAAAAAAGAAAAAAGCAGGGCCCGGGCCGGAGGATGCTTCAGACTCGGTCCAGATGTATCTTCGTGAAATCGGAAAAATTTCGTTGATTACCGGCGACAAGGAGAAAGAGTTCGCCAGAAAAATTGAGCGTGGCGACAAGGAAGCGAGGGAACAGCTTGCCAAAGCAAATCTCCGGCTGGTTGTGTCCATTGCCAAACGCTATGTGGGGAGAAGCCCGCACCTTACTCTTCTCGATTTGATTCAAGAAGGAAACCTCGGACTTTTCAAAGCAGTGGAAAAATTTGACTACCGCAGGGGCTTTAAATTTTCTACTTACGCCACTTGGTGGATAAGGCAGGCTATCACCCGAGCGCTCGCCGACCAGGCGCGCACCATCAGGATTCCGGTTCATATGGTTGAGACTATTTCCAAGTTCCAACAGGTCAAGCGGCGGCTTCTTCAGGACCTCGGCCGCGAGCCCCTGCCCGAGGAGATTGCCTCGGAGATGGGCATTGAAGTCGAGAAGGCCTACCACATCGCGAAAATTTCTCAGGATACCGTATCTCTGGAATCGCCGGTCGGAGAGGATGATGAAGATTCAATTCTGGGCGAGTTTATTGTTGACGAAAAAACGCTCTCACCCGCGCAGTCCGCAGCGCGAAAACTCTTAAAAGAGCAGGTCGTAAGAATCATAAATGATCTTACGCCGCGAGAGCAGAAAATTTTGAGAATGCGTTTCGGGCTGGACGACGGCATTACTCACACTCTTGAAGAAGTCGGCAAGGAATTCGGGGTAACTCGTGAGCGAATCCGCCAGATTGAGGCCAAAGCCCTTGAGCGGATGCGGGTCCACGGCCTTATCCGGAAGCTGGAGGGATATTGAGTATTTGTCTGCGAGGATAAGCCGTAGGCGAAGTTCGAGCAGTTATCAATTAACTCGTTAACGGGGTTGATTGCGGATAAATAGTTTGCTATAGTCCGGATTGTATGAAAAGAGCTTTTGCGCAATTTTCGTTTCTTGTTGTCATGCTTCTGTTGCTCGGGCCGGTGTTGTCGGTGGCCCAGAGCGTGGAGCGTGATGTTGACGGCAGTCCTCTGCCGCCAGGACTCAAATACCGAGTTTTCGTGCACAATCCAGACCCCGGCAAACCTGCGGCCACCTCTTTTTCCTGTACTGCCACCACAAATGACCAGGTAGCAACATACGGTAATGCCGGATGGCACCTTACTGGACCGCGGACATACTATTTGAACGAGTCAAAGGTGCCCGCAAGCGTTGGGACTGCGAATGCCTATGCGGCAATAAATACTTCTTGGGCCGCGTGGAACGCCGCGGATCCGAACATTGTGGTAACCTCCGGCGGCAACACCTCTGTATCCCGTGCTCGGTTTGACGGCACGCATCTTGTTTCCTGGGGCCCGGTGCCGAATAACGCCATAGGCGTTACCTACACTTGGTACTACACCGCAACCGGAGCGCAGGCCGAATCAGACACGATTTTCAATAGCCGTCTTAAGTGGTCTTACACCCCATATACTACCGACTGCGGCGGGGTAGCGGGAACTTATGACCTCGGCGATATCGGAATTCATGAGTTTGGTCACTGGGTCGGACTTGACGACCTCTATGGCAGCGCGGAAAAGGACCTCACCATGTATGGCTACGGCTTCAACGCCGAGCTCAAGAAAGACACGCTTGGCTTGGGAGATGTTCTGGGGGCCGCAGCAATAACGCCTTAATCTTTATAGACCAAATCAAAAATCCCGCTGAGCGGGATTTTTGATTTTTGCTCCTTTTTTTCTTTTGGGCCAACGCCTTTTCGGCTAGTTGCGAAACCAAGCCGGCGTTCTGTAAGCCGTCCTACCCTGTTTTTTTTCCGACTTTAGCGTAGTTTTTCATGTTCTAGCGGGGTTTACCAAAAATCCCGCAACAAGCGGGATTTTTGGTATTCATCCCCCACATAACAAGTTATGTGTGGGATTCATAATATATCCGGTGTTACAGAGCATTAAGGTCAGCGTCAACATCTTTGAATTCCTGGTCAAGATTTCCGAGGTCAACCGCGTCCAGGTCTTTGCCGATGGCGGTCGTAGAATCATTGGCCGGAGCCGCGACTGGAGTAGGCGCGGGAGCTGGCGCTACTGGTTTTTCCGGAGCTAGCGCCAACCATGCGAGAGCCCCAACCAGCACAAGAACGACTACTCCAACGATAATATAGATTTTTGTGTTCATCATGTTGTGGTTTTTAACGTTATTGACTAGCTGGCGCGGGAGCTGGTGTTGGGGCATTCGCCGGCGCCACTACCTCAAGTTTATCAACATCACGGATTTGCCCTAGGGTTGTTGCAGCTTTTCGCACCGCATCGTGCGCGGCCTTTACCAAATTATGCACTGCTTTCAAATCGTTGTTCAATGCTTTGCGGGTCTCTCCGACATTTTGCTTGAGCGAGACATCGTCCTTGACGGCAATCGTATAAGTTTTTCCTGCTTGCGTGGCCACAGCTGTTCTAGCGGCCGCAATTGTCGACTTTGCGGCAGTAATTGCTGTTCTGACTTCAGCAACGTTTCGGCCATTGGCCTCGGCCTTGTCCGTTCTCTGGATGATGCGCTCCAAAACATCCTCAATTTGCTCAAGGCGTTTTGAGTAATGGTCAGTCCGCTTTTCGTTAAGAGCGGAAATGCGGCCATCAATACGTTCCACTCTTTCGCGTTTCTTTGCATCGCGCACTTTTTTGAGGTTTTCTTTCAATGCGGCGCGCTTATCTGCTATTATTTTCTTTATCTCGGCGCGCTTGGCCTCGACTTGGTCTTTGAAGGCCTCGCGCTTGTTCTTTATATCCGCGCGAACTTCGTCGCGCTTTGCGCGGAATTTATCCACATCCTCTTTTTTGAACTCTCTAGCGTCTTGGCGGATATCGCGAATTTGTTGGCGCGTGTCTTGCTTTAGATCGCGCACTTCTTGGCGCACTGGCGTGCGGGTTTCTTGCGACACCTCCCGGTCACTATGCGCAAGAACAGGAAGTGCCAAACCGAGCGAGAGAATGATCGGTACTATTTTTCTCATAAGAATTTTATGTTCACTTGATATTTATCTCCATTTAACGACCAATATTTATTGTATGCCGCTTAATTAAAACGTTCAAGCCGCTTATCCACAAGCGGAATCACCGCGATTTTCAATGGCCGGTGAAGCGTTCTATAAATGTCCTAATACCTGTTTTTTCTTCATAAATTTTTTTCCACCAAAATTTTCCCTGCCAAAATCCAAAAAGCGCGCCACCGGCAAGAAGCACAATTGTACCGATATAATGGATAATCCACCAGTCCGCCCACGAGAGACCGAAGCCGTATTTTGCGAAATCCCGGAGCAGGAGCCCGATGTACCAAATTTCAACTCCGGCGTGCACTAAAAATTGAATCAAGAGGCCAAGCGCAACAAAGGCCGTGATATAAATTGCTTTTTTCATGGGCTGATTGATTATACCATCTTGCAGGCACAGGTGTTCTAAAGTAGATTAGCCGTAGTTCTCGGGAAACCCGTCCAGCGCGCCGTATCGCCCAGAAAAGCGAGGCACCAAAATGGCGAGTTATGTTTTATACTGGATAGCCCAGCAATTCCTGGGCATGCTGTTTATTGCGCTCGGTGTTCTGAATTTTATGAGCGGCGGAAGATTCTTTTTCCGTATTAAATTCGTAGGCCTGGAGCGGGTAAGAAAACTGCGAAGGCCGGTGATTTTAGCGCCCAACCACAAGACCTACGTTGACCATTCTTTCCTTGCCGCCGCACTCCTTTTCAACGTTCGGATTCTGCCGATGCGGACGATCACCGCTGACTGGGTATACAGGGTTCCGGCAAGAAAATTTGGTTTTCTTCTGCGTTGGGCCGTGGATATTCTCGGCGCCTTCCCAGAGCGGGGCGGCAAGGGTCTTATTACAGCACTACGTACTTTCCGGGAAGGACAGAGTGTTGCCATCTACCCGGAAGGGATTGCCCGGCGTGAGGTCGGTATCGCAGAGATTCAAAAAGGGACGGCCTGGCTTGCCCGAAAAACAGGCGCGCCGATACTTCCAGCGGCAATAAAGGGCGTGGAGCACTTTGACATACGGGCGTTTTTCTTTGGCAGGAGAGAGATTACCGTCTGCTTCGGCTTTCCGTTCCGGATATGGCCGAGCGATTCTTTGGAGAACGCCTCTCAAAAAATAAAAAGAGCCATTGAAGAGCTCTACTATACAAGCGTCTGAGAATCAGACGCTTTTCGTTTTAAGCCGTAATTTCTTCCCATGGGAAACCCGGTCTGCCGAAGTGGCCGTAGGATGCGGTTTGTAAATAAATAGGCCGGCTAAGGTTCAGCCGCTCAATGATTGCTGCCGGGCGAAAATCGAACCTCTTCTTTATAAATTCGGCCAAACTTTTTCCGTTTTCATCAACGGCCTCGATCATGAGCGGCTCTGCCCGGCCAATGGCGTAGGCAACCGAGACAAGGCATTTTTTGGCGTGTCCCGCGGCCACGATATTTTTTGCGGCGAATCGCGCCATATAAGCGGCTGAGCGGTCAACTTTGGTTGGATCCTTGCCGGATAGAGCTCCTCCACCGTGAGGAACTAGACCACAATAGGTGTCCACTTGTAGCTTTCGTCCCGTTAGGCCGGTATCTGCTTCAAATCCACCTAATTTAAAATCGCGTCCTTGAATTTTCGAAACCTCACTTATAATTGTGCGTCCATCAAATGTCAATTGGACTTTTCCATCACCACCATATTGTTCAAAATATTCCCGTGCTTTTTTATGAACAATGTTTATTGCATATGGCATCGAGTTGTCGGTTTCCGATGTCGCATAACCATACATTATACCACTGTCACCGGCCCCCACCCTAGAAAGCTTGTTGATCTCAGGTGACTGTTGGTGAATGCGAATAATCCATTCGGTAATAGGAGATGATCCGGACTCTTTCAAAATTTCTGAGGCATATTTTTGAATTTGCTCTTCAGTAAAATTCTCTTTGGATGCCACTTCTCCACCTATTAAGAGAGTATGGCCCGTACCCAATACTTCAATCGCTACTCGTGCATTGGCATCACATTCTAAATATTTATCTAACAACTGATCTGCGATTGCGTCGCACACCTTATCGGGATGAGCAGGAAGGACACTTTCTACAGTAATAACTTTCATAAGTTTAATTTCTTGTTAATTATCTTGGCGATTTTAAGCATTTCTTTTTCATTAAAATAATCTCCTTTTATAGTATTACATCGGTGGCAAGCGAGAATAATATTGCCACTTTTATAAGCCCCTCGGGTATCCCACCTATCTATAGTTAATCGTTTGTACCTTTTGGCGTATGAGTCATCGCTTTCTCGCCACTGTTGCTCTGAAATACCGCAGTAATAACACTTTTTCTTTTGTTGCTCATACCACGTAACAAAGTTCTCCCTCCCAATCTGCAATCTCTCTGGTTTTCCCTTGGCCACACACCCCATTTTTATTACTCTATAAATACCCTTGGGCGATCTCTGCCATTTACTGTATATTTCTTTCCTCCTTGTTTTCGTCATAGTAGTAACACCCCACCGTTTATTCGTTGTACGTGGTATATTCCCCCTTTTCCAATATTTGTTATATTCGAGACGTACTTGGTAATCTTTGTGTGGCATATAATATACAATACCGCACGGAGACAAATACTGGTAGAATCGTACATGTTTTATCCGGATGTCCTGAGGTGACGCTTTTTGCGGTATGCGTTTTTGAGTTGTAGAACATAAGGAGTTAACCCCAGCACTAATTTTGCGGCTACTTCCATAAGCGAGCCGCTTCGCCCATTTCAGGATGCGCTATCCGCGCACGCGGCTCGCATAAATTGCCGAGTCATTATTTTATAAAACTACTTCTTTTTGCCGGCGCAAAATTAGTGCAGGGTTCTATTATTTGCAGCTAAATTTTGTTCTCCGCCAGCTGGCGGATCCAAAATTTAGGCAAATAATGAAAAAATCTTCCCTCGCGGAAAGACATTAAAAATTATCTTTCCCCCGAGGGGCTGGATTTGGCACTTTATCCCGAGTCATATCGAGGGACAAGTTGCTGGCGGGTCACAGGGCCAGTACCCTCACCGCGCTCTTGATAAAGCGATATTCTGTTTTACATATACATGATACCCGTTTTTTGTTGAACAGGTAACTTACTTTTCCACAATCTGCCGGATTGCAAAACACGGCCGGTCATGATAGAAAGCAGTGGCGCTCCTTTAAATAAATAGGATAAACGGAGGACTCAGATGGCAGAAGAGAATCCTTACATAACGAAGAGCGGAGGCCGTTTAGTTGTTACTGAAGCTGGACGCGAACTTCTTTCGCGCATAGTTACTGATACTGCGGGGCCGGTCTATGCCTTTACAGGGCAGGCGCCGTCGCTACTTGTGGCTGCGGCCATGGCTCGTCTTTCACGGAGAGGCAGCGATCTTCGCGAAATCTATTTGGACGAGTTTGCGATTTCTGGAGATAAGCGGGCGGAAGATTTGATTGATAGGGTTGTGACCGCCTACGGCGACGATTCTGTTCAGCAGCTTATGCCGGTTCTGTTTGTGGTTGAGAAGGCCTCAAATATTCTCACTAAAAAGCTGGAGTGGGGAAGGCTCATGGCCTACCTTGAGCAGTCAACCCGCTATATCTACTACGACGAAAAGGACGAAAACGGCCGCTACCGCTACTACATCCCGGACGCGCTTCCTCTTGAACTCCGCCAGCGCTATATCGATGCCATGGATACCATCTTTCTTCTTTACTCAGAGATGGTACGAGGAATCACAGAATTTGTCCGCAAGAAATTTCCGGAGCCATCCGAAAAATCAGAGCGAATCGCCTGGCTTGGCGCAACGCGCGCCCAGGCCTGCGATGTCTCGCGTCATGTGCTCCCGGCCGCCACGACTTCCACCGTTGGGATAGTCGGTTCTGCTCAGGCGGTTGAGAGTCTTGTTCTTCATCTTTCTTCTGAGCCGCTTAGCGAATGCCGTGAGGCCGCAATGCAAATTCTGATGGAAACCCGAAAAGTTGCTGCTGCGTTTTTGAAGCGAGCGGATATACCGGAGCGCGGCGGGTCATTTATTGCTTACCGAATGGATGTCCAGGAAAGAATGCAGAGTTTTGTACGCCGGAACTTCCTCAATGATTACTATTATGATGAGGGTGTAACGGCCACACTCCTTGACTATTGGCCAAAAGACGAGTTGGAGCTAGTTCCGGAAATGCTTTTTGCCGAGTCCGGACTGTCTATCGGAGAATTGCGGCGGATTGTCTCGGGGTGGGATACGGAGCGGAAAGTAGAGGTGTTTGATGCTTATGTGGGCGAGCGCCTCAATCGGCGCCACAAGCCCGGCCGAGCCATTGAGAAGGCCCACTACGAATGGGAGATTGTGGGGGACTACGGGACGTTCCGCGATCTCCAGCGTCATCGCATGGTGGATGCTTTTGAATGGCAGCGCCTTAATCCATACTACGGATACGAGGTTCCCGCACTTATTTCCGAGGCAGGTTTTGATGAAAAATTTCGTGAATGTTTCCGTCTCGCGGTAGAGCTCTACCGTGCCGTATGCGAAGCGGGATTGGAAGAGGAAGCGCAGTACGCCACACTTCTTGGCCACAGGATGCGTTACCGCTTCATAATTAATGCCCGCGAAGCTTTCCATATTCATGAGCTTCGAACAACACCCCAGGGTCATCCGGGCTATAGAAAAATTGTTCAGGAAATGCACCACAAGCTCTCCGTAGTGCACCCTCTCCTTGGGCGAGCGATGAAGTTCATCAATATGGGTGAAGACCCCGAGCTGACGCGTCTTGCCGCCGAGCGCGCAACCCAAAGGAAACTCGATCTTCTTGAGAAGAAGGCATAAAAAAAACAAAAGCCCCGAATTATCGGGGCTTTTTTTCAGAGTGTTTTCCGGCTTAAACTGAACCCGAAATAGGCGAGCGCCCCGCCGATTACCAGAGCGATCCAGCTTGCCCAAAGCGGAATTTCCACCCCGCCTATGACCGCAGGCCAGCCATAAAGCGCTCTTGTAAGGTGCAATGCTGCAGTGAGCGTAAAGAACACCGCGGCGACAAGCAAATAAGTTTTTATGCTCATATATTTATGATAGCACGCCACTCGCAAATAATCAACGAAATAAAAATCTATTGTAACCGCACCAGAGAGCTGGTGCGGTATCTTATCTCGAATACCCCAGCACCAATTTTGCAAAGCATGCCATGGCGAGACGGCTTCGGAGACGGGGCGATCTGCTGCGCAGATACGCCTTGCGTCTGGCCCCATGACGGGTTGCGCTATTCGCGCACGCGTCTCGCGTGTGATTTCCTGCGCTTTATCTCGCAGGATGTCCTCCATTTCTAATGGCAAAATTGGTGCGGGGTTATTTGTTTCTGACCGCAATTCATCCTCGGAGACGGGGCGATCCGCTCCGCGGATGCGCCTCGCGTCTTGACCGCAAGCGGCGAGGTATTCTTGCGGAGAAACAAATAAAAATCACCCGTTCAGGGTGATTCAATTTTAGCAAGCGCCCGTGCCAGATCGTCTATGATATCACGCGGATCTTCTAGTCCGACCGAGAGACGGATTAGCGTATCGGAAATCCCAAGCTTCATACGTTCCTCCGCAGGCACTTTGGAATGGGTGGTTGAGGCGGGGTGAATGGAAAGAGTTCTGATGTCGCCCAAGTGCGGGGCGAATAGGATAAGCCTGTATGACTCTACAACCCGTCTTGCATCTTCAAGCCCGCCACGGATTTCAAAGGCCAGGAGATCTCCGCCGGGGCCGTAGAGCTTTTTGACCCGCGGATGTTTCTTGAGAAATTCAGCGATGATTTTTGCGTTTTCCACTTTCTGGCGCATTCGCTTTTCAAGATCGCGCAGGCCGAAAAGCATGTAGTCGGCGACTCGCGGGTCCATCACCGGGCCAATGACCGCAAACCAGCCGTCCCGGATTTTTTGGATAATGTCTTTTCTGGCAATGATTGCACCACCCAGCCCGGCTGATCTGCCGCCGATGTTTTTTGATGCTGAATGCACGACAACATCGGTGCCGGAAAGCAGCGGTCGTTCCAGGATCGGTGTGCCGATAGTCCGGTCGCAGACATAAAGCATATTGTGGTAGTGGGCGATATCGGCAATGGCGCGATTTTGTAGTTTTCTTGGGGTGGGATTCGCATCGTCTTCGGCAAAAATGAATTTTGAGTGCGGATAAAGTTCTGCGGCCCGCTTCCACTCATTAAGGTTGAATGGGTCCTTAATCATGTGGCATGCGATGTCGAGCCGCGGGATAAATTCTGTAAAGAGGTGGTAGGTGCCGCCGTAAAGATACGGCGAGCTTATGAATTCTCCTCCGCGGTCGGCCAGCGTCAATGCCAAAAGCACGGTCGCGCTCATACCTGATGCGGTGAGCAGTACGTCATAATCATCCATATTATGGAAATCTTTTCCCAATTCAAGCTGAAGCAGTTTTTTGGTGAGTTCCTGGATCGGTGGAGTGCCGCGGCTGATGCGCGGATAGGCGTAACCTTCCTTCGTGCCTTCAAAAACCGCGGCCGCTTCAGCGGCACTTCGGAATGTGTAAGCGATTGAGGTATATATTTTACCGGTTCTGCCGCGCTCCGGTGGGGCTACCGCTCCGTATTTGTCTTTTCTCGGATCGTGAAATTTCCTTTCGGCAAGCACTTTTAGAGTGGCAGGCCGAAGGCTTTTGAATGCTTTCATGCCGCATACTCGCTTCATGCATGCCTCCTTTTGTTGTCAAAGGCCAACGGCTTTATTAGTACAACATTCGCACTGTATTTTCAAGATCAACAAAACCGCCTCAGTCGAGGCGGTCCGAACTCTTTTCCTCCGCACCTTCGAGATCATCGTCCGCATCCCTAAACTGAAGGGAATAGAGTCTCTGATAGGTCGGGCTTTTTTGCAGGAGCTCTTCGTGTCTGCCCGTTGCTTCCAGTTCTCCGCAGCTGAACACCAGAATCATATCGGCGTGCAAAATAGTGGACAGGCGGTGAGCAATGATGAACGTAGTGCGGTTTTTGATTAGGGTATTCGTTGCCTCGGCAATGAGGAGTTCGCTTTCGGTATCAAGATGACTCGTGGCCTCATCCAGGATAAGAACCCGTGGGTCTCTTAATATCGCTCGGGCAATGCCGACACGCTGGCGCTCGCCTCCGGAGAGTTTGATGCCCCGCTCTCCGACCAGCGTCTCATAGCCATGCTCGGTCTGCATGATGAAATCGTGAGCCAGCGCAGTTTTGGCGGCCTCCTCCACTTCTTTTCTTGAAACATCCGGCTTGCCGTAAGCAATGTTGGCAAGGATGCTTCTTGAAAAGAGATCAACTTCCTGCGGAACAACGGCAATTTGATTCAACAGACTCTCGCGCTGAACATCCCGAAGATCATGGCCGTCTACCGTTATCGAACCGACCTCTGGGTCAAAAGACCGGAGCAGAAGGTTGATAAAAGTCGTCTTGCCGCTGCCGCTTCTGCCTACAAGCGCCGCAGTGGTTCCTGCCGGAATTGTGACGCTGACGTTCTTCAGCGCCCAGCGCCGTTTCTCGCCGTAGCGGAAAGAAGCATGCTTAAATTCAATGAATTTAGAGTGAACAGGGAGAGTGATGGCCCCCGGCTTGTCATGAACAAGAATCGGCTCATCAAGTATGCCGAAAAGCCGTTCAACCCGAGCGGCGTTTCTGCGGAATCGCGGAAACACAATAGCCAGTTGCCAAAGCGGAGCGTAGGCCATGTTTTGCAAAGCTACGTAGAGTACAAACTCGCCAATCGTGCTTTTGCCGGAGAGCACAAAGAAACCTCCGAGGAATATCACCCCGATTCGCCCCAGGGTGGAAATGAGTGACTGCACATTATCGCTGATTTTCCATAATCGTTCGGCGCTGTATTCTGTTACGCGCGCCTGTCTCTGGAGTTCAGCTTGGTTTTCGGTCTCGGCTCTTTCCTGATAAAACTTTTTTACGGTCAGGACGTTGCCCGCGACATCATAGGCCTCTTTGGAAACCGCCTCAAACTTGTCATTGGCCCGCTTTTCTATCTCATAGATTTTGTCGGTAATCCGTTTGGTACAAAGGATATAGATCGGCAGAGGCAAGAAAACCGCAAGAGCAATCCACGGATTTTTTACGATAAGTGTTACCGAGACGCCAAGGAATATAATGAACGGCGGCAGAAGATTGTGGCCGAAAATGTCGTGGAGAATCGCATATATTGCTGAAACGCCCCGCTCAATCCGCCCGATTATCTGGCCGGAGGAACTGCCGTGGTGGAAGAGAACGTGGAGCCGAAGATACTTCTCAAAAACCCGGTAATGGAGCGTGTCCTCAAGTGTTGTAACCGTAGTGAAGAGGCGGTAATCATAGATTGTTTTTATGACATTACTCGCAACGGTTGCTACAAGAATAGCGGCGGCCGCAATGATAAGAGTGGTGAAGGGATGACCGCTGCCGCTCTTGAAAAATTCTATCAGCGTGTCAATAAGCGTCTGGGTTATGAGCGGCACGGCGATGTCAAAGCCGGCCGAAATTACGATCAGGCCGACGAGAAAGACAACCTCTTTTTTGGCGGGCTTAAGGACTTTCAATATTCTCTTTACGACGTCCGTTGTCTTCATAGCTCTCGGCCCTTCCATTGGTTACTGACTTCTTATCTTAGCAATGTTTTCAAAGAGCCGCGACCATGTTTAATTACCACGGTGATATAAATTTGTCAAAT
>CAZDKA010000012.1:0-20032 GCA_964505815.1 uncultured Candidatus Saccharibacteria bacterium | reverse complement strand
GAAACAGCAGGTCTGTGACCATATGGAAGGTGGTGCCTTTCCCGGGGTAGCAACTCAATACCTAAAACCCCGTGGGGCATAATGCCTGAATTGGCTGAGTTGCAGCCACCTTCCTCCCACTATACAATCCATCGACGTCTGCCCTATTGAGTCCTGGGGCAAACACGTGGATGCCGAGTTTTTCCAAGAAGTTAAAACGAGCTCGTGAAGTAATGGAGCTGTGACAAGCTCCTGGGCTTGGACGACTACCGATGTGTCACTATTGGTAGTCCGCGGGGGTTCGATACCTCCCACGGGAGACAATCGCCTGCTCTGCGGAACCTTGTTCGGGTGGGGTAAGCGAACCCCGGGATCCAACCCGGATGGGAAAAATGCAGAGCCGACCCCTGAGAAGGTGGGTGGAGGGTTTTATACAATAGACCCGACCTACCCGATGAAGCTCATCCAATCAGGGGCTCCGAATGCAGTCGTGGCCAAGGCCACGTTTGATCTTTGTCAAAGCCCTCTATACCAACCCTTACTATAACTGCTTTGCTTAGGAGGGTTAGTCAAAATGAGGGCCTCTACATAACTACACGGCCCGGCCCCATTCTTGTGAGCCATCTCGCCAGAGAGCGAGAACGGATGGGCATCCCGGGCCTACCAAAAAATCTTGTGGCGGTCAGGCAAAGAGACGCGTGCACGCCTCTTCCTGCCTGCTGGGGGGGCTTCTTTCCTCGCACGATGGTGAGGGATACTCCCCAGAGGGACGCGACGCAACGCCCCTCCGCCACACCTTATTAACCCCTCTGCGTTGCCCGGAAGAATCCAGCGTCTATCTGGTCAACAATGCAGAGTATTTATGCCCCGTGGCAGTTGCCCAACGAAATCAGAAAGCCACCGCGCTGGCGGCCATGTTTCTGATGTAGGTTGGTCTACAACGCCACGAGTTACATCCCTCTCGCGCCCGCAAGGTAAGGAGCTACCAAGTGTCAGAAGACACTGGTCAAAAATGCTTTCTCCTTTGCGGGTCTTTTTTTATGGTCTTTTTTGCTCATAGAATCTGCCGAGATCCTGCTGGGCTCTTGGCCGGACGTAGGGACGCAAGAAAAGAAGAATGATAAAACCAATAAGCATGAGGGTTCCGTTGATAAGGTATATAGGCCGTATGCCGATGGCTATTGCAAGAATTCCGGAGAGCGCGCCGCCCAGGGCCGAACCGACGCCGTAAGAAAAACTTGAGCGAAGCGCCAACTCAAAGGCCTCTTGATCGCGATCAAGATGGCGTGTAAAAATTGCCAGAAACGCTGGAACAATAAACGCGTCTCCCATGCCTATCGCGAATTGAAGCGCGTAAATATGCCAAACTGCAGTCGCGAAATAGTAAAGATAGATTGAGATGATAACTATCACCAGGCCGATAAGCACCGAGTAGAAGTCGTCAATCTCTCCGTGATTCCTGTCAAGATGGCGCGCGATGGGAAGCTGAAGTATTGATTTTACAATCCAGTAGACCGCGACAGCAAAGCCGATTGTGGTAACCGGCGCGCCGACATTTTGCACGACGAAGAGCGCGAAAACCGGGCTGATTAACGCCGCGCCTATGGTAAAAATAAACTCGGCAAAGATGATAATCAGAATTACCTGATTAACCGGCGGCATTCGGAATTTTCTCAACAGCCATTCCATATAGTTATGATAACAACTGCAGAAAATTAAAACAGGGCGGTTTGTTTTGCGGCTTCTTGCCGCTCTCCGTCTTCAAAAATTTTTATTTTGCCGTACTCGCCGTCAAAACCCGGGTCAATACTAACGCGGCCGGCTCTTACCCGTAAAATACCTTCGGCTATTTCGGGACTCGTCCCGCTCCGGATGCTTGAATCCGAGGCATCAATCAAGACGGCAAACTCTGAGCCAAAAGTTTTCACCAGTTTCATGTATTCATCCTTAACTTTTTTGGATGAGACGCCGAGTCCCAGGGCCTCGCCGACTATTTCGTCAAGCGGAATAAGATTTTTGAAGAGGATCGCCCTGGCTGGTTGCTCACCCTCGGCCCGATCGGCAAGCTGTCTGACGCGGTTCAAAACGCCGATAGTCATTTTCTTTTTGCAGACCGGGCAGATGTCGTTGTGATCCTTTGTTTTCAAAGGGTCGCTGGAATATTTGCATAAGCGATGGCCGTCGTAGTGATATTTTCCTTCTTCGGGAAAAAATTCTATGGTGAAAAGAAATTTTTTAGGATCTCTTGATTTTATGGCGCCAATAATGCCGTCATAGGAAAGCTCGGTTTCAAAAACGTTCGCCTCGCGGCCAATCTTCTGCAGAGAATGGGAGTCGGAATTAGAAATGAGAGCAATATTATCAAGTTTTGACAACCTCCGGTTCATGGCCGGGTCAGATGAGAGTCCTGTCTCAATGGCGAAAATGTTTGGCGCGAACTCGTCAAAACATTCTTCAATGGAATCAAAGCCGGACATTGAGCCGAATATTGAAAACCACGGCGTCCAGGCGTGCGCCGGCACAATCACTGCTTTAGGATCGGTATTGAAAACTATTTTAGCAAGTTCCTTTGAGTCAAGGCCAAGTATCGGCCGGCCGTCGGATTTCAAATTCCCCCGCCAGGAGAGTTGGGTATTGATTTTTTCAGCGGCTTCAACTGACGGCGCGAAAATAAGATTATGAATTCTTCGCACTCTGCCGCCCTTGGAATATATGCTTGAAATCTCAACCGTCAACATGAACCGTGCGCCGTGACTTCCGTTCTTCAGTTGGTAAAGCCCCGGCTCGGCCGGAGCTAGTTTTTCTTTTATTGCTTTAATCCAGGCCGGATGTGTAAAATCTCCGGTGCCCATCACTGTAATACCCTTGATTTTCGCCCACTTATCCAAATTCTCGAGCGTCATGTCTTTAGACACGGCTCTTGCGAAAGGCGAATGAATGTGGAGGTCTGCGATAACGCGCATAGCTTCACGAAATACCCGCCCTTTTAGGGCGAGGCTCGCCCAAAATATATTTGGGCGGCGAATCTCTATGAATTATATCGGAAAAGAAAAAAGCCGCAATTACGCGGCAGTCACAAAGAAAAAACATGTTGGTCGCTTTTCTGCCTTTATACATTTTACTGTTGCGCCTTCTGCCTCAACGGCGACACGCATTCTCTAAATACTTCCCTCCAATCTGACAATACCGCCATTTCGTCGGCAGAAAAAATCTCGGCCTGTTCTCTCACAAAACGTTCCTCGGTCACTCCCCAATCCCAATCATCGGGGCTCGTGATTTCGCTTTGTCGAATCCAAAAACGTGGAAGAAAAAAGTTCGGTATAACCTCTCGGAACTCGTAGACGAATCTCTTTTGGTGCGGAACTTTCCTGATCACTACGAATCCCGCGGTAACGTCGGGTATGGTCTTCCGCTGTTCTATGGCCTTGCGGGCATAATCGTATACGGTCGGATCAGAATAATCTTTCATGAACACTCTGACTTCGATGTTGGTCTGAGTAAAGCCTAGGTTTTCACAGCTACCTGTTACTGGAAAGCGCTCCGTAAAAGAGCGGCGCGGCGTGGATTGCGCGGACACGACCGAAAGAGCTAGAAATACGCAGACGATCAGGACCACCAGAAACATGCTGGATAAACATGGAGTTTTTCGCATTTCTTCCTCCTTATCAGGATTATCGAAGAACTAACTCTACCTATCAGTAATCCATCTCAGACCTAAAGTCAACGTGACAGTTGACGAAATCTGAAGCCATGATAGCATTGAGGCGCGTTCTTTTCAAAAGAAAAAGGAGGTCATCATGTCCGTACCGCACGACTGGCAAACTCTTATTAACATACTTGGACTTACTTCTTTTTGGAGTACTGTCTTCAACCTCTCGGCTTACCTAGGGCTTCTGACTTTCACTGCGGGAATTCTGTATAAGCCGCGGCAGGCGCATCTTTTCTTCGTGGGCGGGCTTATGGTCTGGGCGCTTGCGGTATACGGCGGCAATCCCATATTTGTCGGTGCGCAGACTGTAATGCTTCTTGCGTCTTTCATGCGATTAAGAAAAGTTCCGGATGCTGCCGCAACTACTGTCTTCTTAACCGCTGTAATTCTCATTTCTATGTATTTCCGAGGTGACATCGACTCCTCTCTTCGGTGGCTTGGTGCACTCGCAGCAATAGGCCTTGCCGTGGGTGTTGCGTTCGCGGGGCGTCTGTCCGGAAATCTGCTCTTTGCCGCCGGCGGCATTCTCATGGGGTGGTTTGCGTATATTGTCAATAGTCCTCCATTTTTTGTGCTCAACGTAATATTCACTATCGCCGTTCTTTACGAAGTCGGAAAATCATTTTGCGATAAAAAATCGGTCTAGATGACCGATTTTTTTATAAACGACGGCGGTTTTGTCAAAAACCACCTGTTATAATAGGACGTACTATTGTAACAGATACAAAAATTCCGCAAATCTATTTGGAAGTTGATAATATTGCACTTACTTGCTATCGCTGTTAAGTGCAATGAAACTGTTTATTCATAATTATTCTGGAAAAAATATTTTGATGCTCACCATATCCGACTCACGCCCGCCGCGATGAATTTTCTTTACGGCTTTCTTGAATCTATCCTGAATTTTATTTGCGATTTTTTGGGCAAGCTGGTTCTCGGAGGTTTCAACCCGAATCGCATTTCCTTTGCGCTCTATTTTTATGATGCGGTCCATCGGGTCGCGGCGATAGCCGTGTTCTCCGCTCCGCTCAATAAGGCGGATAAGTTCTCGCCGGTCTTTCTCCGGAGCGTTCTCAACGATGATTTCTCCTTCGTGCTGCTTATTTTTAACCATTTGGTGAAACGGGCAGAGCCGGAAAGAGATTTTTTTATTTTCAGAAATATGCTTAAAATCGGCAAGCGAATGGTGCCACGATTTATGAAAATACGCCTCGCCGCCCTCGGGACAAATGATATATTCCGCCCGGCCGGGCCCGAATTCCTCCATGGCGTGGCGCGACCGCCATTCGCCCATCATATATTTTCCACTGATTGATCGATTTTTGCGTCTCGCCGGCATAGTTAGTTGCCCGCTTTATGTCCATGCTCACCCTTCCACCAAGTTCGCACTCTATCCAAGAACAACACACGAAGGCCCAGCAGCTCGAGCCCCACAAACGCCACCCAGGCAAAAGGAAAAAACGGAATAATAAGGGCAACAAGACCAAAAACAACGAGGATAACCCCGATAATGCGCTTCAATATGTTTTTCGATGCGGTAATCATGATAAAAACGGAGCGGCAAAGCCGAGAAAGAAAAGAAGGCCGAGGAGTAAAATGGCCCAGAACGGTACTCGCAAGGCATATTCTGGAAAGCGCGCGCCCGCCGTCTGAACCTTTCGGTAGAGCCAAAGAATAAAAATACTATCTACACCAATCGCCACTGCGCCAAGAAAGCTGAGAATCCCAACGAAGTCGCGGATGGGCAGTAAAAAAAGGAGTGCCGGGACGATCGCAAACAGAAGCCAGGCTGAAAACTTCTTAAAACCGAAGTCGGAGCGCAAAATATCTTCAAAAGTGAAACCGAAAATTATAAATGAAGTAAATAACGCGAGAAATCCGATAGAATTGCCTAAAAAGAATACTGTGCGGCCAAGAAGGGGCCTCAACCCCTCAAGCGCTTCTGCCGTTGTTAAGAATCCGGTGGCGCCGACTACGCTTAACACGAAAAGAAAATAGACGATCGCGGGAATGATCGTTCCGACAATAAGCGCTTTTTTAAAAAGCTGCTTTTGATCGCCCAAAAACGCCGCGAGCTCCGGAACCACCGCCCCGCCGGCCAAGGCAAAAAGAATAACGCCGTAGGGCAGAAAAACATTGCTAAAATCTGCACTGGACACATTCGCCGGAGTAAAATGCTCAAAGGAAAGACCGGAGAGCACAAGGATAAAAAGAACAAGAAGGGCGGTTAGCACATAATTGACCTTGGCTTCCAGTTTCAGATTCACAAGAACCAGGAATGTTCCCGCGCCGAAGAAAAGGATGCGGCCAATGGCGTGTGGCGCGCTCAGAAGATTTGCTAGAAACACGCCGCCCAGCAGAATATAGACAAAGAGCCCGCCGGCAAATCCGACAAATGCCGAGAGGGATTCAACCCAAAACCACTTTTGGCCGAGATACATTTTTACGAATCCGGGCAGGAGATGGCGCTCGGCGGTGCGGAGAATCACCTCGCCGTAAAAAAGATTCATCATGATCGTCACAAAGGTCAAAAGTGCGAGCTCCAGCGTCCCAAGTAAAAATCCGGCGCGGGAAAAAACAAAAGGCAGGGCAAACATTCCTGCGCCGATGATGGTCCCCGCAAGAAGTGCTACTGCCTGCAGGAGGCGGCTCTTAAGTAAGATCATGATGGGCGTCGTCCGGACGGTCGCGGTGGATGTATTGCTCGAGCTCTTTCAAGACGGTAAGAATGACGAGAGCAAGAAGCGTTGTAAATATAGCCGCGGCATAAAGTCTGACTCCCACGGCCACGCCGAGTGCGGCAGAAGTCCAGAGTCCGGCCGCGGTAGTAAGGCCGTAAACAATATCCCCTCTTAGAAAAATCAGTCCGCCGCCGATAAAACCGATGCCGACAACCACTTGAGCGGCAATCCGGGTCGGATCGTAACTGGCAAGACCGGCAAAGGCCTCGAAACCGCTGATAGAAATAATGGTAAAAAGGCAGGAGCCCAAGGCAACAATGGAATAAGTGCGGAGGCCTGCGGACTTGCCTTGATACTCGCGCTCAAGACCGATTAAAGCGCCTAAAAGTACCGCAAGTGCGAGCTGCCCGAATATTCGCAATGTTTCGGCATCAAAGAAAAACATGTTTCAATTATACCTTAACTAATTTTTCTTTCATCACCATTTCTATTACTTTCTTAACCAACCTCGCAGGATTGTCGTCAAAAACGACCTTGCCTCTTCCTCGGTGGGTCTTCTCCAGAAGGTCGTCAAGCTCGTCGGCCATGCCGCCGGTTTTGGTCAACACTCCTATGGGCTTCTGGTCTTCAAATGCGATTGTGAATTCGTTGAGCGTGCCCATGCGGCCGCAGGTGATGAAAATAGCGTCTGAACTCCTGGTCAGAAGTAAGTTTCGTCCGGAGTAGCCAAAGCCGGTGTAGACAATAATGTCATGGTAATCAACGGGCAGACGGTATTTTTTAACGTGGTCAGCTTCTGAGGAAGCCGGCGAAAGCCCTATGACAAATCCGTTGGCTTCTTTTGCGCCGATTGCCGCCCAAAGCGGCGCGCCTGTGGTGGCGCCGGTTACCAAAACCGCGCCCTGTTTGATGACTTGACGGCCGAGTTCTTTAGTTTTCTCCAGGGCGTCTTTGGCGCAATGCCCCGTATCAGCGGCACCCGATATGCAGAGTTTAAGTTTTAGATGAGTGTGAGGAGTGGGTTTTGCCATTTTTGTCTTCGAGCGGAGCGAGTAGCTACAAAAATGAGCACCCCGCTCTAATTTTACGCTTGATAAATATAATCATTTCTAATTAGGATATAGCTGGTTATCTATTCGCAATCCGCGTGACCGAATAGGTCATCCCTCGTTGGGCGAAGCGGATTGCCGCGGCATGCCCCGTAAAATTAGTGCGGGGCATACACATTATATCATAATTCGAATTTATCCCCGTAAGATGGCGCTTCGGCCATGATACCCAAACGATCCCGGATCATCTGGGTCAGGTTAAGCGCCGAATCCTCTTCGCCGTGTACGACGAAAACCCGCTGAAGGTAATCGCGGGCCTCATCCACAAAAGCCAGGAGTTGTTCTTTGTCGGCGTGCGCGGAGAACCCGTCAATAATGCGTCCCTCGGCCTTCACTTCTATTTTTTCTCCGTGAATACTAACCTCTTTGGTGCCGTCAATAATGCGCCGCCCCATGGAACCCGCGGCCTGATAGCCGACAAAAATAATAATGCTCGCCGGGTCAGGAAGGTAGCGCTTGGCGTGGTGCAGAATACGGCCGCCCGACATCATGCCCGAGCCGGCAAGAATAATTTTGGGCGGAGGCGTGTCGTTAATCTTCTTTGATTCATCTACGCTCTCGGTGAATTTAAGAAGTTTGAATTGAAAAAGATGCGGATGTTTTTTTAAAAGTTCCTGAATCTCGGGGCGGTAACTCGCCGGATAGCGCTCAAACACTTTGGTTGAACGGATGGCCAGCGGTGAATCAACGAACACTTTCACGTCCGGCACTCTCTTTTTGACCAGCATCTCGTTTATGACAAAAAGAATTTCCTGGGTTCGCTCCGTGGCAAACACAGGAATCACGAGCGAGCCTTTCCTTGCGACAACATCTTCAATCGCGCGCTCCAAGAGAAAAGTGCGGTCTTCTATATGCTGATGAACTTTATTGCCGTAGGTTGATTCAACTACCAAAATGTTGGCCTCGCTGATGGAAGAGCGCGACGGGAGAAGTACGGACGGCTCGTTGCCAAGATCCCCGGAAAAAGCAAGCACTCTTTCTCCGACTTGAAAACGCACCATGGCTGAGCCCAAAATGTGCCCGGCGCTCACCAATTGAAAACTCAGGTCTTTTTCAATATAGACCGGCTCGTAATAGGCGAGCGTCTGAAAAAGACCCATGGTCGTCTTAATGTCGCGCTCGCTGTACAACGGCTCGTCTTCCCGTCCTTCAAGGCGGGCCGCGTCGTGCCACATCACTTCGGCAAGGTCGCGCGTTGCCGCGGTTGAAAAAATTTTTCCTTTGAACCCTTCCTTGACCAGCTTCGGAACTCTTCCTATGTGGTCAAGATGAGCGTGAGTCAAGATCACCTCTTCTATTTCTTTCGGGTTAAACGGGAAAGGTTTGTGATTTCGTCCCTCGGCCTCTCTTGAGCCCTGAAAAAGACCGCAGTCAATGAGAATTTGACTGCCTCCGAATTCAAATAAATAACAGGCGCCGGTGACCTCCCGAGCGGCGCCATAAAATGTAAGCGAAAACTTCTTAGCTGCCATGATTTTACTATACCATAGGAGGACTCCGCGTGACGGAAACAGCTGCGCCACACTCCGCATGGTTACCTCGGTTATTTTGATTGTTAACAATACGAAGACGATCGTCTATACATTGTTAACAATCATTTTTATGACACACGGAAAAGAAAAATCTAAACGGGGGTATTCTTACAGACGAAAATAAAAAAGCGCCCGGCTCTCTGGGAAAACCCAGAAAGCCAGGCGCGCGATGACCGCTAGGGCGTGCGGCTGACCGTCGCCCGCAGCCGAATATTGATCGGATCGAGTGTCAGCGTCACCGGCACGGTCACCGGTATGGTCGCCGTGTCGCTGACCACCGTGGGAACGGTGCCGCCGGCAGCAGAAGCTGGCGCTGCGGGCGTAGCCGGAGCCACTGGCGCGGCCGGAGCGGGTGGTACTGGCGCAGGTGAGGCCGGAACCACTGGCGCAGGAGAAGCAATCGGACCCGACGGGCCAGAACGTGGCCCCCCTCCCCAGAGTGAACGGCATACCAGGAGGACGAAAAGCATAAGGATCGCGATCAGCGCGGCGATGAGCCAGAGCCATGGATCTTCCCACCACGGCTTGATGGCGGCCTTCGTACCGTTCCCGTTGCCGTTCTTCGCGGTCGGCTTCGGCTTGACCGCGGGAGTCATGGACTTCATCTTCGACTCCATCTTGGTCGACGGATTTACCACGATTTTCTGCGTTACATTACTGCACGTAACGCAGATGTTCGAGATGCCGCCGCTCACCGTCACGTTTGCGTACGGCGCAGGAGCCGGAATTGGAGCAGGGATCTGGGCCGGCGGTGGCGGTTGAACGACGGTCACCGTTGGAGCCGGCTCAGGCGCCACTTGGATCATAATCGATGGCCGAGGCATCGCCTCGGGGGGTGCCAGCAGCATGATCGGCTGCGGGCCGTAGTAATAGACCGCCTGGGCCTCGGCAGCGATCGGCGCGAGACAGAATGCGGCGAGAATCAGAACCAGTCCGAGCTTCTTCATCACTTACCTCCTTGTGTTTTGGGGTTACGTTACGTTATGTTACTTGGAAATGTGCAGTATTTGAATACTATCAGAAAATCGCAAAAATGTCAATAGTCAAAAATGGCGCTTCTTGCGCCATTTTTATTACGTCCCCGAGAGGATTCGAACCTCCAATCTCCTCCTTCGGCTTGCCCCGCACCTTTTGCGACGCCCTCGGGCAGATTCGAACTGCCATTACGAGCTCCGGAGGCCCGCGTTCTATCCGTTGAACTACAAGGGCATAAAAGGTGCGGGGAGGATTCGCTTGTTTTGCCCCCTCGGCAAAACCGGGGGGAATTTTTAACGCTCGCCGCGGAGGACTCGCTAAATTTCCCGCGAAAAGCAAAGCAGTTTGCTTTTCGCCCAGTTAAACTACGGGGACAAAAACAAGCCAATTAAGTGAATTAAGCAAGTTAAGCTGGTTAAGCCCAACGCCGTTGGCAAACTTAATTCACTTAACGCGCTGAATAGCTTTCACTTCAACCCGATCTGCAGCTCGTATAATTTCTTATACACCCCGTCCCTCTTTTTAAGCAACTCTTCATGCCGTCCTTGCTCCACAATGCGGCCTTTTTCTAAAACCAAAATCAAGTCGGCTTTACGCACCGTGCTTAAGCGATGGGCGATAATAAAAGTAGTCCGGCCCCGCATCAACTCCTCCAGCGACTCCTGAATCAACTTTTCCGATTTGGCATCCAAAGCCGAGGTCGGCTCATCCAGAATCAAAATTTTAGGATCGCGGAGAACCGCCCGGGCAATGGCCACCCGTTGTTTTTGGCCGACCGAAAGTTTAATGCCGCGCTCGCCGACCATCTGGCCGTACTGCCGCGGAAAGGATCGGATAAATTTATCGGCGTGGGTTTTTTTCGCCGCCGCCGCAACAGCTTCGTCTCCGGCCTCAAACGCTCCATAGCGGATATTTTCGCGAATGGTGTTGTTAAAAAGCAAAATCTCCTGCGGGACAACGGCGATGCTCTTGCGAAGCGCTCTAAGATCCAGGCGCGAAATATTGCGGCCGTCAATAATTATTCGCCCCGCGCTCGGCGGAAAGTAAAACGAAATCAGGTCGGCAATTGTTGACTTGCCGACCCCCGACTCGCCGACCAGCGCAACCGTCTGCCCGGGCGATACGCGAAAAGAAACGTTGTTAAGAACAAAGCTTTTCTTCCCGGGGTATCTAAATGAAACGCCCCTAAACTCAACTTCGCCCCTGACTTCAAAAATCGGAACGGCGGATAGCGGTTCGTAGCGCTCAGCCGGAAGATTTAAAATCCTCTCGGAGCGCTGAAGAGCGATAAAGCCGTTTTGCACCAAATCCCAGTTGCGGCCGAGGATGACAAAGGGCCCGACCACCATTGCCGCGTAAGCGTTGAAAGCGACTAATTCTCCGGGAGTAATGATGTTCTGCTCTATCAGAAAGATGGAGTAGAGAAAGATGCTAAACTGCATCGCGGTAACGATCAAGCGCTGATATAAAGTCAGCTGCTGCCAGATAGTCATGTAAAGATTCCAGAGCCCGGCGGCGCGGGAGTGAAAATAGCGGAAAAACTGCTTTCGCTCGTGGCGCTCGGCCGTGGCCTGTTTGACCGGCTGAACGTTAAGGACGGCATCATGCGCGTAACCCCAGGCCTCGTTATAGGCGCGGTGCATCCTCTGCGATATGCCGCCGAGTTTAGGCGCGGTCCGGACAAGAAGGAGCGAATAAAGAAAAATCGCAGCCAAGAGCACAAAACCGAGCCGCCACTCAACGGCAAAAATAATCAGAAAAGCAAAAATTATGCTCAAAAATTGCGGCAGAAGGTCAATGAATAACCTGCCGACCAAGTTGTGCAGCCAAGTTGACCCCCTAGAGATTCTGTTCACCACCTCGCCCATGCGATGGGTTTTGTGGAAAGAGAGCGGGAGCTCCAAAAGCTTGGAAAAACCGGCCACCAAATAATCGGCTTCCAGTTCGGCCTCTAATTTTTCCTGACGCGCGCCTTTCTGCCACTCAACGGCGTCGCTGACCAACCGCAGCGCCGCCCAAACGCCGAGAATAAGAAAAACTGAAGAGGTGGCGAAGCCAAACCATGGCAGAGTTATATCTTTAGGATGCAGGATGACGTCAAAAAGTTTTCCGGCAATATACGGGACCAGAGCATCGGCTCCGGCCAAGATAATACTGGCGCCGGCCACGATGAAAAATTCCCGTTGATGCGGGACTAGAGAAGCGCGAATGACGCGCAGCCCTTCTTTAATTGGCAGTTTTTTCTCCATGGCCATACAAACATTATATCAAAAAATTAATCGGCCACCGATTGTTGGTGGCCGTTGGATTCTGTAGAGCGTCTTTACGGGCTCTAGCCCTGATGCTTGGCTTTGTTCACTGCCTCAAGCATCTTTGCCTGAATGTCCTGCATCATTGCGTCTCCGGCTCTCCCTGCGGAAAGCGCGGCGGTGATGAAAAGAAGCAGAATTTGAACGGTGCGGCTTACGTCCTGCTTGATGACGCGCACCAAACCATCGCCATTTTCTCCAGGCATACGCGTCTTGATGTCGCGAAGCAGTATCTTGATGTCTTCGGGGAACTCCCAGGTGAAAGTCCCAAACATGCCGGTTTCCGTAATCAAAAGGTCTGTGTCGTTGGAAGCCATGAACGCTCCTTTCTGCGGCTCGGGTTGGTTAGAAAAAACTTGGTGACGCCAGAGAGATTTGAACTCTCGTCTCGGGGTTGAAAACCCCGTGGCCTGACCGGACTAGCCGATGGCGTCACTTTTTTAGTCCTTCCACTCGAATCAGGCAACGAACCGTATCCGCACATAAACAGCAACGGCCGTCGCCTGCAGTCGGATAGGAACAGAAGTGGCCGCACGCCATCCGCTTCAGCTGGTAGTGGTGCACGATCGCGGGGAGCTTGAGCTTGTCGTTCGGTTGTTGAAAACAGATGGCAAGCGTCGCAGAATCCTGTGACTGATCATCTACCACAAGTGCTGTTGGCGGTATTAACGGCTTATCACGAACCTTACCTCTACTCATCGCTTGTCTCCTTTCTCAGGTTTTGGAAGTTTGGTGTGCCGGGGAGGATTTGAACCTCCGGTACTCTGCTTAAAAGGCAGATGCCATGCCTGGCTTGGCTACCGGCACACTTTCGTCTAACAAAGAACCCTCTCGGATTTCATGAGCGCCCAGCTAATGTCGTTTTTATGGTTTCTTGACATGTGAGTGCTCATGAACTCCGAGAGAGTCCCGACGGCACATGCGCTTGGCGCGTATGCCGTCGGTGGTGACGCAAGCTACTTCGTGGTGCTGGCATCGTTGGCGTACGGGTCGCCGCTGGGAATCCGGACCGGAACGAGTCCCCCGCGGTACGGCTGGCCGCGTTGCGCCCACGGCTTCTTCGACTGGTTGATGACTGGCTGCGTCTGCGGTTGACTCATGTCTCCTCCCACTCGGGATTATCCCGAGCGCCTGCGGGTGAACAGCACAAGCCGCTGCGTCCTCGTCGCCAACCGGCGAAGCGCTGACAGCTGGTAGAGCTGGACGTGACCCTGTTGCTCGGTCTCTGGAGGTGCAGGCGAACCCTGCCCCACGCCGAGGAAGTCGGTGATGATCGAGCCCAGGCCCTTCGAGGACCGCTTTGATGGCCGCTTTGGCCGCTCAGGCAACTCGATCAATCCCAATCCGACACCGCCCCATTCGCCGGAGAGCGCCCGCGGATCGTTGAACCAGCGAAGCGGCTCGAGCGTGTGCTTCAGTGCGTTGTTCCGCCTTCGGTGGGTTTTGCCCTTGTGAAAGACTCCACAGTTATGCATCATTTCTCCTTTCGAGGGCTGTGCGCCCGCGTGATTAGGTGAACGATGACACCGAACACCGCCATAACAGCGCTCGTCCAGAAAAAGATCTGAGCTGCCGAGACATTCGCGGTGGCAACCGCGAAACCGGCGACCAAAAGGATGACCGCGACTAGTGCAAATAAAACATCCATCTCACTTCTCCTTTCAGGCGTAGACGAGCTTGCGCTCGCCAGGTTTGAGTTTGGGATCAACTACGGTATCACCAATGAGAATGTGATGCTGCAAGTGACCCTGCTGCCAGTTTTGGTCATTGAGTACCGGCTCGCTGCAACGGCGACACGTTAGATAGAATATTGACCAACCCGGAACCACCCAGTTTTGCGGACACAGAAACTCTTGCGGCCACCGCGGAAATGTTGCCGCGGCATACGCCTCGATCTCTTCTCGCAACATAGAAATCGCCCCCTTTGAGTTTGAAAGTGAAAGTTTATGGCCAAGACCCCTATCCCTGAACAAGCGTCCGAACGAACACCAAAAACAGGAAACCGGTGATAATAGCGAGCGCACTCAAGGCAATAGCAGCCACGCGCTGAAGCATAACTCTTCCTCCTTATATGTTAGGGTCAATCCGGCGTTGCCGCGGGACGCCCATGGTTTTTGGCAGGAACGGGGCCTCAACCCCGCCCGAAGGCGGAATTGGATCGCCGAGGAGGGTCGGGAACCAAATTGAGAGCCCCACTTCTGCCAAAAACCGTAATTAAAAGAGCAGTTTTCCTTAATTTTTATTATACACTTTAATACCAACTTTGTCAAATGTTAACACTATGTGGACGATCGTCTACAGATTGTTAACAGTTCGAAAGTTAAAATCAGCTACTCATGCCGGGGACGTCCTCGCTTTATACATCGGCAACCGTCCCTTTCTGCTGAATGCTTAGAATATGTACATGTTTTTTCATATCCAAAGCGTCAAGAAACTCCATGAAATCATCCGGTAGAGGACGACGTCCTAGCCAAACGCTTTTCTGAAGCTGTTCAAATTCATAAGCAACGAGTTCACGGCGAATTGCATTGCGCTTCCTTCGTTCCACCTCAGGAATATCAAAAATGACCAATCGCGGAATATTATCAACTGGGGGTAGAAACTGAGTCTCGCCAAGAAGCCCCTTCCCTTTTTTGGTCAGAAACCAGCGCGCCCGCCGGTTGTTGCCGCGCTTCGCAACCAAACCCTGCCGGCGCAACCGCGAAAGAATAGCCGAAAAAGTTCTCGGAGAAAATTGATACGACACATCAAAGCCAAGAGTATTTCTCCACAATCTAGCTTCCGGGTAGTTCGGCGGCAAAAAAGCATCAACGGTTGCCTCGCCGAGATCAAAAATTGTCTCCAGGATCGTTCGGGTAAGCGTCTTTCTCTTCTCGTACATAGCTTAAAAGATTGTTAACAATTTACGGACGATCGTCTTTTAATTGTTAACAATAAAAATTTTGCTTTCCATACTCGTTTACTCGCTCAAACCTTTTCAAGTTTTTATGTGTGCCTATCCGCAACAACTGAAGCTCCAAACGCATCCGGCTTAATAACCGCCTGAAAGCCGTAGCCCTTGACCATGCCCACTACCTGGTCAATGAGCTCCCGCGTCGGCCCGTTTTGGCCGACGTCAATATGCACGGTGATTTTCCCGTCCCACAGCGCCTCCTCGCCAAGCTCTTCGCGAAGGCGCCCCCTTAACTCCTGGGCAAGAGTTACCGAACGAATGGTTTCCTCGTAAATGCGGTCCTGCAGAGTGTGAAAAGTTTTTTTATCGCCGTTGAACCAAAAATGAATCCCCCCGTTGCCGACTCTCCAGACGGTCACTGCGGTAACAACGCTCACCGGGTTCGTAACCGACGAATCGGAACCGATGATAACCCGGTACTCGCTGCCGGATTTTGAGCGAACGTAAACTCCGACCTCCCGTATCATCTCGCCAAGAGTGAGATTGCCCCTGCTCCAACTATGAAAAATTATATCGTCAGTACTCATGTGCGAATTTTATCTATGAGCATTAGCGAATAGTTATAAAATTCAGCACCCTGTTAAATAGCGCTTCGCGCTAATTTTGCGGAGCAAAATTATTTAACAGGGTAAAGGTTTGCTAGCCAAATTTTGTTCGTCCTACGGACTCCAAAATTTGGAGCAAGCCCTTTAAAATAAAGTTTGCGGTGAATTATAAGGTTCGTCAAGGACTCTGGCGTCCAATATTCTTCCGATCCGGAAATGCCGCACGTCTTTTCGCAAATGGCAGTAGGCCTCTATGGAGTCGCCAAGCAGCCGCCGGATTTCTATTTTCCTTTTTTTGAAATAGCCGTCGCCGGCGTCTTCCCGAGAAACATAATCAATCTCCATGGCTTTTTGCCGCTCCAGCGCCTCTCTTAGGCGAGCGCGGACTTCCGCTTCTTCGGCGAAATTCCACTTTACCGGAATCGCAATGCGCTTGCCTTCGCCAAAGGAATCAAACAAAAGATGCCCGTACTTTTTTCCGTGTTCATAAAGATCGCGCGTGAGAAGCACATCCTGCAGACAATATTTCTCAAGCTGCTCCCAGTTGCCTTCGCGGTACCACTTCAAACTATCCAGCCCTTTTCCGAGTTTTTCCTTTCCGAGCGTTGCTTTGGAGAGAGCGCCGAGCCCGGCCCGAAAACCGAGGACTTCGGTAACATCGTCAAAAATATCAAGCACCGGAATGCGTTTTAGATCTACCGAAACATGCGGGGTGAGGACCGGCAGGTCAAAATGCAAAACATTAAAGCCGATGATGCGATCGGCTTTTTCCAAAACCGGATTTAGTTTTTCCAGCTCATTTTCGCGGAAGCCGAAAAATTTATCTTGCTCGTATGAATAGAGGCCAATGTATGAGACGCCGAGGTCCGCGAACCTATCCCGGCCGCCGACTTCGTCAAACGAATATTTCGTCTCAAGATCAATTACGTAATCGTTGCGCATTTCCAAAAAATACTAACAAAAATAGCGTAAAAAATCAACCCCGTTAGAGACCGCGGTCGCCCACGATATACACGAATAGCTCTTATTAAAAAGGCGCGTAAATAATCGTCAAGGCGGCAGAATGCGGAACGACCGCGACCTGTCTCTAACAGGGTCAACAGCAGCCACCGTCATTCTTTAAGAATAATTACCGCGTCGTCGCCAAGTGATACACCCAATCTTTCCGCCATACCGGCTTGTATCTCAAGAACTTTGTCGGCCTCAGCCAGAGGACTATATACCGGGAGCTCCGAGTCAGCAGCCCTGTCAACGGGCTCGGGCGCATTCTTTACTATGTGCACTACCTTTCCGTCTTTCAGCCAAATTATGTCAATCGAAAAATGCATGCCTTTCATCCAAAAAGAATATACGCCGGGTTTCTCAAACTGAAAAAGCATTCCGCCGAACTCGGGAAGCGAGTCGCGCCCCGAGAGGCCTCGCGATCGTTCAAGCGGGCCCCTGACGATATCAACGCTAAATTCGGCACCGCGAAGTAAAACTTCGGCCTCGGTATCTTTAGAGGACTCGGGCCAAAAAGCCGTAGCCAAAAAGAAAAAGAAAAGGCCTAACACCAAGATGGCCGACAATGCGGAGAGTCCCAAAAACCAGCGCCGAATCATCAATCAGAGAAAATAAGTATCAATTCCCCAGGCGCCGGCTCCGGTGAAAATAAGCGCTAATGCCATTGCGAGATACGCCAAATCAAGCTCCCAGCCGCCCTGGGCAGTGTACCCAACTTTGCCCCATTTCGCCTTCCACGTCGCGACCAGCATGTTAATAACAATCAGAAGCGCTGCAAGTTGGATGTAGATCCCCAGAATTAACGCGATGCCGCCGAAGAATTCAACCACTCCCACAATCAGAGCCCAAAACACGCCGGGCCTGATGCCCATAGAGCCGAGCCAGCCGGCAAAGCCAACTCTCGCCTCTCGGTTGAAAAGTTTTGGGTAGCCGTGAACTACGAAAGCAACTCCCAAAACGAGCCGCAGAATCAACGGCGCAAAATCACCATAAACAAGAAGAGGATAATACATGCGAAAAGTTTAAAAATTTAAAGTTAATCGACCTTTGATTAAATTGCGCGAAGCCAGCTCGTCAATTCATCCATAAACGCCGGCTCTTTTTCAAACATGGTCGTGCCGTGGCCGGCTCTTTCAAACATTTTAAATTCTTTTTTAACGCCTAGCGGCGTCTTGGCAAAAAGCCCCTCAACAGTTTCGGCCGAATAAGAATCGTCGCGTGAGGCCGCTAAGTATACGCCCTGCGAGCCCTTCAGGCCCGATACATAGCTTTCGGTTTTTAGTCCGCGGTAGTTAAACCCCGGCGAGAGAAGGATCACGCCGTCAATTTCCTTATGCTCGGCCGCGTACCAAAGAGCAAGGTTGGCGCCAATTGAAGCGCCGGCAATGAATATCCTGGGAGCTCCTTTTGATTTTAAAAGTTTAACTCCTGCTTCAACATCGTGGATTGATGATTGGTGAACTTCATCAGGGAATTTGCGGTACCCATCGGGCCCGCCCTGCGATTCACCGTGGCCCCGAAGGTCAATGGCCAAGGTCTGAAAACCGGCGGCGTTAAGTTTTTCCGAAAAAGCCCGCCAGCTCTCGCGGGTCGCGGGCATCATGTGCAAGAGCAAAACCGCCGGCTCGCCGGATTTACCAAAATAGTCGCCGATAATTGTTTTCCCGTCCGAGGTGGTAAGTGTTACTCGCTCGGCCATATAAGAAACAGGGGATGCTTCTTTTTGCCGTAAAAATTGCCGGAAAAAGAAAAACCCGCCTACCATTATTATAACAAACAAAACGGCGATAAGGAATTTTTCAGAAACCGTCCTCATGATGCGCTAGCTCGCTAAAGCGGTGTAGTTGTAAAAATCCCCGTGCCAAGGCAGATGCCCTGACACGGGGGAGGCCAAAGGACTCAGTTGATGGCTGACCGGATACGGAGAATATATGTGTTTACACTTATTGACGTCTTCAGCCGCTGGGCGTATGCGAGGGCGTATGAGCGAGCGAATACCCATACCGCACTGGATTTTTTGAAACGAGCACAACGGAAAGCGTCATTCACGTTTGCTCATCTTCAGTCAGATCACGGTTCTGAATTTTCCACGACATTTACCGAGCGCAGTCATATCGCGCATCGGCACTCACGAGTCCTGATGCCTAATGACAACGCGCACTTGGAACGATTCAACCGGACGTTACAGGAAGAGTGCCTGGATCGCGTTCCGCGAGACGTCGATGTGATCAACCGGGCCCTGGATGAATATTTACCCTATTACAACGGCGAGCGGTTACACTTTGGAATATTCCTTAAAACTCCGATGGAAATTTTGGCGAAACCGATTACAAGCTATTGATTAGAAAACGAGCCAATGCCAAGCAAAAAATCTCCTTGACTTTGTCTGGTTTTTCTTCAAGAGTAGAGGCGTGATCCTTGAAAAAATGCAATAAAAACCGGAGCAGGGGAACCTGCTCCGTTGTGCTTCTTGGGCCGCGTTTGCTTAGTACATGACTCGATCGCAGAGGATCACGCCGGCCTTTACGCGGCTTGCGGCGCGACCAACCCGAACGCAGGTTGACTCGTCCATATTGAACCACGTCTCGGCCCGTTCGTCGGCCGCTTTGCCGGCCGCAATTTGCCGTGCCGATTTTTCGTTGTTCGCGGCAATGACGAAAGCATTGACCGGCTCTTGGGTGGACCGAACCTCCTTGGTGCGGTTCAAAAGAAAAATGTTTAGCGCCATACTTGCTCACCTCCTTTATGTTCACAGGGTGTGGTATCCAGTTAGGCGGCTGGATCCGGACTAGGCCGCGCTTTTAGCCGGCCCTTCGCAATCGCGCAGCTTTGCCCAAACCTCGGTGCCGCTGAGTTTGGCATGGAGACAAGACATCTTATCGGAAAAGGAGTGACCAAGCTCCCACCCGAACTTAGAAATCAGATAGTCGGCAACCTCTTTACTGAGGGCTATGACATGGGTTAAGAAGGGTCCCCTCGGTAAAGCAGTAAGGCCTAAACGCTCTCTGTTTTGACGGACACTCAAAGAAATCCTGTATTCTTCCCAGAAAAGGACGCTCCACGGAACGCCTTTGGGATCCTCGGCTTTGCGTTTCAAACAATATTCCAGCTCCAATAAGCTGAAAACTTCGAATATTTCAATTTTCATGCATTTCACCTCCTTTTTGGCTCTGTTTTCAAAAAGCCGGAAATTCTCTTTTGAAATGCAACTTCAGATAATGGAGTTGTATGAAAAAGA
>CAZDKA010000011.1:0-20832 GCA_964505815.1 uncultured Candidatus Saccharibacteria bacterium | reverse complement strand
GTTGCAATAGCAAAAGAATTATGTTTGCCGGTTATCGGATACGATATTTTTGACATACTTATAAACTACTGGGATGTTCAGTTGAAAAATCCAAACGTGCTTTACGAGAGATTGCTTAAGTTTAAGCCAACACGCGAAGAATTTAAGAGGGTAAAAGAGCGAATGAGGAAGCATTGGAAAGAGGGAGACAAGCTGGGAAAATTTGATTTAGCCGCATACTACTATTTTAATCACAATACATCTTACGGCCCACACTTTCTCGGTTGGCCGTCCAGTGTTTATTTACAAAAAGAACGCTACCAAACAATGCTTGAGAAAGTGCGGGAGTTTCAAGCTGATACCCTGCAAGTTGGGTGCGCATCATTTGAGGAAATAATGCCGAAGCACAAAAACGATTTTCTCTACTGCGACCCGCCATATTATCTTGACGGCGACAGCAAAACCTTTGTAGGGCTTTATCCGCATAGAAACTTCCCAATCCACCATAACGGTTTTAAGCATGAATTATTGCGCGATTTACTCACGGATCATAAAGGCGGTTTTGTTTTGTCATATAACGACTGCTCGACCATTAGAGAGTGGTACAAAGATTTTGACATGATTACTCCGTCATGGCAGTACACATTCAGTCAGGGTGATACTCGGATTGGAGAAAATCGTAGGAGAGATAACAATGGAAGTCATGTTAAAAAATCACACGAATTATTGATTTGGAAATTACCAACATGAGAAGAAAACGAGCACTTACAAGTGAGGGGGCAAGAGCAGTGCGTCAGCAAGGGCATGACGACGCGCTTGAATTTGCCTTGGCAATCGGACTTCCCACCGATTACAAAAATGACCCCCAAGCAAAAAAGGACGTTATTGATCCGTCCGGCGACGCCCATTCCGTAAAAAGTGGAGTAAAGAAATGGCAAGTGTTTCTTTACGGATTAGGCCGTTTTGAAACAGACCACGCTTTTATTGTGATGAACGGTATAGGAGCTTTACTTGCGGAATGTATCAATGCCTTTCCGCCGACTTATGCCGAATATAGGCGAAATAAAATCGTTGCGAAAGAACGCTTGCGTATTCCAATGGTAACACTAGCCGAAAAATTACAAGAGAAGCCGCGCCTAAAAGCTTTTCTCAATAAATCACTATTCAACGGTGGCGAGGTGAATTATTTGACCGTCAAGCACGAAGGTAAATTTCATGTTTTCCTAAACAGAGATGTCGTAGATGCGCTTGGCGATAATTTGGAAGTTTGTAATTCAAGGGCAATATCGGCGGGGCAAATACCAGAGCAGAAAGTTTTGCTACGCTATAAGGGTAAAAATCTTGGTGAATTAGAAATGAGAAATGATAGCGAAATACATTATCGGGAAGTGCGCTTCAATATGATAAAACCCAAGGTAATGGAAGTGTTGTTTGAGAAAATACCGATGATAAAGAAATTTAATGACAAAGTGTTAGTGTACGGTAGTGCCCCTCGACGGTTTGGTCGGTGGTAAAGTAATATCTGTAATATGCCAAAACAAAAAAGGGTAGTAAAAACCCAAAACAAGAAGAAAGAAGAAACAAAAACAGCCGAGATTTTATTTCAAAATCTCGTGAATGCTTTTATTGAAGCGTACGGCAAAAATGCTTCTGACGAGAATAAGAAAAATTTTAATACCTTGTTGACGCAGTATCTAAAACAAGAAACATCTAAGCATGATTGTCAAAAAAATTACAATCTTCTCATCCTGTTTGATAACACGACAATCGTAAAGGGTGACGCCGATAGAATATATAAGGCGATTAACAGTTTTAGTGATAAAGAAAAACCATTACTCTTGATTTTGCTTTCACGGGGCGGGGAACCCGCTCCAGCTTATCTCATTGGGAAACTTTGCCAAGAATTTTGCAACAATAAATTTGTTGTAGTAGTGCCTCGGTACGCAAAATCAGCAGCAACACTTATTACTTGTGCCGCACATGAAATACATATGGGAAGTTTGAGTGAATTAGGGCCAATTGACCCGCAAATAGATAAAATGCCTGCCCTCGAACTTAAAAACTCGATTGAACACATTGCCGACCTTGTTAATAAATACAAAAATCCAGCAGTTGGAGAGATGTTTGCCAAGTATCTAGAATTAACAATAGCCCCCATTCAGATTGGTTACTACGAGCGTGTGGCACAATCAGCAATGCAATATGCGGAAAGATTATTAAGTACGCACTCCGGCACGCTAAAAAGCGCGTCAGCCGAAATTGCAGAGAAGTTGGTCTATGGATACAAAGATCACGGATTTGTTATTGATAAAAGAGAGGCATTAGATATTCTTGGCAAAGATACTGTGAAAGATAGTACTCCCGAATACGCGTTGGGTAATACGATATATAGTATCTTGTCGAGAATAGAAGATTTGGCAGATATCGTGAGACACAATTTTTATTTTATCGGCTCTCTTGATTCAGAACCAGATTTTATGAAGAGAAGGGAGAAATAAAAATTTGTCCGCCAAAAAATCCTTCTGCCCAAGCGAGGACGGCTCGGCAAGAGGGTTCAGTCATTCAGCTCAAAATGGGTTCGTACAAAGTTTAGAATTGAGCACTACTTCTAACGGGGTAAACAACCATGAATAATTTAGTTTTGTTTCTTGAGCGTAACCGCGACTGGGCGCCACTCATCATACGCGTCGGCCTGGCAGTTGTCTTTTTATTGTTCGGCTTTCAAAAATTATCAAATCCCGCGCAGACAACCGCAGAGATACAACTCTTGATGGATTTTTTGAATCTGGCCGCGGCTGCCGCCATCAATTTCTATTTGGGGCTCACGGAACTTGTCGTGGCGTTGGGATTGCTTCTCGGTGTGCGGACAAGGGCTTTCGGGGTTCTCGCGGCATTGCTGCTTTTTCTTTTTCTTGTGTCATTCCTCTGGAAGCTCGGTGTTTCCATAAACCCCGATCTTTACCGCGATGTCGGTTTGATTGGCGCGAGTATCGCGCTCGTGTTTCTCGGCGGCGGCAAGTGGAGTTGGGACAGCCGGTCTTTACTAAATACTAATCAATACGAATTTACTAATAAATAAGAGGTTGAAGCCAAATTGTAATTCGTATATTCGTAAAAATTCGTATTTCGTAAAGCTTACTCTTCAACAATCAACTTCCCTATCTGTGTGTAATGCCCGGCCCCGCATGGCACCGAGCAGTAAAACGGAAATTCGCCTACTCTTGAAGCCACAAACTCCACAACAGTTTCCCGCCTCGGGAACAGACGTTTGTTGATGCCAAACGTCTCAACCGCAAAGCCGTGGTCATAGCTGTCTTCGTTGAAAACTTTCAGCCGCACCTTATCGCCGGCTTTTACCCGAACCACCTGCGGATCCCACCGCCACTGATTCTCTTTTGATACCATGACAATGTCTACTACCCGGCCGGTTTCTTTTATCGGACCGATCCCCGGGGGCCGGTAAAAATTCTGATAGATAACGCCGCTTGCGATTAGCACGGCGCCGAATACAGCAAGTTTTAAGAATTTGTTCATAGTAAGCGACTCCAATTTACGAATGACACTCGAATGATTCGAATAAATCTTTATGCTATTCGAGACATTCGAGTGAATTCGAGTATTAGAGTCGCTATGTGCGAAGCACGATATGACTACTAAGGTTGTCTATAAAATCAAAGGGATGCACTGCGCATCCTGCTCGGTTCTCATCAACAAAACCCTTGCGCGAATGAAAGGGGTTGTTTCGGCCAACGCCAATTACGGCTCGGAGAAACTGCTTTTGGAGTATAACCCTTCAGAAATCGCGCTTGAAAAAATTTTTGAAGTCGTCCGGAAGCTCGGCTACACTCTTATCTTACCAAAAGAGGGGGTTACCGAGGAAGAGGCGGCTGAACAAGCGCGGCTCAAAGAAATAGCGGACCTCAAAAAGCGGACTATCATATCGTTTGTTATCGCAACTCCGATTATCGTCTACTACATGGCCGTGCACATGTTCAATCTTGAACATATACACGCGTTCTGCTGGGGTGGGGGCGGGTTAATCAAGGGCCTTCTCGACGGATGCGCGGCCGGAACACTCATAGATTTTAACTGGATTTTCTTGATTCTGACCGCGCCGATTCAGTTCGGCATCGGCTGGCCTTTTTACCGCAATATGTGGACGGCGCTTCGCGCCGGAAGCGCCAGCATGGATGTCTTAGTGGTGCTCGGTACGTCTGCCGCCTTCTTTTTCAGTTTGTTCGGCTTCCTTTTTTCGTGGAGCTACGGCGAGTACCAGAATATTTGGATAGGCGTTGACCATCCTTACTGGGAATCATCGGCGGTCCTTATCAGCTTCATCATTCTCGGCCGTTACTTTGAGGCGCGCTCTAAAGGCAAGGTTTCCGAGGCCATCCGCAAACTTTTGAAACTCTCCCCGGCAAAGGCAATTGTCATCCGCGACGGAAAAGAAACGGAAATCTCACTTTCCGATTTGAAAAAAGACGACGTCTTTCTTGTAAAACCCGGCGCCAAAATCCCGACCGACGGAGTTATTATTGGAGGCGAATCGGCAATTGATGAAAAAGTTGTCACCGGAGAATCGGTCCCTGTCGGTAAAAAAACCGGAGACGTAGTAATCGGCGCCACGGTAAATACTTACGGCCTCTTGAAGTGCCGGGCAACGAAAGTCGGTAAAGAAACTCTCCTCTGGCAGATCGTCCGGCTAGTGGAGGAAGCGCAGGCCGCGAGAGCCCCCATTCAGGACGTGGCCGACCGCATTTCAGAAGTTTTTGTTCCGATTGTGATTGTTTTCGCGTTGATCACTTTCGCGATGTGGTACTTCATATTCGGCCTTGAATTTGCGCCAGCCCTCCTTTTTGCAGTTGCCGTGCTGGTTGTCTCCTGTCCTTGCGCCTTGGGCCTTGCCACGCCAACCGCGCTTATGGTCGGAACGTCGCGAGGCGCCTCATCAGGCATTTTAATCAAGGGCGGCGAGGCGCTTGAAAAAGCGCATATCATAACCGCCGTTGCCTTTGACAAAACCGGCACGCTCACCAAAGGCGAGCTTGCGGTCACTGATGTTGTCGCTTTCGCGAATATCCAAAAAGACGAAGTACTGCGACTTGCGGCGATTGCCGAGCGCGGTTCAGAACACCCGCTTTCCAAGGCCATGGTGAAAGCCGCCGAGCGTCTTAACGTTCCTGAGCCGAAGGACTTCAAAGCGTTTTCCGGCCGCGGTGTCAGGGTACAACACGATTCAACAGAGATTTTAGTCGGGAACGATGTTTTGATGAGCGAAAATAATATTGATTTCAGGCCATATCTTGGAACCGTCGAAAAACTTCAAAGCGAAGCAAAAACCGTTGTCTACGTTTCAGCAGATAGGAAAATTATCGGCGTGCTGGCCATGGCCGACACTCCAAAGCAATACGCCAAAGAAGCGATTGCCGAGTTGAAACGCATGCAAAAAGAAGTGCTGATGATTACCGGCGACAACGAGAAAACCGCCGAGGCCATTGCGCGCACACTCGGCATTGACCGCGCCTACGCGAAAGTGCTGCCGGAAAAAAAGGAGGAGCTGATTGAGAAACTGCAAAAGGAAGGCAAAAAAGTGGCCATGGTCGGCGACGGCATCAATGACGCTCCGGCCCTAGCCAAGTCGGATCTCGGCATTGCCGTCGGCTCCGGCACTGATGTCGCGATTGAAACCGGAGAAATTATTCTTATCAAAGACGACCTCCGCGATGTGGTGACAGCGATTGATCTTTCCAAACGAACGCTAAGAAAGATCTGGGAGAATTTTTTCTGGGCGTTTATATATAATATCGTTGCGATTCCCATTGCCGCCGGCGCCCTGTACACTTGGCTTGGCTTCGCGCTCCGCCCGGAAATCGCCGGATTTGCCATGGCGTTCAGTTCGGTTTCGGTGGTTACGAACGCCCTGCTTCTGAAACGGTATCGAGAACCGAGATTTGCCCGAGAAGAAGTAAAGTCGTAATATAGTTAAGGAACATACGTTATTAGACAAGAATGGTGAAGATAACTTCAACTCTTTTTATACTTTTGGGGATTTTATTGAGTTATAGTGCTTTGGCAAATGGCGGAGACCAGCGTGTTGTTGATGGAAAATACCTTATCAATCTCTCACGAGTACCCTTCACTCCACGTATAGGTGATGAGGTTTCGTTTTTGGCGTCCTTTGTAGGTATAGAAAAAAATAAGCTCGTGAGTGAAGACCTTATTGTTACTGTCCGCATTGCAAAACTTGGCGGTATTGGAACAGATAAAGGAACTTTTCTTTTTGATAAAGAAAAAATACCAGTTAAGGGCGGCATTACGGAACTATCTTATACTTTTACCGAGAGCGGACTTCACGAGATTTTCTTTGATTTCGCGCTTGCTTCAAATCCACAAAGAATTTATGAAGCTCCAGACTTCTTATTAGATATTCAACCTTCCACCACTCAAAAAACCTCAAATAAATTTCCATTTTTTATTGCGCTTGGAGGAATTTTTGCTGGATTTATTGGTGGGTGGCTAATGAGGGGATACAAACCAAAACCCATTTGACACCTTTTAGGGTATTTGCTACTAATAATATGTTTTTAAGATCCTTGATAGGAGGTAAAAATGCAGAGAATAAGGCTGTTTTTCGTTTTTCTCACGCTTGTTTTCTTTGGAGTGGCGGGTAATGTATATGCGCATACTGGCCATGGCGATATGGCAGATCTCAAGAAGGTTGCGTCCGACAATGCCGTAACCGTACTTACGTACTGCAAAGGAATTTATAGTGTGACTACCGCTTCAGGTACGACCCATCAGTTTAAGGAGTTCGATCTTCGTTTCAAGACCGATTCAAGCGAGATGGGGCCATCCGCTGGTCGCCCCGCTTTCATCAAGGCTGGGATGGGAAATGATCGCGTTTTTGTGGTATTTTCTTCTTTGGCCGAACTCAAAACATTTCCCAAGGAAAACTGCAGTAATTCCAATAGGTAGGATTTAGGCGTACAACCTCCAAGGCCGGAGGTTGTTTTATTTTGATAAGACAATGTGAAAAGATTCTGCTACAATGATACTATGGAGATACCAGGATAGTGAGCTTTTCTAAAGACCTTTTGCATAATAAATTATGATTATAAAAAAACAATTCAATGTAGAAGGCATGCATTGCGGGGCCTGCGCCACCGGCATTCAGATGTATCTTTCCAATACCGACGGCGTAACATCGGTATCGGTTGATTACAACGCGAAAAAAGCCGACGTGGAATACGACGACGTAAAAATTAACGAAGCCGGAATTAAAAAGGCCATCGAGGAACTTGGGTATAAATTGACAGAACAGTGACTACAGTGATTCTATGAAGAGTTCATTGCACTTACCAGCGATAGCATCTAAGTGCTATGAATCGGAATCACAACAGGCCCTGTGCAGAGCGCGGGGTTTTTTGTTTTTTATTGATGCCCGTGCGGCAAAACCGTAGTCCCGCCTTTGCCTACCCCAACCTCAACCATGAATTGTGTCACTACAACTTTCCCGCTGTGTTTGAATTCGCCGAAAATGATGTAGAGTCCCGGGTGAGGGAAAGTGTAATGCAGGTAGACCTCGGGGCCGAAGGCCTTGGCGAGCTCTGATGCGGCTCGGCTGTCATGCTTGTCGCCGCCATTGGCTAAGGCAGAGCGTATAAAAGCTCTGCTAGCCCTAGGGCGTCCCGCCGGGCTAGCCGCTTGTTCTTCTTGTGTCAGCGTGCCGTGGGTATGCGCGAAACTGGAAAGATCAACCGGCAGAATCGCAAAATGCATCGGCGCGCCAAGGTACGGCTCAAGGTCGGCAACGGGTTTTCCGTCTTTTTCAAAATAATACGTAAAGTCGGTGTCCTCGCCGTGCCGGATTTTGTCTTTGTTTACCCCGCCCTTGAATGCGCCGCGGTCAAGGGCTGGGTTGATCGAGAGCTTTGCGGTATAGCCACTGAATAGCTTCTCGCGCGAAAAGTCCTTGGTGATAACCGTTGGTCCGACCTCCGCCGGCCCCTTTGCAACCTCAATGACCTCAAAATAGCTCACCTCATGGCCTTGGTGCTTTGAGTCTAGCGCAACAATGTATCGTCCGCCCCGCGGGAAAGTATGAACAAGCGGAAATACTGCATTCTTAAGCATCTCTTGGGTAAGAACCGTTTGATCTTCGGGGTGGAGGTGCCAGAATTGGGTGAAGTCCTCACTCACAATTAAGGTATGCAGCAATCTCTCGTGCGAATATTCAAGATCGCGAGCAGGCTCGCCGAGGCGGTCTTTTAGTTCAAAACGAAGTATCGTTGCCTCCTGCGCCTCTATTACAGCGTCTTTGATGACGCGAACTGCAACCGGCGGCATCTCTTCGTGGGCAGTATGGAAAACGAAGTTATGCGGCAGAGCCCAGCCGAATGTGAGCGCGAGGAGTGCCGAAGTTGAAAGAATGAACCAGGTTTTGGCGTTAACATACGGCCTGCGCCTTGTTTCTTCTTCGGGAGAAAGGTCGCGAAGCCGGTTGCGCTCCCGCAGGAGCCACCAGAACATCGGGATAATCCAGGCGAGAACCATGACCCACGGCCCCCAAGCCAAATACTCTCCCTGGGGAATTTCATGCCCGTGTCCCAGCGTTTTTATTTTTTCTCCCAAAATATTCGTAATCACTTCCTCTTGAGTAATTCGCTCAAAAAATGAATGAATGCCGGAATAGCTGTAGCCGTCGTGGCCAAAAGCGCCAATCAGAATCAAAAATCCGCCGACAAAAATCATTCCCCAGCCGGTTGCTCTCTCTACTTTTTCGCGGTGCCTTACCAGAAAACCTGTTGCGTTGACGCCAAGAATGGCAAGAAAGGCGATCAAGAGAAGCGGTGTCACGCGGCCGAGCCCGTGAATGAACATAATCCATAATCCGTTGAGGGCGCTGGCTTCAACAACGATTTGCGGCAGGATGACCGCGTTGAAAAGGGGATTGGGACAGCCGACACCGACATTTCCAAGAAAAAGTCCGATTAAAAATGCTTTTATAAATTCCTGCTGGCGCTGAATAAATGCCGGGGCCGCGCCCGAATAGGTCGGCATGCGATACTTGATAAGTCCTATTTCGCCCAAAGCAAAAAAAATACCAATAAGGCCGGCGATAGTGTAAAGGATATTTTTTGCCGTCTCAACGCGTCCCACACCCAATGCGTCACCCAAAAGACCGACCAGCGCGCCGTAAATTGAAAGAGTTATGATAACGCCCAAGCTGAATGAGAGCGCAATACCGATGCCGCGCCTCGCGGACTTGCCCATGGAAAGCGGCACAATGACAAAGGCCAGCGGCAGGGTGCAGGGCAGGAAAATCATGGTCAGACCCACTGCATAAGAAAAGAGAAGGAATGGGGCCTGGTCGGGATTTACCGCAAATACCCACCTAAGACCGGCAACAAATACCACCAGAAGCCCGAGAATAACAACAATAAAAATTGCGCGGCTTTTTTGAGGCGCTTGCGGCTCGACTGATCGGGGAGTAGAAAGTTTAATTTCCACAGGTGCTTGTTCTGCCATAATATCAGTATTATTTTATCATGCCTCCAAGGAAAACAAAAACCGCCCAAGAGGCGGTTTTTGCGAACCCGAGCTAGGCCCGGCAACACTTGCACCATCCTGCACAGAGCTTAGTAAGACCGGCAATAATTACCAAAACCGGCCATCCTAGATTAACGACGTTTGAGCCCCACCATCCGAGTGTCCCTCCAAGAAACAGAAGCCCGAAGAGAATTACTAAAACCGGGCCCATTTTGTGGTGCGAGCATTTGCATACACCTCCTTCCGTATGTTCATCCATCATAAGTAGGTATGAAAAGCGTTAAAAAATAATGCTTTTCGACCTTTACATGATTATAGCACATCAACTGCTTTTGGCTCACTTCTGTGAAGTTAAAAAAACCGCCTCGCGCGAGGCGGCATGACTGCTTAGGCCTTTTCAGCCGCATTGGGGCGGCAGCCGGGCATGCAGAAGTAAATGATGATGAAAGCGATGGCGAATCATAACTCGATTCACTAAATTTTCAATTAAAAATAGATTGAATAATTTACTGCTTTGGCGGCAAGTTCTTTCATAAAAAAGAAGCCCATAAGGGCTTCATGCAAAATATGGTTTGAGGCGATCAACAGTTTCCTGTCCCAATTGTTTATCTAGTTCTGGATCCATGTTGCGCCAATTTCCACGCTCGGGATGGCCAAGAAGTTCGGCCACAATAAGACGCAGATATTGCGGCGGTGCTGGCGGATTCCAACACACCATTGTCTTGCCGCTAGGGACCGTCCAGAAAAGATATGGCTCCGGGCGCTTGCTGTAAAGTTCTTGCAAGTGCGCCGCATACTGAAGCTCTTCAAACTAGGATTCCGGAAAGTCAGCGCGTATCTTTGGGGTCAAGTCAATAACTGTTGGCAAGAGATGGAGATGAGCGTGCTTGACGGTTTGTCCAACAATTCCATGTTCGAACACTGTAACAGGATAAGGAGTTGCTGAAGTGCTGTGTTGATATTCCAATGAAAGCGCGCGACACACTTTTTCTGTTATCTTGAGCATTGCTTTCGTCTCGCTATCAGGACCATGGTATGTCAGTGCGCCCATGCACGAGATGTGCGCTTTCGGAATTACAAGCGCATATCCCCCGATTATCTGGCCAAGCGTAGCGGCCACATAATATCCGTTATTTTCAGCGATAAGACGCTCTCCGAGCTTAGTTAGGTCGCAGAAAACGCAATTGTTATCCATGTTTTTCCTCCGATTTCAAGGTTCAATGATTATAATTCAGAGATTAACTGTTCTGGTGTTTGGTGTCAAACAAAAAAACAGACTATCTCCATTCGGACAGCTCCCTCGGAACCAATCGCTTACATAATGAAAAATCCCCTATGAAGGGGATTTTTCAAGAAACAGATTTCCTAGTAGCGGTCTCGGCGTCCTCCGCCAAATCCTCCTCGGTCACCTCTTCCAAATCCGCCTCCAGGGGAACGGGGCGCCTGCGGCCGGGCTTCATTTACCGTAATGCTTCTTCCGTCAAGCTCCTTGCCGTTGAACGTCTCAATCGCTTTTTGGGCCTCTTCCTCGGACGACATTTCAACAAAGCCGAATCCTTTTGAGCGGCCGGACATTCTGTCCATGATAATGGTCGCCGATTCAACGGTTCCTGCCTGAGCAAACAGTTCCTTCAGCGCGCTTTCATTGGTGTCGTAGGACAATCCGCCTACATACAACTTTTTTGCCATAGCATTTTCCTCACGTATTAACTAAGTAAGCCGACCTGTCTTTGTATTCCTAGGGCTTACATTAATGTAAGGTAAGGAAAGCAAGACTTACTGTTTTACACCTTGTCTTTTTCTACCAGATGGTCAGGAACAGTATACCAAATTTTATCTTTTTCAACTTTTTTCCTAAATGCGCGAAATAGCGAATTGGTATGGTCTTCCGCAACCACCGCTCTAAACGACTGCCTTAGTTCTGATTCCAAACTTTCCAGTATGATTCCTAACTTAATTCTTGCCACAATAGGGAACATAGCATATCGCCCTGGTGGCCGTCAACCCCGTTAGAAGTCTTAATCGCGGTAATTTAGTTCAGGGGGCATGAGACGCAAGCCGCTTTCGCTTTTGGTCATTTTAAAACTACTGGCCGCTACTGGACTTCTAACGGGGTCAACAACCTTGAATTATCCTATGACCATCGCACTGTGAACAACGTCACTGTGTCCGTTATAGCTTCAGCGAGGGCGGAGAACCATTTTTTGGAGGAACAATTAATTTGTCCGGGCATTATCCCAGGCGAGTTCAAATAGCGCAGTTTGAGTGTCTACAATATCTTCATCTTCAATAATAATGCCGACCGGCAGTTTCTTGTTCAACGAGAAAATAGTCACTTTGTTCCCATATATGAAGTTGGCGTTTTTCAGCGGAAAATCATCCGGCAAAAATTTGGTTTGGCGCAGCTCTTCGGCGTCGTGTTTTCTAAGTTCTATTGTTTCCGGATGGCGCTTGGTTAAAAACCGGACCCGCAAATAATGAGTATATCTTTGCTTGATAAAATCTTTGAAATTCTCGCCTAGAAGCAGTAGAGCGTCTTCAAGCGATGTAAGAGACAGAATATGATGCTTGGTTTCTATTATGTCTTGCAGAATTTGTTTTATCCCATCCGTGCCGCCATAAAATCTAATGGTCGGTTTAACTCCTGTGTCATGGCGAAGCGCTTGAAGTTGGGGCATAACCTCTTTTAAAAATATTTCCTTTTCTTTCAGCCGGATGAGCAGTTTTTCCGGATTTTCCGCAAGCCACAACCGGCGCCTCTTTTTGAGATAAAAATTCATTAAACCCTCTTTTTGCAAGCCCTGAATTAACATTTGCGCCGTGGTCCGCGGGATCTTGGCTTGTTGCGCTATTTCAGAAATGGCGGCTTCACCTAAATTTAACGCAGATAGATAAATCTTGGCCTCATTGGGCCTGTATCCAAGTTGTTCAATAGATTTTTGTAAATGCATAAATTTTATAAAGTGTGACGATATTTCCGTCGTCACTTTCTAGGGTAACAGATCCATTTAAAATGTCAAGCTTGTATAAGCGAAAGTCCTTTATTTAAGCCGAACTTTGCCGAAATTCAATTTATTTAATAAAGAAACAATACCTTATCTTGGACTCAAGATCGATATATTTATCGTCAGTTATGCATAGCCGTGTTACTTGTTTAGTGAGGGCAAGGATGATTTATCTACTAAATCCTCAAATCGCTTAAGCTCTTTGACAAAGGAGACAAAGGAGGAAGAACGATGAAAAAGAGTGCTTTTGTGGCAATGGCAATTGGTGTAATCATGGCCTTGAGCGTCCTCATGGTTGGCAACGCATCGTACAGTCAGGGGCAAACCACGCACACCATTTTTATGAATCTCGTGGAGATCAAGGGCGCAACAACGAGCGATAAACTTGCTCCGCCAACCATTAATCCCAAAGATCTTTCCAAGGGATATGGCTATAAAGCTCCGGGTGAGGCAGATAAAAGCAATCCGCAAAAGTGGGAAGTCGCAAGTTATATGTTTTCTCCGAGCTTTGTTACCGTGCGCCGCGGCGACACAATCAATTTGACGGTATTTGTAGTGAACGGCGACAGTCATGAAGTGTGGATTACCGATCCTTCGGGCCGAAAAGTGTTAGCGAATGCGGACTGGCAGCGCGGAAGGCAGTATGAAGTTTCCTTTGCCGCGGAGCAGGCCGGCGTATATGAGCTTACTTGCTCAACTCATGCGCCGACAATGACCGCAAAATTTTTAGTTCTCCCGTAGCGGGTGAACATTTTCAAAACTCGCCCCGCACTCATTTTGAATGCGGGGTTTTTATCATCTTCAGTACGTCTATTGGCAAAGAGGTTGAGAGCCATTTACTCGGCGTTCAAAATGGAATAGTGTATGAATATCAGGCGGACGCGCACGTGAGGGAAATAAAATGATTGATGACCGGGTGCGGGCCGAGATGCTCTTTTACGCGACGACTCACGATTATTCGGATGCCGCGAGGTACGAGAGGTTTGCTTTGGATTGTAAGCTTGATGATAAGGCCGCGGATATAGGCAGGGTTATAAAATATCTTGCTGAACAAATGCCGGGCACCGGAAAACCGCTGGAAATACTGGAAACCGCTTCCGCTACAGGTTTAACTGCGGTTGGAGTAATATCAGAACTTGCGCGAGCCGGTATCAGTCACGTTTATGCCTCACTCGACATAGAACAAAACCTCCTTCATTATGCAAAGTTGCGCGGAAGAGGAAACAGGTTTGTGCGGGGCGACTTTGAGCTATTACCCTTCGCGAGCTCTTTGTTCGATATCTATATCATGATGGGCGCAGAAGGATACAGGTCGAGGGGATCGTTTTATCCGGAAGCGTATCGCGTGTTAAAGTCCGGCGGCTATTATGTGATGCCTCAGATCGGGCCGCGCCCAATTGTGAAAACGGCTGAAAAAAATGCCGTTTTACGATCAGGGTTTTGCATTGTGCGCGCAGATGATTATCTGATCGCTCAAAAGAGCAGAACGTCACCCTCGGCTGGCTAGTCGGGGGTGTTTTACTTTAGAGCTTGGTATCCGATCACGGGACTCTGAAAGAATATCATTGCTGTCAATATATAGGTCACAAGAACGAGTATAAAGTGGAGCGGAACAAGCTCGACGACGTTACCCAGGATTCCCGGAGCCGGCTCTATGCCGGTAGCCAGATACTGGTATATTTTAACTATATGTTCAATAAGGTGGTAGCCCTGGATCCATAAAAATAGCGTCATTGTTTTCATTGCTTTATCAGTACGATATGCTTCCGGCGCCCGCTTTTTTATCATCAGATAGATGATGAGAATAACAAGATAAGACGGAAGGTTGTACCATACATGAAGCCATTCTCGATCGGTAATTTGTCCGAGTATCCCCCACGGTTTTACGTGCAAGATGTAGTATTGTATCATCTGCAAAATGTGTTCGCCAAAATGAGCAGTAGCGGCGAGAATCAGGAAAAAATAAATCGCGGGTGCGTATCGAAACCATTGAGGCCAAATCGTTTCCTGAGATGAAATATTAATATTCATAGTTAGTACGGGATTTAAGATTGCTGATATTATTCGACCTTTAAATTAAAGACTTTTGTTTCCGCCAGAGCGGTCGTCAACCCGCCAAATCCTCCGCCGATAATTAAAATTCGCCGTGTATTGTTTAGTTTCATCTTAGCGACTGCCGAACCACTCTTTGAATGTTTTGGGCCAACCCACAAGAAAGAGTAGTGCTAAAGGAGCTCCCCAGTTAGCCCAGCGTTCTACGAAATCCCATATAGGCATCCCGACAAGTGGCCGAATAAGCGCGGTCCAGAATCCCCAGAATGCCATCCATAAAAGTGCAAGACGAACTGGCTTAACAAGAATTAGAATTGCCAATGCGATATCCATGACTCCGATAAAGAACAGCAGCTGCGTTGCTGTTCCTGTATCAGAAACGCCGAAATTAGCAAACCAGCCGATCCAATCCTTCTTGCCCTGCAGGGAAAAAACGCCATGCCCGATAAATTCTCCGGCAACCGCGATTTTAAGAACCCATTCAATTATTTTCTGATTATTCATGTTGCGATGTTTTTCTAAACTTTTGAATGAGTGCGTAGGCAGTATAAATCAACGAAGCCCAGAGAAGAATACTCAAGACAACCGCGAACCAGTGACTTTCGGCGAGATGTTCAAAAGGTAGAAATTTTCGGAATTGCTGACTAAGATTCTCTGATTCCTTGGGTGCCCCCAGCTCCTCGTGGGCCATATGTTCTTTTTCGCTTCCGGCAGATACAAACATTTTTTCAACATGTTCCGCTTCAAAGGAAATTTTCATATCTGGCGTCATTTTTTCTCCGATTTTAATACTTTTTTCGAATTGGGCCGCTCCGTCGAAAAGAAATTCAGCGTCTATAGCACTGACCCACTGATTCATCCGTTTCTCTCCTCTCATAAACGAGGGCGGATCAAGATGAAACCGGAGCAGATATTGCTTTGGTTCAAGCGCAACATTTACTCCGTAATGAAAATTGCCCCCGAACATTGGATGAAGTTCAACGGTTTTCGTTTTTTGAGACTCCTGATCAATGATCGTAGCCACCACCTTTATATAGGGAATTCTGTATCCTTCAAGGGACTCGGGTTTAACTTCGAGGTGATGCGTTCCGCCTCTGCTGGAAATATCTTTCATTGGTAAAGATGTGACTTCGTGAGCAGAAACGAAAGCAAAAAGCATGAGGATTGTTGCTAGAACCGCGATGCCCATATACACATTTCTGATTTTCATGGTTTTAAATGAATTTAGTTTTAATTTGGTATTCGTCGACCGGCTGATACCCTTTTATTCCAAGCAACATGGCTTATATCCCTCATAGAAAAAGGGAATAATCATACCAGCGGCGGCGTGATGCACAAGATGGCAGTGGAAAAGCCATACACCGGGATTATCTGCCATAAGCTCGATGTCATAGCGCTCGCCGGGAAGAATCGGCAAATTGTCTCGCACTTGCTGGGCTGATAAAGAAACTAGATTCCCATCAATTGCTACCACCTTGAAGGAATGGCCGTGCGTGTGCATAGGATGAATTTCCTGCGTCCCGGCATTGATAAGTCGAATAAGAATACGCTCGCCCTCTTTTACCATTAAAGGATCAATATCCGGGAAGACCCCACCATTAATGGTGAAAACATTGTAATCATGTTTATGAACATGCTCGCCTTGTTCGCCTACGGTGGTAAGCGCGCCATTTGTTCCGTCGGGATTAATTTCCCATTCATCAAGCATATACACATATTCTCTGTCGTATTTCTTGGGATTCTTTGGCTCAATAATGAACGGCCCCGAAAGCCCCATATCAAACTGGAGCGCCACATCCATATGGGAGGAACCGTGGGTATGATAGAAATGAGTGCCTGCATTTTTGGCGGTAAACTCGTAGGTAAAAGTTTCTCCCGGCTTGATGGGGTATTGAGTGAGACCGGGTATTCCGTCAGCCTTGTTTTCTACATGCACTCCGTGCCAATGGAGGGAAGTGCCGACCGGCAAATTATTTTTTACCACCACCCGCACTTTATCGCCTTCAGTAACACGAATTTCCGGTCCGGGGATTTGCCCGTTGTACGCCCAGGCATGGACGAATTTGCCTTTGGCGTATTCCCAGCGAATCTCATCAAGAGTAAGCTCGAATTCTTTTATCCCGTCTTTCACAATGGGCATAAGATTAGTTTTCGTACTCGGCGTTTTGAGCGGCAATTTCTGAATGTCGGCAACAGGATGCAATGCGGTGTGGTTATTTTCCGAGGTCTGATTCCGGGAAACAGCCACAACCCCCACAATGACGGCAAGTGCTATTATGATACCGATAAAAATTTTAAAGTCCTTCATGGATTATTTCCCTTTCCAAAGTTGGTGGAGAATCCGGCAGGGTTCCACGATCTTTGGATCGGCTATTTTGTAATAGGCGTTGAGGCCGCTCCGCCGCACGGTGACCAAGCGCGCATGGCGAAGAAGCGCTAAATGTTGCGACAGGTTTGCCTTGGGGAGTTTTAATGTGCCGAGCATTTGCTCCACAGAAAGCTCGCGTGTTTTTAGAAGATTCAAAACCTCCAGCCTTTTAGAATTGGCAAGAAGTTTATAGATATTAGCGTTTCGCTCGTAGGTTGCTTTTGGAAGTGGCGATTTCATAGTTTCGAAACTATATAACTATTATAGAAAATAAAAAACGGGCTATCAACCACGCTTATCCACAAATGTAACCAGCTTCTGCCCTTGTTTGCACCTTTGGCGAGCGATTGTCACCGGGCCAGAGCTTTCCCAATACGCCACCCGCCTGGCGTATTCATAAACATTCTAACATTCTGCAGAATGTTAGAATGTTATTTCTCCTAATTTTTTGCCCTACAACATCCTTACATTCTCAAGTTTATAAGGATGTTTATTTTAAGCCGTCAAAGATAGTTACGTCTCCGCCGTCATATTCACCCATCTCAAAGCCGTCATAAACAAAATGGTCGCCGTCCTGATAGAAGTAGAGGGCTGTCTTTTTATCCAAAACCAAAATAAAGCCTCTGTTTCCTGCCGCGGCAGGGAAAATATCCACACGTTTAACATTTGAAAACACTTCGTGGGCTTTATCAAAGGCATCATTCTTGATTCCAAGTTTTTTATTCAGCATTTTAAAACCCGCGGTCGGACTTAAACGAAGCATTAATCGGGTCAAAGGGCCGGGTTTAAACGCTTTGGGATCATATGCAACCTCCGATTCTTTCAATTCCTCTTCTAATTTTTCACGTTCAAATTTATCCATTGTCGCTATTACAACATTCTAACATTCTGCAGAATGTTAGAATGTTTTTTTAATTATTTTTTATCAAACCCATAACAAATTTGTGCATTTTAATAAGCGTTTCCGTCGTATATTTTAGTCGTTCCTGCGCTTCACGCATCACGCCTTCATTTCGGTATTCCGACTCAAAAGCCATAACAACATATCCAAAAACTTGTCCTCGATATTCGGCATGATCGAGTAATTGCAAAACTTTCAGATCATCCGCAAATTGCCCCCGATGTTTCTTGACTAATTCATAAGTCAACGGGTTGATGTCTGCTTCAACTACCAAAAAAACTCGACTTATTCTATCGTCTAATACACGCGTCTGAATGGTTAAATTCGCCTGCGAATACGGACCGGTTTCGTCCCATAATTTATCTATTTGTTTTTGCGATAATTTCATAATTTTCTTGCCCCACAACATCCTTACATTCTCAAGTTTGTTGGTATGTTATTTTTGCTGATTTTTGTTTTCCTCGGCGTGAGCCCGTAGAGTTTATAGACGAGCTGGTCAATTCTTGTCCCGTAGCTCGCTGGAAGCGATGGTATGGGATGTTTTTCGTAGTCAATTATCATTTAACTATTTCAAAAACATTTTTGGGATACTCACCATACACCTTTCTTCCTAATATTTAATTCAAAATTTGGAAATTCGTTCGAGAACAGCATTAACTTCAGAAGCGCCGAAAAGAATAAAATAATATTTTTTATCGCTTAATTCTTCCCAAATTTTTCCAATTTTTTCTTTATATACCGCATCTTCCCCACGCTCAAGATATTCTCCCTTATATTCCAGAACAAAATAGTTTCCCTTCTTTGTTTTTACGATAAAATCCGGTCGAAACTTGTCTTTATGCCAACCCTGAATATAAAAACCGTCATTTTCCGGATTTCGGCACCACCATGAAATATTTTTAATACTATCAATTTGAAAAGCAAAATCTGTTTCTTCCCCATTCATTTTTCCGACTCTTTCATAAAGATGCTTGGTAAAACGCTCTTGGGATACTAAAGCAAATTTTATCATTTCCGGTAATATATATTCTTCTCCCTTAGCGCATAAACGTTTCCGCGCCTCCAAATCTTTAAATTTCTTGGTAGAGGTCTCCTCAACCAATTCATCAATCCGCCGTTCAATCGCTTCTTTGACCTGGTATCTATGCATACTTAAACTGGCCAATAAATGCTTTTTTAAAAGACCAATCAGCGCGCGCTCAAGATAACCAGTAACTTCATCAATAGAAATAAAGCCGCGCTGTATTTTCTCGCGAAACCAATTTACTAAATCTTCTTTTTGAAAATCCCTGTGATGATAAGTAAGACCCAGCCTTCCCGCGGCATCGCGCACCAATCCTCCTTCTCTGGTAACATCAATTTTAATTACCTGGTTATCATCAGTTATGGAAAGAGCAATGTCTGCTTTGGCATTTTTTAAAACAGGAATATCATCGATTAAGTCGCTTACATAATCCAAACGCCGCAATGTTGAGCCGTCTTTTATATTCAAAAACGGCAGACGCGCTGTTTTATCTTTTATCACTCTTTTATATTCACCCGCCCCGACAGAAACACCTTCCGCCGTCCGTATAATATCTTCATACCCATTGCCTTCCAAACCCTTAATAACTATTTCGGACGCCTGCCTAAAATTTCTTGTTGCCGCAAAAACATACGCAGAATTTAAAGCATCATCGGCATATCGTTTTGCATAGGGAAGGCGCATAATCCTGCCGATTGTTTGTTCAACCGAAAGACGGGCGCCCAAATTCGAAACCGAAACCAAAACATACGCGAACGGGCAATCCCACCCTTCGCGCAGCGCATTAACCGTAATTATAAATCGAATCTTGCAAACCTTGTTTAATAAAATTTCGGTTGCCGGCAACTGCTTTGTTTTGCTCGTTTGAATCGCAATTTCTTCAGGACTAATTTTGCACTCTTTTGAAACCAAAAAATCATATATCTGCTTTACATGCACCCGACGCGGATACTCCTGTTCTCGTTCCGCCTGTATAAGCATAATTGGCCGTATATAATCCTTTTTGTTTTTTGCAGCAATCTTATCAAGCTCGCGAAGTTTTAAAATTCCCTCGGTAATCGTTTCGTTCCACGGCACTTTATTTGCAAGAAAGACCGGCATTTTTATCATGTTCTCTTTCTTCAATTCATTTGCCGCAATACTTACCAATACATTGCTTTTTCCTTTGGGTGTGGCGGTAAATTCAAGAACAAACGCCGGGTTCAAGTCCTTCAACATTTCATACGCCAGCGGGGTTTGCACATTATGTCCCTCATCCGCAATGACCAAAGGGCTATGAAGTTTAATCACATTTGATAACGAATACACAACTTCTCCATTTTTACTTCTTTTAAGAAAATCGGCTTTCTTGAGGTCAAGCCCGTCAAAATGATCCATTAAAGCGCCGTTGTCCTGATATACCTTAAGCCATTCTCTGTCGTTACGGCGAAAAGCGCTTAAGGTTGAAACAATAATGCAAAGATTATCAGCTAAATCATCCCGCTTTATTGCCTTGGCTTCAGTTAAATCAAAAATTTTTACAGCGCCGTCAAAACGCTTATCAAGCGCTTCACGATACGGATGATTTTTATTTTTAAGATTATTCAACGTCTGGGTCTTAATGGCATCAGACGGTACGAACCACATTACCAGGCCGGTATCTTCACGCTCTTTGAAATATTCTTTAAAAAGCAGGCCAACCGCATGAACGGCAATAAGCGTTTTTCCTCCGGCAGTAGGAACTTTAATGCAGACAAACGGGCTATTCCCAACTTCCGGCAGTAAATTATACGCCTTGTCTGTTTGCATATAAAAAGCAAGCCGCGCGGCTTCGGCCGGAACACGCCCCTTCACTCCGGCAATAAATCGTTTTAGTTCTCCAAGCGTCTTTTTTTGATAATTTTTAAGTTCCATAGGAGTCCCTTTAGTTAACCTTCAAGGGTGACACTTCTGATCGATATTGTTCGACCTTTTC